>DASUGD010000242.1:0-47392 GCA_036274195.1 Gemmatimonadaceae bacterium | reverse complement strand
CGAGTACGCCGCCCGATGGCCCCGCGGCGCTCGGCACACCGTTGACGCGCACTTCGCCGACCGGCTTCACGAACGGCGAATGGACGACGATCCCGCCCGGCGGAATCGTTAGGCCTGCCGACATCGACACGCGCACCCGGCCGCTCTCGTTGCGGATCGTGTAGGTGAGCGGCCCATAGTGTGTCGAGAGTCGCCGGACGGTCACGCCCGGCTTCTCCATCACCCACGCTTCGGGAATGCCGGCTCCAACGACCAGCGACGAGTCGGACTCGCGCTCGTACGCGAACATGTCGAGGAGCGAGCGGATGTAGTCGGAGCCAACCCAGGTGTGCGGCATGTCGCCGATGAACTTCGGGGTCGCGGGGTCACGCCACACGACTTCAGCCCACTGATACCACGCGGGTGGCCGCTGGCCCTTGAAGAACCAGTCGAGCAGCTCGTGTGCACGGTCTCGCTTGCCTAACCGCACCATGGTTCCGACGACACGAAGCTCGTACGGCGTGTAACTCTCCCACGGCTTCGTGCCATCGCGCCGCGCGACGAACTCGCCCCAGTATCGGTCGAACGTGCGCTCGAGCGCATGCGCGACGCTATCGGGCATGCGTCCCAGCTCGCCACCGGGCGACACCGCGATCGTCGTCGACGTCGCGTCGAAATCGCCCAGATCCGCTGCCCCTGGAATGAAGTCGATTCGGTGCTGCGCCATCGCGAGCTCAATCGACGCATACAGGTCGCGCCTGAACTCGTCGCGCAGCGACATCAGCTGCGGCTGCTCCTGCCGGCTCAACGCATGCGCGAGCTCCACCGCGTCCTCGAGTCCGCGCAGCGCGAAGAAATCGTCCCAGTACGAGTGCATCGCCTTGGCCGAGTACCCTTCGTGGCTGATGGATGGGGGCAGGATCCCGTGGAACACGCGCTTGTCGCCCGACTGAAATTCCGTCGTGCGACGCTGCTGCCGAAGCGAGTCGATGTACTGCGCCGCCCGCATCACGTTAGGCCAGATGCGGTCCACCACCGCGTGGTCGTGCGTGTGCCGCCAGTACTCGGCGACCAGGTAGATGAACTCGCCGTTGCTGTCATGTTCGGGAACGGGGTCGGCTCCGCGCGAGTCGACGCAGCACGGGACCTTTCCATTTGGATACTGGAAGCCGGCGTACCACTCCAGGAACTCGCGCACCACGTCGGGACGGCCCATCCGCAGGAGTGCCGTCGCCTCGAGTGAGCCATCGCGGATCCACGAGCGCGCGTAGGACCGCGAGCCCGGTTGTAGTCCGGCGTGGTCGCGGTTGACGAGGATGTACCCGAGGTTCGCGTACAGCGTGTTCACGACGCGCGAGGCCGATGGCGGCAGCTCGATCGTCACGCGCTCGACCGCATCCCGCCACATTCGGCGAGCGTCCGCCACGCGGTCGCGCGGCGCGCGGGAGCCGAGCACACGCTCGCGTTCCAGCTGTGCGATGGACGCCTCGTGCAGCGGCAGCGCGAGCTCGACCACGGCTGCGGCGCCGCTGTCGACGTCGGCCGTGTACGCGAAAGCGCCGGACGCCTGGCCGAACTGGTCCTGGACGCTGGTCGCTGGTGGCAGTGAGCCATCGCGGAGGTAATCCACAATGTTGCCCTGGTCGAACGTCGCCGCGCCGAACCCGTTAGGCGGCGTCAGCGACACCGCCACCGGCTCCCCATTCACGCGGACTACCTGTCCCTCGGCCGCCAGCTGCCGGATGGTGGCCACACCGCCTGGTGTGTTGAGGAACTGCCATGGCGGATTCACCTGAAACGGCCGGATCGCCAGGTACAGCCGCATGGCCTGTCGTCCTCGACTCGTGTTCGTGAGCCGATACTGCAGGTAGGCGATGGAGGAGTCGGTACCTCCCAGCACGGCGACTGGGGCGAGCGTGAGCTGCCAGTCGTCGGCCGTCCACTGGACGCTCGGCTGGGGAAAGTGCGATCCGGCGAGGGACTGGGTGGTTTTCACATCGCGCCAGGTGGAAAGCTTGCCGCCGACGAACACGAACGGCTCGACGGAGAAGCCTCCCTTCCGTGCTTCCACCATTCCTTCCTCGTTGACGAGTACCTCCGCCTGGTCGCCGTCCGCGCCCGCGACGGTCCAGTAGGACTGGACGCCACTCAGGTACTTGGGGTAGCTCCCGGCCGGCGCGTCCTTCGCGATGGCCGCGAAAAACGCGTTCCTGGACGCCGACCATTCGAGCGGCTCGACGGTGATCTCGCGCAACCCAAACGTGTCGGACGGACCACGCTCGAGCGCGAGCCTCATGAAGCGCGTGTCGCTCTCGGGCAGGTAGATGTAGTCGCTGCCGCCGTTCCCGCCGACGACGTGATAGCGAGTCTCCCACGTCCGGCCGTCGGGGGAGAAATCGACGGTATAGTCAGACGCCTGATGGCCGGGCTCCCACTCGACTTGGAGACCGCCGAACTCCCGGCTCTGCAGGAAATCGACCTGTACTACCTGTCGTGAGTTGGGCGGCAGTACGACCGGCGGCGGCGGCGGGGCGCCCTTTTTTGCAGCGGGCGGCGGCGGCACGATTGGGGCCGGTGCTGCGGAAGATCGCCACAGCGTCGATGTGTCGCCGTCGAGCGCACGCCGCGCCTCGAAGCCTGGGGATTCCGACGTGGCGGTGACGGTCGGGGTCAGCGCGTATGGCCGGTCGGGCTCGCGCGGCCGCAACTGCAGCTCATCGATCCAGACGGTTCCCTTTCCGCCCGTCCCGGCCGTGATCGAGAACTCGATCGCGGCAACGCGTGTCAGCTCTCCGCCACCCTTGGGGCCCCACGCGAACGTGATCTGTCGCTTCTTTCGAACGACCTCGGTCCACGCGCGCGGAAACTCGAAGCCTGGCTGGTTGGACCACCACACGTTGTCGCCGCTCGGGTCGATGAGCTTGAGCTCGAGCGTGTTCGGCGGTGCGTCCCCGCGAATACGGAACGAGAACTCGTAGTTCGCCGGAACTGTGAAGTTGAACGCGCGATGCACGACCGCGTACCCGCCGCGGCCGTGGAAATCGAAGTCCAGTCGCATGGCGCGACCATGGAAGCCCGAGTCGCTGGACACCTGGAGCGACACACCGTCGGCCGGGCTCGCGCGCCAGTCCTTCACCGACTCGAACGCGTCGAGGAGGGTCGGCTTCTGCTCGGGCGGCCGCGGAGACATAGCTCCCGTCAGCAGCAGCGCCGACGCCCACCATCTCATTCGTTCACACTCCCGGCCATTACGTCCTCGATTGTAGTAGCGCTGCTGTCATGCGATTCATCGCTCAGGACGATGTGCGCCCGCATGAAGTCATTCCAAGCGGCCTTGTCATTCCGAGCGAGCGCCAGCGAGTCGAGGAATGACATGCTTGCTCGGGATGACACGCTACTGATCCAGCCAACCGCCCGTAAACCCCGCCCGCTTCAACCCTGTCTTGATATACGGGTTGGTTCGCATGACCCGCCACACGAGCCCGGAACGGTGATTCTCGATCATCGCCAGGATCGGCCCCTGGTCGATCCCCAGGTAGTCGCTGTCGAACCACGCGACGCCCGGTATGACGGTTCCCGCCTGCGGCGTTAGGCCGCTCTTCGGGAACGTGGCGTTGAACGCGTCGAGGAAGCCGTATTTCGTGAAGAGACGGTCGCCGTACTTTTCGCGCATCGCGATCAGGGTGGGGATGGTGATCTCGGGCGCGAATGGGACCGACCCACCCACCGCCGTTGGCGCGATGGTCCCGTCGTCTCGAATCTCGTTCCACGCGGCACCTCGAGCCGCATAGGTGAAGAACACGCGCGGGATTCCCTCCACCGTGACCGGCCCGTCGCGCGGGCCATCGGATGCGGTGAGTCCCCATTCGTTCGCGCCGTACCCGACCCACTTGTACGGATTGTCGATCGCGTACTCACGCTGCGAGATGGTCGCGCGCCGCGAGTTCTCGAAGTAGTCGATCCCCTTCCCCCGCATGTACGCGTCGCGGATACCGCGGAAGTCCACCCACACGTGCGAGTACTGATGCCCGAACAGCGGCCCGAAGTTCACGTGCTGCTGGCCGTAGAAGTCGTGCCACTGGTAGTTCTTCGTCCACTCGTCCCACGCGGCCGGCTCGATGGCGTGCGTCGGCGAGCCTAACGCGAGCACGTAGAGGATCATCGCCTCGTCGTACCCGCGCCAGTCGAACGGCTCGAAGCCTCCCCCTCCCCCTCCCCCTCCCCCCGGCTTCCAACCCATGTTCACCGCCGGCGGGCGGTTGCGCGGCCACGTCCACTCGACGCGACGGTAGAGCGAATCGGCGTAGGCGCGAATCGCTACCTCGGCACGGGCGGTGTCGGTGAAGTACGACTGGCAGAACAGCGCGCCGGCCAGGAGCAGCGATGTGTCGATCGTGGACAGCTCCACTTTCTCGAAGCGATGGCCTTTCTCGAAGTCGAGAAAGTGGTAGAAGAAGCCCTTGTAGCCGGCCACGCCGGTGGCCGTCTCGCCCTGAGGCAGCTGCCAGAGGAACCGAAGCGTCGTGAGCGTTCGCTCGGCCGCCGCGGGGCGGGTTACGTAGCCACGTTCAGCACCGATCGGGTACGCGGTGAGCGCGAAGCCGATCGCGGCGACGCTCGAGAACGTTCGGGCGGGCCAGCGGTCCGGTGTCAGGCCGGTGCGAGGGTCGGTCGTGTCCCAGAACCACTGAAACGTTCGCCGCTGGAGCGTGTCGAGAAACGCGTCCGCTCGTTGCGGTGCGACTGGCGTTGGCCGCGGGGTGACGGGGGCGGTGACGGGCCGGCCGCACCCTAACGCGGATCCCGAGGTGGCGAGCGCCAAGACAACGGCGGCGCGGAAGCGCGCCGCCGTGTGCCACGTGCGTAAGGTCAGGTGACGCGCTCGCGCGTTCATCTGCTCTGTGTTCCCGCCTGACGGATGGGCTGCAACCCGTACCGCAGCCCGACCTGGAGCCGGCGGCCAAGACCGGCGCACCCCGGCGTGTTGTAGTTCGGATTCGGCGGGTTCTCGATCGTCGTGTTGAAGCATCCGTAGTTCGCGTTGTTGAACGCGTTGAACAGGTCGGCGACGAGGCTGATGCGCTGCGCGCTCGCGAGCGTGAACGCCTTCTCGAGTCGAAGGTCGACGTTCTGATAGGCGAACACGTGACCGATGCCGAGGAACGGCTTCGTTGGCGGCGAATAGACGTAGCTGACCTGCTTGCCGAACTCGCTGCCGTTCGTGTTGTCCTGTGCGTTCACCGTCAGGCCGGACCCGAGGTTGATGATCGTGCTGAAATAGATCTCCCAGGGCGCTCTGACGATTCCGTTCGCCGTGATGGTGTGAGTCTGGTTGCCCGGCGCCCGACGCTTTGGCAGGTCGCCGACGGTCGGGTACTTGTCGTCAAAGCCCCAGAACAGGTCCGTCGTCTGTCCCTGTTCCTGAGATCGCGCGAGCGTGTACGCGATCGAGCCACCCCATCGTGTGTCCGCCTGGATCGGACGATCGATCTGCAGCTGCATGGCGTCGTACCAGCTCTTCACGCGATCGTCGGTCACGAAGGCCGTGAGGTAGTTCGGACCAAGTCCGCCGAATGGCGAGGCGCGGACGAAGTTCATCCCATTCTCGCCCCGGACTCCGTTGTACGAAAGGGTCACGAGCGATCGTCCCCACCCCTGCCTAACGCCGGCACTGAACTGATAGGTCTTGGGTGGCTTCAGGTCGTTCGCCACAAGAAACACTTCCGGAACCCCCGCGGTGCCCGAGAGCGTCTTGAGTTGATTCGGATCCAGGTATTTCTCATCCCACACGACGCAGTTCACCGGACTGCCCGGCGGACATGCATCAGCGAACGAGATGCGTGGGACGTTGTACTGCCGACGGAATCGCTCATCGAAGAGCGTGTTCCAGTAGTTGCGGTCGAAGTAGATGCCTGCGCCACCGAAGAGGACCGTACGGTTGTTGCCGAAGACATCGAATGACGCGCCCACGCGTGGCTGCCACGCACCGAGGTACATCGGCCTGTCGGAGCTTCCGCTCGTGATGTAGCGATTGAGGCCGCCGAGCTCATCGATGACACGCACCTGCACGGTGTTGCAACACGTCCCGTCGGACTTGAGCACGGGACGATCCACGAACAGCTGGCTGTTGAGCGGCCCAGCGAGGGAATCGGCCAGCGGCCTCGGTGTGACGTAGTCGTTGTTGATCATGTTCGTCTCGGCATCCCACCGGAGACCAAGATTCAACACCAGGCGCGGCGTCACCGACCAGTCGTCCTGGAGATAGGCGCCAAATTGCTGGTTGTCGGTGTTTACCTTCGGATCGCCAAATCCGTACACCGCCTCGAACGGCCGTGCAAAGTCTTCGTCTTTGCGATAGCTGTAGAGCGGCGTTGCCTGCTGATTCTTGACGGCTTCGTACGTGAGGAAGTCGACGTACGCCCCGCCCTTGATCGTGTGGTCGCCACCCCAATGCGCCGCTGTTCTCGTGACGTCGTTCCGTAGCGAGATGCGATTCTGCGTGAAGTCCTGGCTCGCATCCTTGCCGCCAACTCGCAGCAGGCCCTGATAGTCCTGCACAATCGGTGTCGTGGACTTGGGAATCGATCCCCACGTGAAGTGTTGAACGTTGACTTGTGCCTCGTTGATCCACCGGTCAGCCGCGTACCGCCAGTTCGCGACACCGGTGTAGACGTTGACGTCCAGATTCTCGGCGCCCTGGAAGGTCGTCTGTCCACCGAAACCGCGGAAATCCGTGTCCTTGCGAAGGGTGCCGCTCAAGTCAACGGTGCTGCGCTCCGACTTCGCCCATGTGAGCTTTCCGAATCCCAGATGCTCACGGAACTCGCTGGTCGACTGTCCGGTAAGTGGTTGTAGCGAACTGACGAGCGACGGCGGAGCGAACAGCGTGTCGCCGCCTAACCGCACGTATTCGGGCTCGTCACGTCCATTGAACTCGTAGGTCCCGAAGAAGAACAGCTTGTTCTGGACGATCGGTCCGCCAAGGCTGCCGCCGGCCTGCAGCCGCTTGTAGTCAGGCCGCGGATCGCCGCGCGACGCCGAGAACGCGTCCCGCGCGACGTACGACTTGCCGACCCCGAAGGCGAAGGCGTCCGCTTCCCACTGATTGGTACCGCTGCGCGTCGTTGCCGTGATGATGGCGCTGGCCGCCTTCTGGTACTCGGCCTTGTAGTTCTGGGTGATGATGCGGAATTCCTGAACGGCACCCTGCGGGAACGGGTTGCCCTTGCTCGCGTCCTGACCGACGACGCCGCCGCGCAGCACATCGTTCTTGTATGTTGCGCCGTCCACGAAGACGTTCACGGCCTCGGGCGGCTGGCCTCCGGCGGAGATGAACTTGTCGGTGTTGTTCACCGCGGTCGGCGTGATGCCGGGCGCGATTCGCGCGAGGTCGAGGAAGTTCCGCTCGAAGTTCGGCAGCCGCTGGATCTGCTCTTCGGTCACGTTCGTCCCGACTTCCGACGTGCGGGCCGTCTCGGTCGCGGTCGCGACGACGGCAACGGGGGCGATCTGCGCGGCGGCTTCCTGGATGGAGAAGTCGAGCGTCACCGTCTGACCGATGCCGACGGTCACGTTCCGCGTCTGCGGCGTGAACCCGATGCGCCTGATCGTGAGCTCGTAGTCGCCGGGCCGAAGGCCGGCGAGCGTATAGAATCCACTGGAGTTGGAGACGGTCCCTCGGGTGGTCCCCATTGCCGGGTCGCGTGCCGCGACCTGCGCGTCGGGAACGGGGGCATTGTTCGGTCCGCGGACGTAGCCGCGGATGTTGCCGGTGGTGGTCTGGGCGTTTGCTGGCGGCGCGATCGCGGCGAATACCGCCACGGCTCCGAAAATGAACGCACGCCCCACGGCGTGGTTTCGTGAGCGCCGAGTTGACGAGATTCTCACACCACTGATCATGGGTCCCTCCGTTTTGTTGTCGCGGACGCCCCAGGGCTTCACGGCGTCGCGTGCGCAAGCCGACTCTACCCGTTAGGCATTCGAGTGGGAGCCGCTCTGCGACGGAGAGCGTTGCTGCATAGTGCGCGCCCGCGCGGCGGCGCAGCGCGCATGCATGCAACCGCCAGCCGCGGTATCAGATGTCGGTCGTGCGTGGACCGGATCCGGAGCCACACGACTGTCGAACGACGATCGTCGTGGCCAGACGCTGATGGCGTCGTGTGTGTGCGCCCTTGTTGGCCATCGCGTGGAGCAACGTCTCGACGGCACGACTACCGAGCTCGGCAATCGAGACGTGCACCGAGGTCAACGGCGGGCTCGTGTATCGCGCGATCGGGATGTCATCGAACCCCGCGACGGCCATGTCTTCCGGGATGCGAAGGCCCGCCTCGCGCAGCGCGCTCATGGCGCCGATCGCCATGGAGTCGTTCGCCGCGAAGATCGCCGTCGGACGAGGATCGAGCGCCAGCAGCGCTTCGACCGCGCGATGGCCGGAGGCCTCGGAGAAATCCCCGGCCAGCTCCCACTCGTTAGGTACCTCGATTCCCGCCTCGCGCATCGCCTTCCGGTATCCGCGCAGCCGCTCCGCCGCGTCGTACGTCCCCGCCGCGCCGGTGATCATCGCGATCGCGCGATGACCCAGGCCCAGGAGATGCTGCACCATGTCGTACGCGCCGCGACGGTTCTCGATCGTGAACGCGTCGTACCCATCGCCCGAGACGGCGCAGTTCAGGAGCACCGTCGGCAGCGCCGGCGGCACGTTGGCCACCACGGATGCCGCATCCAGATGCGGTGACATCGCGACGAGGCCATCCACCCGGCCGCGCATGGCGCGGAGCGCGGCCTCGAATTCGTCCTTCGCGTCGCGCGAGCTCGAGACGAGGAGATAGTAGCCACTCCGCCGCGCCGCCTGATCCATCCCACGGATCAGCTCGGCGTAAAACTCCCCGTAAAGCTCCGGCAACAGCGTACCAATCGTATGCGTCGTGCTCGTAATCAGACTACGAGCCACCCCGTGCGGGGAATATCTCAGCCGCTCGGCAACATCGCGGATCCGCTGCCGAGTCTCTTCGCTCACGGGCCCGCTATCGTTGAACGCGCGCGAAACGGTGGCCACCGACACCTTCGCCTCGCGAGCAACATCCTTGATGGTTGCCACCGAGCTCAGCAGGTTGAGGAACGCTGCGTCATACCGCATACCCTCTATCGCCCGAATATTGTAACCGTTTACATTGACCACTGCGACTGTTTCGAGCCAAGAGATTGCAATACGGAACTTTCGCTCAGGCCTTCGTGTTATTTGATTGTAGCGTTCAGGCGCCCGCGGTCGGATCCCAGAGGGTCCGCACGCGGGCGCTCTCAAATGATCGAAGAGAGTTCATAAGGATTAGCAGGGTCAGTGAGCCCTAAACCACTGCCCTTTACGAGGTGCCGAGGATGGCTACAACGAAGAGCCGGGCGGCCGCCAAGCCGCGTCCGGTAGCAATCGCGGACACGACCCCGCCCGACCTTCTCGATCTCTACATCGAGGAGCTGTCGAACGAGCCCGTGGCGACCGCGGAGGCGCAGAAGGCGCTCGCGCGCCGTATGCGCAACACCAAGTTGAGCGCCGAGGAGCGTGAAGCGGCGCGCGATGAGCTCATCCGCGCCAACCTTCGCTTCGCTTTTTCGGTCGCCAAACAATACCAGAACCGTGGACTCCCCCTCGAAGACCTCGTGGGTGAGGCCAACGGCGGACTTTGCCGCGCTGCCGACAAGTACGACCCCGACGTCGGAGTCAACTTCATCAGCTACGCGGTGTGGTGGATTCGCCAGGCAATCTTCTCGGCGATCTCCACCAAGACACACACTGTCCGCGTCCCGCTCGGGCGGGCAACCGACGTCCGCAAGATCGCGCGCGCCCGCACCGCGCTCCGCGAGGTGCTGGAGCGTGAGCCAACGATCGAGGAGCTGGCACGGGTGGCGGAGCTGCCGCTCGATGTCGTCCGCGAGCTGAGCATCGCAATCCAGCCCGAGCGGTCGCTCGACGAGCCGCTGGGCAACGGGAGCGGGCGTTCGGAAGCCCGCACGCTCGCCAGCATCCTGCCTGCAGAGGCGGACGAGCGCACCGACGTGGACGCGCGACTCGAAGATGAGTCGCGTCGCGAGGCATTGCTGCGGGCACTGAGCCCGCTGCCGCCACGGGATCGCAAGATTCTCCTGATGTACTACGGTTTGGAGACCGGCGAACCCATGACCATGGAGCAGATCGCGACCGTTTTCGGGGTCACCCGTGAACGCGTTCGCCAGCTGCGCGACAGGGCGCTGGCGGCCGTACGAGATGGAGAAGCGGCCAAGGCCCTCCGCCGCGACTGGGCCGCGTAACCTCCTAAATCACCGGTTGTTGAGAACCCCGCCCTCCACGGCGGGGTTCTTTGCTTTGGCGATCTGTGTCACAATCGTGGCATTGAGGGTCGCGCTGTTGAAAATGTTCGGCCCGGTGTGTTGCACCTCCCGAATCCGTGCGTCGATAGTCACCGAGGAGGCGCAAATGGCCGACATACCCATCAACAACTGGAAGCTTCTGTACGAGGCGGGGCGACAGGCGCTCCAGAATCGGAAGCTTCAAGATGCCGAGCAGTCGTTTTCCGCCGCCCTGCAGCTTGCCGAGGATTTCGCCGCCGGCGATCCGCGGCTCGCCGCCACGCTCAACGCGCTCGCGCGCATCTACTCGTTGCAGCGCCGTTATCTCGCCGCTGCCGCACTCCTCAATCGGCTACTCGAGGTCACCGAGCGCACGCTAGGCCCGACGCACGTACAGGTCGCCGGAGTCCTCACCAATCTCGCGGAGATGTACACGCACCTCGGTGCGGCGCGCGAAGAGCTCGAGCTCCGGGAACGCGTTCTCCGAATCCGCGGCGAGGCCCCCGACGCGGACATCGCGTCGCTGCAGCGCCTCTGGGACCGCGTGGCCGAGCTCCGCGCCATCCTGATCGCTCAGGAGAGCGCAACCGCGCGCGAGGATGAGATCGACGGGGAGCCGCTGCCCATAATCCAGACGGCGGAGTACAGCTCGCCAATCCAGACGGTTCGCGAGTCGGAGCCCGAGCCGGCGCAGCCACCTGTCGTCGCAGACGAGCCAGTCGTCGCCCGTCCGGTTGTCGCGGCTGCGGCGAAGGTCACTGTGACGGACCCCGGTGAGACGTACGGCTACGATGGGTCGCCAAAGCCGGTCGTGATGCCGGGCGTCCAGATCATTTCCGTAGCGCCCGAGCCGCCGACCACGACGAGCGTGGACCACGGCTTCTCCGACATGGGCCGGGACGAGCTCCTGAACGAGGTGACCTCCAGAAAAAGCCGATCGAACGTCTTTATGATCGCCGCCGGCGTGGTGCTGGTCGCCGGCCTTATCGCCGCTCGCGACTACGTAACTTCCGAGGAACGTGGCGTCCCGGCTGGCTCCGTGAGTCTCGCCACGACGAGAGCCCAGTCTGCGGGCGTCACGCCGGTCTCTCAGAGCGCTGCCAATGCATCGCTGCCGGAGCCCGAACCGGATTCGGGCACCGTGGAGCGGGTCATTTCGGGCCGCCGCGTCGAAGGCGAGGTACGACAGGTGCGCGCCGAGTCACCCACTCCAGACAACTTCGGTCCGTATCGACCGGCCTCGGCACGACCGAAGGTACCGACCACGGCAGATCTGGAGCGGGCGTTTCGGAGCGTGGACGGCGCGGTGAAATCGATCGCCACGCGAACCAAGGCGGCAGCGGACTCCGTGGTGGCGCTCAAGGTGCAGACGCCAACCTTCAAGAAAGTTCGAATCGCGGACAATCCGCCGACGGAGCGTTGAAGCACCGGTAGCACTCCTCGGTGTCTGAAGGGCGGTGCTCCTCAAGGGCGCCGCCCTTCTCGCATGGCGCTGCATGGCGCTCGCCTGTCACCGTTTCGCCCGCGTGGTCCCGACGGCACATTATCACGCTCGCCACGTCTTCGGGCCGTTTCTGCTTGGCAATGATCAGTCGCTGTCTGTTAGTACCCGCCGTCGTCGCCCTGGCCGCGGGCTTGGGGTTTCCTGTCAGGGCACAGGTGACGTCCGTGCGGAGCGGGTCGGAAAAGTTCGACCGGGATTCGACTCGCCCGAGGGAGACCGCCGTCGATGTTTCGACGCTCGCGAGCGCCGCGCACACCGCTCAACTGCAGTTCGAGCAGTTTCGGCGCGCCAACCTTCCCGAGTCGAAGAGCTCGCGCGGTGGGAACTCGTGCGACGAGCAGATCGGCCGATTCTGTTACTGGTACGACGAGAAGGAGCCGCCGCCGCCACGCGAGCCCGCCAAGGTCGGTGACGCGCGTGCGCGGCTGATCGGTCTCCTCGACTCGGCTGCCGCCGCGGTCCCAACGGATCTCTGGGTCGCGTCGCAGCGTGTGCGGTATCTCGCCGAGGCCGGGAGGCCGAAGGAGACGATTGCGGCGGCGCTCGCGTGTCGGGCGACGGAGGTCTGGCGGTGCGGGACGCTCGTCGGGTTCGCGTACCACGAGGCCGGGGCGTACGCGCAGGCGGACAGTGCGTACCGGGCGGCGATTGCCGCGATGCCGGAGCGCGAGCGGTGCCGGTGGGAGGACATCTCGCTGCTGCTGGACGAGGAGCTGCTGCCGCGATACCGCGCGCAGGTGTGTGGCGACCGAGCGCGGCTCGAGTTCGAGCGTCGGGTGTGGTGGCTGGCGCGCCCGTTGTTCTCGACGCCGGCGAACGATGCGCGGACGGAGCACTACGCGCGGGTGACGATGGCGCAGATGCTGACCGAGGCGCCGTCGGCGCACGAGGGCGGGTTCGACGATGACGAGCGCGAGCTGCTGCTGCGGTACAGTTGGCCGCGGGCGTGGTCGAAGACCGGGGGCGGGTTCGGCGGCCGCGGCCTGACGGTCGTGGGCCACGAGCCGGAGCCTGCGTACCCCTACCTGCCTAACGCGTTCGTGTTCGACAACCCGGAGAACACCGACTCGCTGCGGTGGACGACGAGGCCGGGTGTCGTGCATGCGCGGTACGCGCCGGCGTACGCGACGCCGCTCTTGCGGCTCGAGCACCAGTCGGCGCTGTTCCGCCGCGGCGACTCCTCGCTGGTCGTGCTGGCATACGACCTCCGCAGCGACTCGGCGCTGGCGCGCGCGAGTGACGTGCAGGCCGCGCTCGTGCTGACGCGGGGTGAGGAGGCGGCTGCGACGATCGTCCGGATGCCTAACAAGTCGCGGGGCGTCATCACCGCGCACAGCGTGTGGGCGCCGCTGCTCATGAGCGCCGAGGTGACGTCACCGACAGTGAAGCGCAGCGCGCGGGCGCGCTATGGCATTCGGCCGCCGTACGCGGTCGGGGTGCGTGTCTCGCTCTCGGACCTGTTGTTGTTCGAGCCGTACGGCCAGCTGCCGGCGACGCTCGACGAGGTGATCCCGCACATGATGCCGACACTCACGGTGCGCTCGACCAAGAAGCTCGGGTTCTACTGGGAGGCGTACGGGACGAACCCGGGTGGCGAGACAATGGGGATCAGCGTGACGGTGGCCCCGGAGGTCCAGGACGCGGCGACGCGATCGCAGCGTCTCAAGCGCGCGCTTCACCTGTGGAAGGAGGCGAAGCCCGTGAGCGTGCAGGTGCAGGACGTGTCGGCTCGCGGCAAGACGATGTCGCCGCGATCCGTCGAGGTCGACATCTCGACGCTTCCCCCGGGCCCCTATCTCGTCGAGCTCGAGATCGACGTCGCGAAACAGTATCACGTGAGGACCGAGCGCCGGATCGTCGTCGAGTAGTTGGGCGCGCCTGGCTCATTGCGCCGGGGCTCGTCGAGATCATCTCGCGGGGGCGCGGCCAGAGGAGGTGCTCGCGCGGCGTCGCCGCGATCGCCGGACCTGGCGGAAGCCGGAGTCCGGGCCGCCACTCTGGTCCGGCGGCGCCGACTGCGAGCGCGTTCCGCCGACGAACCCCGATGCCCGCCGACCAGACCGCGATGCCGACCGTAGAGCAGTCAGCAGCCAGGACTTTGCCGGTATGGTCGCCTCCTCGCCCCGCCGGGAATGACCATAACACAACGCTTCGTCACAACCAAGCGTACCAGTATGCTGCCCCGGTCCGTCGACGGACTCGTGAGGCTCACGCTCTGATCCGGTTGCCGGTTCGACGCCCCCTTCCCGTCTCTATGCGACCTCTCTCAGTTCTCTCGGCCCTCGCTGCCACCGTCGTGAGCAGCGCCGCCGCGCTCGCCCAGAGCACCAAGCAGCCGCTCGACTCGGCGACCATCGCGGGGTTCCGCTGGCGCACCGTCGGCCCCGCCAACTTCGAGGGGCGTGTCGCCGACGTCGTCGGCATACCCAGCCCGTCGAAGACGTTCTTTGTCGCCGCCGCTGCCGGCGGAATCTGGAAGACCACGAACGCAGGCACCACGTTCCGGCCCGTGTTCGATGATTACCCGATCGTATCGATGGGGGCACTCGCCATTGCGCCGTCCGATACACAGCAGGTATGGGCGGGCACCGGCGAGCAGAACTCACGCAACACGATCGAGCCCGGACAGGGCATCTACAAGTCGACCGATGGCGGCCTGACCTGGAAGCTCATGGGTCTGGAGAAAACGCAACATATCGGGCGCATCGCCGTGCATCCGACCAACCCGAACGTCGTCTATGTCGCCGCGCTCGGCGCAGCCTGGAAGTCGAATCCCGAGCGCGGGCTCTACAAGACCGAGGATGGCGGGCAGACCTGGAAGCTCATCAAGTTCGTGAGCGACAAGGCCGGGTTCATCGATGTCGGACTCGACCCGAAGAACCCGAACGTCGTGTGGGCATCGAGCTACGAGCGCGTGCGTGGGCCGTACTTCCTGAAATCGGGCGGACCCGGCTCGGCGCTCTGGAAGTCGACGGACGCCGGCGCGACGTGGACCGAGATCAAGGGCGGTGGCTTTCCGGAGACCGAGAAGGGGCGGATCAGCTTTTCGATCTACCCGCAGGACCCGAACATCGTCTACGCGATGGTGGAGGCCGACTCGATCCGCGGGCGCAAGGCCGCGCCGGGAACGCCGAAGCAGAAGCTCGCGAACGGGCTTTATCGCACGAAGGACGGCGGAAAGACCTGGGAGAAGATGAACGACGCGAACACGCGGCCGTTCTACTACTCGCAGGTCCGCGTGCATCCGCGGAATCCGGACCGTGTGTGGTTCTCGTCGACGTCCGTGCTCGTGTCCAGCGACGGCGGCAAGACCGCACGGCTGGCGACGCAGGGGATTCACGTCGACCACCACGCGATGTGGATCGATCCGAACGATCCGGACCACTTCATTGTCGGTGACGACGGCGGCATTTCCATGACGTGGGACGGGGGCGGCACCTACGACTTCGCCGCCACGCTCCCGATCGCGCAGTTCTACTCGGTGAGCTTCGACTTCCAGACGCCGTACAACGTGTGCGCGGGCGCGCAGGACAACGGATCGTGGTGCGGTCCTAGCCGCCGAAAGGATGGTCCGGTGACCAACGCCTACTGGTTCACGTACTCGGGTGGCGACGGCTTCTGGACGGCGCAGCATCCGACGGAGCCGAACATCATCTTCGGCGAATCGCAGGGCGGCAACATCCAGCGGTGGGACATCAAGGAGGGGACGCGAACGTCGCTGGTGAAGCCCACGTGGCGTCCGCGCTATGCGATGTACGAGGACTCGATCCTCACGCTGCGCGGTGATACGACGCAGCCGGTGGCGAAGGACGCGCAGACCCGCATCACGCAGTTCCGCGCGCGCCAGAAGGCCGACTCGGCCGATCTCGACCTGCGCTTCAACTGGGAGACGCCATACTTCCTGTCGCCGCATAACGCGGACGTCATGTACGTCGGCGGCAACCGCGTGCTCAGGTCCACGCAGCGCGGCGACAACCTGTACCCGATCTCGCCCGATCTGTCGAAGAGGCAGATGGCCAAGATCGATACGAGCATGAACAAGACCGGCGGCATCACGCTCGATGCCACGGGCGCCGAGACGTACGGCACGGTCGTGGCCCTTGCCGAGTCGTACGTGCGGCCGGGCTTCCTGGCCGCCGGCACGGATGACGGCAACGTGTGGGTGACGCGGAACGACGGCGCGGCGTGGGAGCAGATTCCGGCGAACCGGTTCCCTGGCCTCGCGCCGGGCGACGTGTACGTCAGCCGCATCGAGCCGTCGCACTTCGACTCGCTCACGTTCTACATCACGTTCGACAACCATCGCTGGAACGACTTCACGCCGTACCTCTACGTCACGACGGACTACGGCAAGACGTTCAAGTCGCTGGTGAACAATCTGCCGAAAGAGAGCGTCGCCGATTACGTGCACACGGTGCGTGAGGACCCATACAATCGGGACCTGCTGTTCGTGGGTACATCGCGCGCGGTGTACACGTCGCTCGATCGCGGGCAGAGTTGGCAGCGCATGATGGCCGGCATGCCGACGGTGCCCGTGCACGATCTCAAGATCCATCCGCGGGATCGCGAGCTCATAGCTGCGACGCACGGGCGCGGGATCTGGATCGTGGATATCACGCCGCTCGAGCAGATGGCGGGCGACAAGGGCGCGAAGGTCGTTGCCGATGAGGCGTATCTCTTCCAGCCGAAGACGGCGTACGAGTATGGTCAGGGGCCGGCGCTAGGTGCGTCGTCGAACGGCGAGGGGCACAAGGTATTCAGCGCGCCGAGCCCGGCGTACGGGGCGGAGATCACGTATCGCGTCGCGGCGGGTGCGGCGACGACCACGTCGTCGTCCGGGGGCGACAACGATGCCAGCACCGCGCAGCCTAACGCGGGCGGTCAGGCGTCGGGCCGCGGTCAGGGTCAGCGGGGCCAGCGCGGGCCGCAGGCGAGCATCCTGATCACGGATGCCAAAGGTGACACGGTTCGGACGTTGACAGGGCCGGCGACGGCCGGTCTGCATCGCGTCACGTGGGACTTCCGCGGTCGCGCGGCACCGAAGCCACCGCTCTCACCGTCGCAGCTGCGTGACAGCGTGATCGCCGCGCGGCGGATGACGTTCGTGTTCGACTCGCTCGAGAAGGCTGGCGCCATGCCGAAGCCGGCGCTCGACCGCATTCGCCAGATGCTGATGAGCGGGGACGTGGCCGGGCTGTTCCGCGGTGGCCGCGGTGGTGGGGCCAGCGGCAAGTGGAATCCACGCCCCGGTGAAGGGGCGGTGGTCGGCGCGGGCGCTCGGGCAGCAGCAGGTGAAGCTGCCAGCGACAATCCCGCGGACGCGCTGAATGCGTTCCCCGGTGGAGCGCAGGAGCTCCAGCAACTGCTGCGGCCGCCCGGTCAGCAGGGGCGTGGCGGCTTTGGTGGCTTCGGTGGGCGCGGCAACCAGGCGCCTGTTGTTGCGAGTGGTGACTACCTCGTGACACTCACGGTCGGCGGCAAGACGTACAAGCAGCTGCTGCGCGTGGAGCGCGTGAGCGGCGGCGACGATACGAGCACGTTCGGATTCGACGAGGACGAGGCGCGCGACCCGTAAACCGAAAAATCGCAACAGAACTGGTTACGCGTTACTGGACCTGGTTATTGGTTGTTTGAACCCCCGGGACGCTCATCTCGCGGTCGAGAGGGCATCGCGGGGGTTCTGATTACCTGTAACCAATCCCGGTAACCAGTTACCTGGTCTGCTGCGGCGTGACCTTGCGCAACAGCGCAATCGCGCTACTCGCTCCAAAATAGTCGCACCACGTCGGCAGGAGTGTTCTCTCGCCGCCGCAGTCGTCTCAGGCGCGCCGGAACAGCGAACGCGCCGAGTCGGCCCGATGCCGGTCAAAACGACCGGGCGTTTGGTTCGCCCCCGGTCGAAGAGTGGAGAAGCCCCGCTGAGGCAACGCGTTAGCTCGCGTAGTTAGGCAGCTCAAATGTCGCCTAACTACGGGACGCACTGTCCGTAGCCGCCTCCGCTCGCGTGCACCAATGTTGCTCCCGGCACCGAGCATATGCCGTCAGCATCTCTTCGCGTCGGCGTCGATCTCGTGCGAGTCGCCGATGTGACAGCATCCATCGCGCGGTTTGGCGCGCGCTACACCGAGCGGCTCTTCACCGCCCGGGAGCGTGCGTATTGCGACGCGGACGCGCCGCGGGCGGCCGAGCGGTATGCGGCGCGATTCGCCGCCAAGGAGGCAACAGTCAAGGTATTTCGGCCGATGCCAAACGAGGCGATCGACCCGCGATCGATCGAAGTGCGGCAGCTGCCAGAAGGGGCGTGCGAGATCGTGCTGCACGATGGTGCGCTCGCGTTCGCACGGCGCTCCGGCATCGCCGAGCTGTCGCTGTCGATGAGCCATGAACAGGACTACGCGACGGCGACCGTCGTCGCGTGCCTCGCACCGGCCGGTACCACCGCGCAGTCGCGTCGGTGATTCGTCGGCCGCACCCACGTGACTGGAACAATCCGATCAACGTCAACCTCGTGAGACGCGTGAGGCGCCGATGCTGAGCGAACGAATTCGAGCAATCGTTGGAGAGCACGGCCGGTTGGCTGTCGCCGTGAGCGAACTGAACGACGACGCGAGCCTGTACCAGGCAGGCCTCACGTCACACGCGAGCGTCAACCTGATGCTCGCCATCGAGGAGGCATTCGGCATCGAGTTTCCCGAGCGCCTGCTGCGACGCCGCACGTTCGAGTCGATCTCGTCCATCGCTGCCGCCGTGCGCGAGCTGACGCCACTCGGCTTTGCGGCCTAACGTCATCATGACGGCTGCAACAGTTCCTCATCTCGCCGCGCGCACCGGCCCTGACGCCGTCGCGCTGGCCGGCCAGGTCGCCCGTGCTGTTGCGGCTCCAGCCGCATCGCACGTGGACCGCAACTCGCGGTTCCCGAGCGAGGCGATCGCGGCACTGCGCGAGGCGCGGCTCATGAGTGCCCTGGTGCCGGTTCGCTACGGTGGCCTCGGATGCTCGATCGTGCAGGTCGCGGAAATCTGCGACGTGCTTGGCCAGCACTGCACCAACACGGCCATGGTGTACGCCATGCACCAGATCCAGGTGGCCGTGCTGGCGCGCCATGCCGGCAGCTCCCCGTTCTTCGAGCGCCTCATGCGCGACCTCGTCGAACGCCAACTACTGCTCGCCTCGGCGACATCGGAGGTCGAGGTCGGTGGGGACGTGCGCCGGAGCATCTGCGCCGTCGAGCGGCGCGGCGACGACGTGCAGTTGAGGAAACAGGCGCCGGTGATCTCGTACGGCGAGCACGCCGACGCGATTCTGGTGACCGCCCGGCGCCACCCCGACGCCGCCGCCAGCGATCAGGTGCTCGTCGTCGCGCCTACCGATGCATCGCGCACGACGCTGACGCGAACGAGTGGTTGGGACGCGCTCGGGCTTCGTGGGACATGCAGCTCCGGTTACGTGCTCGAGACGCGCGTCCCGGCCTCGCACATTCTCGCCGACGCGTACGACGACATCTCCGCGCACACGATGCTGCCGGTGAGCCACGTGCTCTGGAGCTCACTCTGGCTCGGGCTGGCGACGGACGCCGTGAGTCGTGCGCGCGCGTTCGTGCGAGACGCCGCCAAACGCAAGCCGGGCACGATGCCGCCGGGCGCGGTCCGACTCGCCGAAGCCGTGGGCGTGCTGCAGACGATGCGTGCTGCCGTGACCCATGCCGCCAACGCTTTCGATGCAATCTACGAGGACCGGGACGCGCTCTCGTCGATGGGCTTCGCGCTGCGCATGAACGGCCTGAAGGTGCAGAGCGCCACACTGGCCGTGCAGATCGTCTCACAGGCGCTGTCGATCTGCGGCATCGCCGGCTACAAGACGGATACGAAATACAGCGTCGAGCGTCATCTGCGCGACGCGTACAGCGCCGGCATCCAGATCAACAACGATCGTGTGCTCGGCGCGAGCGCGACCATGCTGCTCGTGCATCGGGAGGACGCATGATCGACACCGTGGGAGTGGCTCCGGTCACGTCGTTTCGGGACACCCTCGTCAGGCATCGGCTGCTCATCCCCACCGGAGCGCGGGGCGTATATGGCTTCGGCGCCGAGTTCGATCGCGTGCTGCAGCGACTCGATGCACTGATCACACGGGTGGGCGAGGAGGATGGCGCCGAGGTCCTTCGATTCCCGTCGCTCTTGCCTCGCACGGATCTGGAGGCGAGCGGCTACCTGAAGTCGTTCCCGCAGCTCGTGGGACTCGTTCACGCGTTCGACGGCGACGACCGCGCGCACGCCGACGTGCTGCACGCTGTGGCCCACGGCGCTGAATGGTCGGACGCCCTGGCGATGACCGACGTCGTCCTCACGCCCGCGGCCTGTTACTCGGTCTATCCGTCACTGGGCGGCGAGACGCTTCCGCCATCCGGGCGGCTCTTCGACGTGCTTGGCGTGTGCTTCCGCCAGGAGCCGTCCGATGATCCCGCGCGCATGCGGATGTTCCGCCAGCGCGAGTACGTGCGTGTAGGCGATGCCGAGCAGTGCCGGACGCATCGCGATCTGTGGATCCGTCGCGCTCAGGAGATGCTGAGTGCGCTCGAGCTTCCCGCCGACGCCGTCGTGGCGAACGACCCGTTCTTCGGGCGTGGCGGGCGGATGCTCGCGGCGAGCCAGCGCGAGCAGGCGCTCAAGTTCGAGCTCGTCGTGCCGATCACGTCGGCGGACCATCCGACGGCGTGCGCGTCGTGCAACTACCATCAGGACACGTTCGGCCGCGCGTTCGGGATTCGCGAGGCGCACGGATCGCTCGCGCACTCGGCCTGCGTGGGTTTCGGCCTCGAGCGGATCGCGCTCGCGCTGTTCAAGCACCACGGGTTCACCGTGGACGGGTGGCCGAGGCCCGTTCGCGCCACGCTAGGAGTCTGACATGACCGCAACGGCGACGAGGCCGGGCACCGCGGGGCCGTACGTCTCCCATCGGCTGCACGGCGACGAGCGGACCTGGCCGGAGACGAACTGTTACGTCGATCTCTGGATCGAGCTGTTGCACGCACAGGGGCTCGAGCCACTCGCGTGCCTGGCGTTCACGTTGAGTCTCGACGACGAGGGCGATCAGTACACGTTCTACAAGCCGCCGCTCATGGACCTGCGCGCGCTGTACGGCATCGAAGTGCAGGAGCTGAACATCTGGCGCCCGCTCACGGCTCATGCGGCGGAGCAATGCGCGCTTGGCCGAGTGCTGATGCCAGAGGTCGACGCGTTCTACCTGCCCGACACGGCGGGTGTCTCGTACCGCAACGAGCATGGGAAGACGACGATCGGCATCACGTCCATCGACGTCGAGCGGGGCACGCTGCAGTACTTCCATGGCCGGGGACTCCACACGTTAGGTGGCAACGACTTCCACGGACTGTTTCGTCTCGGGGAGTTCGTGGGCGACGCCAGCGTGCTGGCGCCCTACGCGGAGATCGCGAAGCTCGACGCCGCCCGCGTCCTGGAGACGCGAGTGCTGGTCGATCGTGCGATGGCGCTCGCGCGACTCCACCTCGCGGCCGCGCCACGAGCCAATCCCATCGCCCGCCGCGCGGCCCGTCTGAATGACGATCTGGCGTGGCTCCGCGACCAGCCGCTCGCGGTATTTCACCGGTACGCGTTCGCAACCGTACGTCAGGCGGGGTCGTGCTTCGACCTCACGAGCGCGTTTCTCACCTGGCTCGACGAGAATGGCCAGCACGGCCTGCGCGAGGCCGCGTCCGCATTCGGCCGGCTGTCCACGGAGGCCAAGACCGCCCAGTTCAAGCTCGCGCGCATGGCGCGTCTCAAGCGCGATGTGGACATCGCGCCGCACGTCGCGCAGATGGTCGCCGCGTGGGACGAGGGCATGTCGCGACTCACGGATCGCCTCGCGCCCTGACATCGCGGCACACGGGTGACGCGCATGAACACGCTTCCCGGGCGCCCACGTATCCAATCGGTGAGCACGCATCGGCGTGTCGAGCTCGCCGATGGGTGGGAGCTGTGCAGCACCGATCCGGGCGCTGCAGTCGACCCGGCGGCCCTCGCCACGCTGTGCCCAGCGTGGCAGCCCACCGTGGTTCCCGGCACGGTCGCTGATCAGTTGCGCCGGTCCGGATCACTCGATCTCGATCGGACACCCAACTTCGACGACCGCGACTGGTGGTATCGCTGCGAGCTCGACGCCGAGCCTAACGTGGTTACGGGGACTCGGGTGCTTCGGTTCGATGGCCTTGCTACCTTGGCCACCGTGTGGCTCAACGACCGGCAGATTCTCGTGTCGGACGACATGTTCGTCGCGCACGAGGTGGACGTCTCGGGCACGTTGAGCGAGCGGAACACGTTGGTCATCCGATTTCGATCGCTCGCGGCCGCTCTCTCCGCGCGGCGTCCGCGTCCGCGGTGGCGTACGAAGCTCGTCGAGCACCAACAGCTCCGCTGGATGCGGACGACGCTCTTGGGTCGCATGCCGGGCTGGTCACCGCCCGTGCGGGCGGTGGGACCGTGGCGCGCCGTGACGCTGGAATCACGAGACGTTATCGCCGTCGAACGTGGTGACGTGCGCCCAACGTGGGATGAGCTGGGCGCCGCGGTCGAGACCTCGCTCACGATTCGGCCGCTCGACGCTGCGACCGTTCAAGGCGCGACGCTCGAAGTCGGCGACGAACGTTGTCGGCTTCGTGCCGAGGTCGCCGATGGCCACGTGCTACTGTCGGGAGCGATGCGACTCCTCGGGGCTGCACCTTGGTGGCCCCACACGCACGGCGACCAGCCGCTCTACGACGCCCGCATCGTGGTCGTGACCGACCGCGGCGAGACCACCATCGAGCTCGGGTCACTGGCTTTCCGGTCGATCACTGTCGCGACCGAGGATGGCGGGTTCACGGTTCTGGTGAACGGGACGCCCATCTTCTGCCGCGGCGCATGCTGGACGACCCCTGACATCGTCACGTTAGGCGCCACGAGCGCTCGGTACGACGCTCTCGTGAAGCGTGCGCGCGACGCGGGTATGAACATGCTGCGCATCGGCGGCACGATGACCTACGAGGCCGATGCGTTCTACGACGCGTGTGACCGACTGGGCGTCCTCGTGTGGCAAGACTTCATGTTCGCCAACATGGACTACCCTGCCGACGACGCCGCGTTCATGCGAACGGTCGAGCACGAGCTGACGGTCAATCTCGCACGTCTACGCCGGCACGCGTGTCTCGCCGTGTTGTGCGGTGGCAGCGAGATAGAGCAGCAGGCCGCGATGCTTGGCGTGCCGGCCGAGCAGTGGGGACGCACGCTGTTTCATGAGCAGCTGCCGACGTGGTGCCAGCAGTCCGCTCCCGGGGTGCCGTACTGGCCGGCGAGCCCGAGCGGCGGAGCGCTTCCGTTCCACCCGGACGGCGGCGTTTCACACTACTACGGCGTGGGCGCGTACATGCGTCCGCTCGAGGACGCACGACGGAGCAACGTGCGGTTCGCCGCCGAGTGCCTCGCGTTCGCGAATGTCCCGGAACAATCGGTGATCGATGCCCTGCTCCCCGCAGGTGAATCGCCAGTCCACCATCCGCGATGGAAAGCACGCGTTCCGCGCGATCACGGTGCCGGGTGGGATTTCGACGATGTTCGCGATCACTACCTCGAGGCTCTCTTCGGCGTCCACCCCATGCGCCTGCGCTACGCAGACATGGAGCGTTATCTCGGACTGTCTCGCGTCGTGACCGGTGAAGTGATGGCGCGAACGATCGGCGAGTGGCGTCGCGCCGGTTCGTCATGCAAGGGGGCACTCATCTGGTTCCTTCAGGACCTGTGGCCGGGAGCCGGGTGGGGCATTCTGGACGCCAGCGGCAGGCCCAAACCGGCGTACTACGCGGTGAAACGAGCCATGCAGCCCGTGGCGCTCGCCATCACGGATGAAGGCACGAACGGTCTGCACGTCCACGTCGCGAACGACCGCGCGCACGATCTCGCGGGTGTCGTGCGCATCGCGCTGTTTCGGGATGGGCGCGTCTGCACCGCGATGGGCAACGCCGAGGTGACCGTGCCGGCTCGCGGGTCTGCCCGCGTCGGTGCGGATTCCGTGCTTGGACGGTTTTACGACGCCGCTTATGCGTACCGGTTCGGTGCGCCAGGTCACGATCTGGTGGTCGCGACGCTGCACGACGCCACCGGCACACGCGTCGCCGCCGCGTTCCACTTTCCGCTGAACCTAACGAATACGAAAGTCGGCAACGTTGGCCTCAGCGTGGACCTCGAACGCCGGGCCGAGGAGTCGGTCGCGCTCGTCGTGCGGTCCGAACAGTTCGCACAGTTCGTGGCGGTAGACGCCGGCGACGCCGTGCCCGACGACAACTATTTCCACGTGGCGCCCGGCGACACGCATCTCGTGACGTTCCCGGCCGCGTCGACCGGCCGACTCAGTGAGATCATCGTCCAGCCGCTCAATGCTCATGAGGGTGTTCGGGTCTCGGTTCCGTCGGCGATTGGCGTACGCCCATGACGCTTCCCGCTCCAGCCCCGATCCCGGCGCCGGATTCGACACCGGTTCACTCCGAAGCCAGTCGGTCGGGACCCGTGTATTTCGGGGCGGGACGGCGGCTCTTCGGGTGGTATCATGCGGCAAACGCCGCGCGTCGCGAGTGTGGGGTCGTCTTCTGCAATCCGTTAGGCTACGAGGAGCTCTGCGCGCACCGGGCGCTGCGTCATTGGGCAGACGCCGTCGCCGACGCCGGTTTCCCTGCGCTGCGGTTCGATTACGACGGCACTGGCAACTCTGCCGGCAGCGACACGGACCCGGATCGTGTATCGGCGTGGCTCACCAGCATCGAGGACGCGGCTGCGGAGCTGCGCGTACGCAGTGGCGTGCGACACGTCGTGCTGCTCGGAGTCCGCCTCGGTGGAACGCTCGCCGCGGCCGCCGCCGAACGCGCGCGAGCCGACGCGTTGATCCTGTTCGCCGCGGCGGCAACGGGCCGTACGTACGTACGAGAGGTTCTGGCGTTAGGCCGGTTCATGAGTGCGCCCCCTGATCCCACAGCCCCCGCGCCGCCGGAAGGCTCCGACGAGCAGATCGCGGGGTTCGTCATGACTCGACAGACCATTGCGGGCCTCAAGGCGCTCGACGCAACGACGGCGCTCGCGAGCGTGCGTCGAGCGCTCGTCGTACCGCGCGATGACACTGGTGCGGACGCGGCGCTCGCGGAGCGTCTCGCACAGCGAGGGGTTGACGTCGAGCTCGCGGCGCTGCCCGGGTACGCGGCCATGATGGTCGACGCACATGAGTCGATTCCGCCCAACATCGTCATCAACGGGTCGATTCAGTGGCTCACGTCTCACTACGCGGTGTCGGGCGTCGAATCGGTGGGGGCTCACGCCCGCGACTATGGTCTCGTCTCGGGTCCGGTCGAGAACGGGATCGCCGAGAGCGCCGCGGCGTTCGGCGACGATCGTCTCTTCGGCATTCTCTGCGAGAGCCACGGCGCTCGCTGCGAAATTGGCGTCATTCTCGTCAACGCGGGCTCGGTGCATACGGTCGGACCGGGAAGAGCTCACGTGGAGCTGGCGCGCGAATGGGCCGGGCGTGGCATCTCCGTGCTTCGCATGGATATCGGCGGTGTGGGTGACAGCGATGCGCGCTTCGGCGCCGTCGACAACCATCCCTATCCCGATCATGCCGTCGAGGACATTGCGTCAGCAGTGCGGTGGATGATCGACCGCGCACGGGTGAGTCGGGTGATCGTGGCGGGGCTGTGCTCCGGCGCACATGCGAGCTTTCATGCCGGCCTCGCGGTGGATGGTCTCGCGGGCATCATGGTGATCAACCCCATCGTGTTCTACTGGAATCCCGCGTGCGCGCTCGACGTCTCGGCGTGGATGAACTACACCGAGTCGCGGCGGTACTCCCAGGCCGCGCGGGAGGTCGCGTCGTGGGTGAAGCTCATTCGCGGGCAAGTACACGTCAGGTATGCCGCGAGCGTCGCGTACCGTCGCATGCGCGAGGTCTCAGGGGCGTTGGCAAAGACCCTCTGGCAACGCCTGGGCGGTGGCAGCAAGGATGGTCAGAACGTCGCCGCTGACCTCGCACGCATCGGGGCGCGCGGCGTGGATGTGCTCCTCGTGTTCAGCGAGGGCGATCCTGGACTGGATTTCGTGAAGCGGCGTTATGCACGGTCACTTCGACTGCTCGAGCAACGGTCCTCGAACTTCGCGCTGCGCGTGATCCCCGACGCCGATCACACCTTCACACGTCGTGCGGCACGTCGCAGACTTTCCGAGTTGCTGTCGTCCCATCTCACCTCGCGGTATCCGGGATAGACGTCGCGTTAGGTGTGAGGGGAGTCACGGGATCGGCGGCACCAGCGATGCCGCCGACGTGCAACGCCGCGGGTCACACGAGCGGACCTCTGCCATAACGATGGCGATCTGCACTAGGACGGCTTTGCCGGCCTCGGAGGTTGAGTGCTTGGAATCCGAACCAACTGCCGGAAAAGGCTGAGGCACGTGTATTGACTTGTCCTCGGGTCGAGTTCGCCCGCAGACGCCGTTGTCTCGGGCAGACGAACGCCAACCAGGATGGAGTCGAACGCCTGATGACGAACCCTCGCCTTTGCTTCGTCGACTCATTGGGAACGGACTGGCGCATCTACGAGGTCGCGTCGGCCAACGTTCCCGCCCCGCGCGGCAGCAATTGCCTGATCTTCGAGTCGGCTCAGGCAGTGCGGCGCGTGTGGAACTACCCGGCCAACTGGCACAAGCTGTCGTCCGCCGAGCTCAGTGCGCTCAGCTGGAACACATGACCTTCTCGATTCGGTTGATATGACCGTGTGACGATGCCGTCACGCGTCGGACGTACCGCCACCGTGTACCTCCTCGACACCACTCGGTAACGCTGCTCTCTCACCACACGGTGGCGGTGCTTCTTCCCCCGGAACTCGCCATTCGGTTCCGGGGGTTTTTTTCGAGATGTCGTGATGGCGAGCACGTGAGTCCGGTTCGTTCGGAGTACGTACCGTCTCTCACCAAAGACAGGGACAACTAGGTCACTTGACGGATGTCGGATGGTCGCCGGCACCGCTATGCTGAAACGAGCCATTCGGCACCCGCGCTGGCGTGGTGGTGTAGGACCCTTCAACAGCCGTGTTTTGCGACGACGTGAGACGGTCAAATGCTTGCAGTACATCAACTTCGAATCTCATTTTCGGCGCTCGTGCTCGCTCTCGTGACCTCGACCATGAGCGCGACCCGCGCGTGGTCGCAGGGGTTGGGAGCGTTTCCCGCGAGCTTGCCCGCGCCTCAGCCGCGAATGGCCGTGCCTTTCGACACGGGCGAGAAGCTGACGTTCGATGTCCGCTTTGGCGCCATCAAGGTCGGCACCGGGCGCATGGAAGTGATTGGCATGCAGGACGTCCGTGGACGTGAAGCCTGGCACACGCGGTTCACCGTGAAGGGCGGGATCCCCTTCTACAAGGTGAACGACCGGATGGAGAGCTGGATCGACACGCGCACGTTCGAGTCGCTCCAGTTCCTGCAGGACCTCCAGGAGGGACGGCGCGACAAGGAACGGTTCTACGAGATCTACCCGGACCTGGGGACGTATTCCGAGCAAGGCGAAGTGGACCATGCGCCGAGCGTTGCCGATCCGCTCGACGATGCGGCGTTTCTGTACTTCGTGCGCACGATTCCGCTCGAGGTGGGCCAGACGTACGAGTTCAATCGCTACTTCCGGCCCGATCGCAATCCGGTTCAGATCCGCGTGCTGCGCAAGGAAATCATCAAGGTTCCGGCGGGCACGTATCAGACGATCGTGATTCAGCCGATCATCAAGTCGAAGGGCATCTTCTCGGAGAAGGGGCACGCCGAGATGTGGCTCACCGACGACTCACGGCGATTGCTCGTCCAGATGAAGTCGGATCTCTCGATCGGGTCGCTCAACCTCTATCTGCGCGGCTACGTGCCGGGCAACGTGGCAATGGCCGCCGGCGAGGACTCGACGGAGCAGAAGTAGGGGCCCATACTGAAGCCCTCGCTTCGGCACGGTGTCCCTCGTGTTTCGAGCTCGATCGACAACTCAGCACCGATCCGTCGCGCCCGTGACCGCGCGGGTCGCCGCGTTGGCGCTCGTCTGCGTGGCGGCTCCGTCGCACGCACAGTCCACCGGGGCGCCGGGCGCTTCCCCGCTCCTGTCCGCCGAAGGTCTACGGAAGCCTAACGAGTGGCCGGTGTACGGCGGCGACGCCGGGGGACTCAAGTACTCGCCGCTCACGACGATCGACCGGTCGAACGTCGGTCGGCTCGCCGTCGCATGGACGTGGAAGACCGGGGAGCAGCCGATCACGCCGTCGGGTGCCTCGATCCCCGCGCGGCCGGGACAGTTCCAGGTGACACCGCTCGCCATCGGCGACACCCTGTTTCTGAGCACGCCGTTCAACCGCGTGGTGGCGCTCGACGCCGGAACCGGACGTGAGCTCTGGGCGTATGACCCGCGCGCTTACGAGGCCGGTCAGCCGTCCAACGGCACGGGCTTCGTGCACCGCGGCGTCGCCACATGGAGTGACGGCACGCAGCGCCGGATTTTCATCGCGAGCCGCTGGCGGCTCATCGCGCTCGATGGGACCAGCGGCAAGCCGATTCCGACGTTCGGCACGAACGGCGAGGTCGATCTCACGGCGAACATCCTGTGGAGCGTCGAGCGCAAGCACTATACGAACACGTCACCGCCCGTCGTGTATGGCGACCTCGTGATCGTGGGGAACGGCGTTGGCGACCGGCTCGTGTACAAGCGCGACCCACCGGGCGACATCCAGGCGTTCGACGTGCGCACGGGCAAGCGTGTCTGGCGATTCAATCCCATCCCGCAACCGGGCGAGTACGGCAACGAGACGTGGGAGGACAGCTCGTGGGCACGCATGGGACACACGAACGTCTGGGCGCCGTTCACGGTCGACGTCAGACGCGGGCTCGTGTACCTCCCGTTCGGCACGCCGAGCAACGACTGGTACGGAGGCGAGCGGCACGGTGACAACCTGTTCGCCGAAAGCATCGTATGTCTCGATGCGAAAACGGGGCGCCGGGTGTGGCATTACCAGATCACCCACCACGGGCTCTGGGACTATGACATGCCGTCTCCGCCGGTACTGGCGACGATTCACAAGGATGGCCGACCGCTCGACGTAGTCGCGATGGTGACGAAGCAGGGATGGGTGTTCGTGTTCGATCGCGTCACGGGTCACCCTGTGTGGCCGACCGTCGAGCGCCCGGTCGCGGCCAGCGACGTGCCCGGCGAGCGCGCGGCGCCAACGCAGCCGGTGCCGACAAAGCCGCCGGCGTTCGCGAAGCAGGGCTTCACGGAGGATGACGTCATCGACTTCACTCCGGAGCTCAAGCGGCTCGCGCTCGAGGAGGTGCGGAAGTACCGCATGGGGCCGTTATACACACCGCCTTCGCTGCAGGGGACGATCGTGATGCCGGGAGCGATCGGGGGAGGTGGATGGGGAGGCGGCGCGTTCGACCCGGAGACCGGCATCCTGTACGTGAAGGCGACGAACAACCCCGCGCTGTTCAAGCTGTCGCCGGTGGAGACGCCGTCCGACACGGTGCAGGCGCGCTTCATGGTGGAGTTGTCGCGCTCGTTAGGTGTCCGGGCTGTGCTTCCTGGCGCGGTCGACGGTGCGCGGGCGCCGGATCTGCCGGTGCACAAACCTCCGTACGGAACGCTGACGGCGATCGACCTCAACCGCGGCGACCAGCTGTGGCAGGTCCCGCTTGGCGACGAGCCGTCCATCCGTAACCATCCGATGCTGCGCGGGGTGACGCTGCCCCCATTGTTAGGCGTGCGCGGCGCGCCGGGGCCGATCGTCACCCGCGGTGGGCTGCTGTTCGTGACGGGGGGCGGCCAGGTGCTGTATGCGCTCGACACGAGGAACGGCAGCACGCTGTGGCAGCACGATTTCGGGCGCGTGGCGTATTCGGTGCCCATGACGTACGCCACGCGAGATGGTCGACAATTCGTCGTCGTCGCCACAGGAACCGGAGCGAACGCGGAGCTTGTCGCGTTTACGATCTTGAACTGAAGCTGCTGGCTGCTTGCAGCTGCTCGCTGCGTGCGGCTGCTGGGCTGGTGGCCGACGGCTGCATGAGAGGCAGCTATTAGCCATCAGCCATCAGCCATCAGCCATCAGCCATCAGCTACTGCGGCTAGTAGCCCAACGAGCCGTTGTCAGCCCGAGCGACGCGAGGGATCGCAGTCATCCCGGTAGAGGGGCCTCTCTTTCGGGACGACCGCGATTCCTCGCCTGCGGCGCCTACCGGCGCCTCCGCTCGGAATGACACGCTTTTCTGCCGCCCTTTCGTCCGTCGCCCGTCGCCCGTCCCCCGTCCCCGGCAGTCGCCAGTCGCCTAGTCCCGATTCGCGAGAGGCAGCGCCACCGGTTTCCCCAGATCGTTGTAGTCCGGGAAGAATGCCTGCAGCGAAAGATTCGGCCGGTTTCTCGAGTAACCCGCCGTGAGCTGTTTGTTGTACTCCGCGAGAAAGAGATCGAACGGGTCGGACGGGTCGAGATCGAGGATCTGCAGCTCCGTGTCGTGCATCTCGAGCCGACCGAAGCGTAGCCGAGCGCCGCGGAAGAAGAGATAGTTTGGCGCGGCGGAGTCGGCGCGGGCGTATCCCGTGAAGACCGAGTCATCGGGCAGCGTCGCGAACTGCTGCACGAGGGCATTCCCCTCGACGCGCACGGAGGTCAGGCGGCCGGTGATCGCCGGCGGCGGGAGAATCTTCGTCGGGTCGAGGTAGATGTCGTCGCCCTTCACTCGCGCCGCGGTCGACTTGCTCAGGTCGAGCATGTCATCGAGCCGCAGCCCGAGCGCGTGCAGCAGCGATTTACCGTTGATGCCTAACACACGCACCTTCGTCGGATGCAGGCGAATCCAGCCGCTGTCCGTGAGCGAGAGCGCCGCCTTGATCTCGAACTTGAGATCGACCCCCTTGTGCATGACGCCCGACTGCACGAGCTGGTCTCCCTCGGTTCGTACCTTGAGGTGCTTGAGCGGCGAACCTTTGTAGCCGAAAACGAACCGGTTGAGGATCACGCCGAGATCGGCGCTCTCGAGCGCTACGGTGCCGGACGTGATGCGGATGGAGAACGAGCTCGTGCTGTCCAGGAGCGCGCTTCCGCCCGGCTGCGTTGGCATCACCTGGCCGCGCAGTGTGCGAACACCCACGACGGCGTCCTTGGCGACGCGGAGGTTGACGTTCTTCATCTCGAGCCACGTTCGCTGCGTGGTGTCGGCGGTGACGCCAGGGCGTCCGGCAATCGTTGGCGTCGAAGCCGGCGCGAGACGTTCACGGTCGGCTTCGTCCTGCCGATGCACCGCCGCGCCGGCTGCAAAGAGCGCGGTGAGGCCCAGTCCGATCGTCGCGCGATGAATGCGACGATTTGGGGGTCTGCCAGCTGCCTCTTTAGGGTGGAACGATGACTTCGTCACGCCGAAACCTCCCGGCCGCTACCGGCGGCCGTGGATTCTGACGTCAATGCCCGTGCCGCGTGGCGTGAACGGCGGGTTGGGCACGGTAAAGGGCGGCTGGCGGCTGGCGACTGCCGGGGACGGGGGGATGGAACCGGGAACTGGGAACCGAGACTCCACGCGGAGGCCCTGTTCGCTGTTCCGTGTCCCCAGTTCCCTGTCGCCAGTTCCCAGTTCCCTGTCGCCAGTTCCCAGTTCCCAGCTATTCCCTATTCGCGATCTCATCGACGGACCGCACCAGCACGTCGAGCTGGCGGCCAAGGCGCGTTAGGCGCGCGCGGACGATCGGGTCCACCGTGGCCGACGCGAGCGTGTCCGGATTCCACGACGCCGCCGGCGACGCCATCGCCACGGGCGGCCCCGATTCCCTCGACACGAGGCGCGCGGCCGCAGCATCCAGGCGCTCCGTCGCCATCGCGGCGAACTGCTCGAGCATCGTCGCCGTCGAAGGGTCCACGGCGTGACGGCTCACGGCCAGCGCGGCGATCGACACCGTGAACCGGCGAACGAACGTCAGAAAGGTCATGACCGGTGCGAGCAGCTCGCTCTTCCCGCCATGCTCCGCGAGCAGGCGCTGAAACGACTCCTCGGCGTTGATGGCCGCGAGGGCAGCATCGCGCCGCCGGGCACGCATCGCCTCGCCCGCCGCATCGCTGCGATCCGGGAAGCTCCGGACGACCGTCTGCAGATAGTCGCGGTTGGTTCGCAGCGTCGCGGCCAGATACGCAGGCAGGCGGCTCCACTCGGGCGCCGGCCACAGGAGGCGCGCGCCTAACAACGCGATCACACCGCCCAGAAGCGTGTTGATGACGCGCACCGTGGCGAGATGCCAATCGCCGGCGCTCGCCTCCGCCAGCAGCACGAACGTCGGCGTCAGGAAGACCGCGAACGCCGTGTAGTTGACCGGCAAGAGCGCGACGCTCACCGCGGCGAAGACGAACGACAGGACGAGGATCGCCCGGATGTCGTGGAACAGCGCACCGAGCCCCGCGGTCAGGATTCCGCCGAGGACAGTGCCGATCACGCGCTGCACGGCGCGCTGGGTCGTCACGGCGGTGTACGGCTGGAGGATGATGACGGCGGTAACCGTCACCCAATAGCCGCGTGCGAGGTGCAGCGCGCCAGCCAACAACACGGCGGCCGCGGTGACGATGGCCACGCGCAGGGCGTGTCGCAGCACGAGGGAGTCGTGCGCCAACACGGACCTGAGGGGCGCGAGCAACGACCGCGGCTCGGTCACCTCCTCGGTGCCAAGCGTCGTCACTGGGAGCAACAGGTGCGTGCCGTCCAGTGCTGCGACGTTCGCCACCGCGACGTTGGCGAACGTCGCGACACGGTCGAGGAGCGAGGCCGCGTGAGCGTAGTGCGCCGCCGCGTCGGCCGAAACCGCCGGCGACGGCGTCGCCCCATCGGTCATGTCGCGGCCAGGCGTCGTTAGGCTCTCCCGCAGGGGCGCGCCCGAGAAGCCCACGACCGTCGTCCCGGTTTGCCGCTCCTCCTCGACCCTGTCGGCGAGCTCGCGGAGCACGCGCGCAACATCGCGGAGCGCCGTGACGATGTGTTCCTGGCGTCGCGCATCGCGGTCCTCCGGCGGGATCGCCTCGATGGTTTCGACGAGCGTGATGAGATTGGCGAACATCTGGTCGGCGGTCTGACTCAACACGAGCAGACGCTCGCCCCGCCCGCTCTCGCCGGGCCGGCCGCGGCGAATGGCCGCGAGCACGGCGCGCGCATTCTCGAGGGCGGCGCGAACGGTCAGGCTTCCGGCCGGTAAGGCGTCATCGCCGGTGGTTCCCGCCTCGAGCGGCGTGGCAACGCCGTCGACGTAGCCGGCGAGTTTGCGCAGCGTGCCGGCGATGGCGAGGCGCGCCGGTCGATACGGACGCACAGGCCATAGCACGAGTGCGACGAGCGCAGCCCAGACGCCACCCGCGATCGCGTAACCCGACCGACCCATCGCGCTCGCGAGACTCGGCGCCGGATACGCGAGTGAGATGACGAACATGTTCAACACGGAGCTGCCGACGGTCGCGCCGGTGTTCCCCCATGCCCGGCCGAGCGCGCAGACGAGCGCGACGATGAACGTGAGCACGACGGCGATTGCGAGCTGATGCGACGCGATGGCGCCAACGAAAATCGCCACGGCGCCGAACCCGGTGAGCGCGGCAATGGCTGCCGCGCGAGTGGCGTATGCCCCTCCCTTGTCGGCGATGGCGCCGCTGAACCCCGCGAGGCTCATCCACGTGCCACCGGACAGCCTGAATGCCTGCGCTACGAGGAGCGGCACGACGGTCGCGAGCGCCGCACGGAAGCCCGCGGCGTAGGCGGGGCGTACAGGCGCGACCACCGTCGCGGCGCGAACGTTTCGCGCGGCGACGTCCAGCGGGCGTGTTATGAGGTCGGTCAGGTCCTGCGACTCGCGACGTTGCGCCATGTCGTGAATGATGGTCCATCCAGTTCCGACCGGTACCCGTCACCGGCTACGGGCGTTCGTCTCGCCGTGCGAACGGCTTGCCCCATCGTCCCCAAAGTGGTTGGCGCCTCCGTGACTCCGCGTGGTACTTTGATCCAACCCTCGAGTCGTTCCCTCCTCCGAGTTTCCCTATGTCCGACCGTCGAGATTTCCTGAAGAAGACCGGCCTTGCCGCAGGAGCGATTGCCGCCAGTGGGGCGCTGCGGACCGCCGAAGCCGCCGCGAGCGCACTGACCACGCCTGTTCCACCGTCGGCGTCCGCTCCGCCGCCGATGGATCCGGCCACGAAAGAGCTCCTCATGGAAGCGCTCAATGCCGCGAAGCTGGCCGGCGCGGCGTACGCCGATGCGCGCATCGCGCGGTATCGCGACAACCAGATCTTCACGCGTGAGCATCAGATCATCAACGTCGTGGACCAGGACTCGATGGGCTGCGGCGTTCGCGCGCTCGTGGACGGGACCTGGGGGTTCGCGGCGACGCGGACGCTGACGAAGGGCGGGATAGCGGCGGCCGCGAAGGAAGCGACGGCGATCGCGAAGGCCAACCGGATCGCGAGGGACAAGGCGGTGCAGCTCGCGCCCGCACAGTCGTCTCCCGACGCGTCGTGGCAGACGCCGCACACGGTCGATCCGTTCACGGTCCCCGTGGAAGACAAGGCGTCGCTGCTCCTCAAGGCGAACGCCGAGGCGCTCAAGGTTGCCGGCGTGAAGTACGTGTTCAGCGGGCTGTTCTTCCGGAAGCAGGAGCGCAACTACGCGAACACTGACGGCTCGGTCATCAACCAGGTCGTGATGCAGAGTTGGCCGCTCATGCAGATCACGGCGGTGGCTCCGGATTTCTCCGACTTCCAGAATCGGGGCAACGTCGTCGCGCCGGCCGGGCGCGGCTACGAGTACGTCGGCGAGTGCGATCTCGTGGGGAATGCCGGGAAATGGGCGGAGGAGGCGGCGCAGAAGCTGAAGGCGAAGCCGGTCGACGTGGGGCGGTACGATCTCGTGCTCGATCCGTCGCATCTCTGGCTCACGATCCACGAGTCGATTGCGCATCCGACGGAACTGGATCGCGCGATGGGCTACGAGGCGAACTACGCGGGGACGAGCTTCGTGGCGCCGCCCGAGCAGTTCCTGGGGAAGTTCAAGTACGGCCCCGCGTTCATGAACATTCGAGGCGACCGGTCGCAGGTCGGTGCGCTGGCGACGATCGGCTACGACGACGAGGGCGTGAAGCCGGACGATTTCCTGATCATCAAGAGCGGTGTCGTGAACGACTATCAGACGACGCGCGAGCAGGCGAGCTGGCTCAAGTGGTGGTACGACCAGCAGAAGCTGCCGACCCGCTCACACGGCTGCTCGTACGCGGACTCGTGGTCGAGCGTCCAGTTCCAGCGCATGCCTAACGTGTCGCTCTTGCCGGGCGAGAAGGACCTCACGTGGGATGACCTGATTGCGGCGACGGACCGCGGGATAGCGATCAAGGGCGACGGGTCGTTCTCGATCGACCAGCAGCGGTACAACGCGCAGTTCGGCGGGCAGGTGTTCTACGAGATCAAGGGCGGGAAGATCACCGGCATGCTCAAGGACGTCGCTTACCAGATGCGTACGCCGGACTTCTGGAACGCGATGGACATGATCGGCGGCAAGTCGTCGTATGCGCTCGGGGGGTCTTTCTTCGATGGGAAGGGGCAGCCGGGTCAGGTCAACGCCGTGAGCCACGGTGCGGTGCCGGCGAGGTTCAAGCAGATCAACGTCATCAACACCGGACGAAAGGCGTGAACAGGACAGGTAACTGGTTACTGGAAATGGTTACAGGTAATAGAACCCTCGGGATGCCCTTTCTCGGCAAGATGAGCATCCCGAGGGTTCAATAACCATAACCGGCTCCAGTAACCTGTAACCTGTGGCGCTTTTTCAACAAACAGGGCGATGAACTATCCCAAACGATTGATCGAAGTGCCTGATGGCGCGATCCTATCGCGCGACGAATCGAAGAACCTGATCGATCGGGTCATCAAGATGTCCAAAGCCGAGTCCATCCAGGTGAACATCGGCGGCGGGTACTCGGCCAACGTCAGGTTCGCCGACAACCAGATGTCCACCGCGGGCGGGGTCACCGATTTCACCGTCGTGATCCAGAGCTCGTTCGGGAAGAAGCACGCGGTGGTGACCGTGAACAACGTGTCGGACGAGGCGCTGCAGCGAGCCGTCGCGCAGTCGGAGGCGCTGGCAAAGCTGGCGCCGGACGACCCGGAGGCGCTGCCGCCGCTGCCGCCGCAGCAGTATGGGGAGGTGCACGCGTACTTCGAGAGCGTGGCGAACCTCACGCCGGCGGATCGCGCGAAGGCCGCGCTCACCGCGCTCGAGCCCGCGCGGACGGCGGGGGACCTCACCGCCGCGGGGTTTCTCGTCACGAACGCGTCATCGACGGCGTTAGGCAACGACAAGGGCATGTTCGCGTACCATCGGTCGACGAACGCGAACTATACGGTCACGGCGCGGACGAAGGACGGCACTGGCTCGGGCTGGGCTGGCGGCGAGCACAATGACTGGAGCCAGCTGGACATCGACGGCGTGAGCCGGCGGGCGATCGAGAAGGCGAAGCTGTCGCGCAACCCTGTCGCCATCGAGCCGGGCCGCTACACGGTGATCCTCGAACCTCAGGCGGTCGGAGATCTCGTCCAGCTCATGGGCGCGTACGTGGACGCGCGGTCGGCGGACGAGGGGCGGAGCCCGTTCTCGAAGCAGGGCGGCGGGAACAAGATCGGCGAGAAGATCGTGGACGAGCGCGTGAGCCTGTTCGCCGACCCGGCGGACCCACAGATCCTCGCCCAGCCGTTCGATGGGCAGGGGTTCCCGTTAGGGAGGCAGGTGTTCGTCGAGAATGGCGTGCTCAAGCAGCTGTACTACTCGCGCTTCTGGGCCCAGAAGCAGGGGAAGACGCCCACCGGCGCGCCGACGTCGTTCATCATGAGCGGCGGCAACGCGTCGGTGGAGGACATGATCAAGTCCACCGAGCGCGGGGTGCTGGTGACTCGACTGTGGTACCTGCGCGAGGTCGACCCGCGGACGATCCTCTACACGGGCCTAACGCGGGACGGGACGTTCCTGATCGAGAACGGGAAGATCACGAAGGCGCTCAAGAACTTCCGCTTCAACGAGTCGCCGCTGTTCATGCTGAACAATCTGGACACGCTCGGCCGGCCCGTCCGTCTCGCCGGCACCGAGGCGGGCGGAGCCATCGTGGTCCCGGCCATCAAGGTACGGGACTTCAACTTCACGAGCTTGTCGGACGCTGTGTGACACTGGTGACTGGTAACAGGTTACTGACAGTTGAAAACCCTCGGGACGCTTCGGCCCACACCACGAAGCGTCCCGAGGGTTTTCAACTGCTAGTAACCTGTTACCTATAACCATTCGGATTGGCTGCTACGCAGCCAATCCGATAGGCCTCCAGCTCACCGCGTCGACGGCCTCCGACGGCACGAAGGCAAATCGAGCCGGGGGGAAGCCAGCGACACCGATCTCCAGCGTGTCGCCTTCCTGCACCGACACGTGCTTGCTCACGAGCGAGAGGGCGTCGTTGAACGACTCGCTCTGAACGACTCCCGCCTGACGAATCTCGTCGGGACTCTTGAGGGCAAATTCGAACCGGGTCATGACATCCTCCTTCGACGGAGGTCTATATGAAAACGCGCGGGGTTGCCACGCGACTAATCAGGAGAGCCGGCCCGACCCCCAACCCGGGGCTGCTTGCCCGAACCGCAGCGAGCGCCGATCTCGTCCTGGCTGGTACTACACCACTACCGCAACTTTGAGCCCGTACGGCCAGGCCGCTGGCAGGTTTCGCTCCCTACCTCAGGTACGCTACTGCCCGACGTCCCGACGTTTGGATCTCGTTCCCGCAATGACACAGCATCAACGTTCCCACGGCCGGTTTCTTCCCACCTATCCGACACGGGTCGGCCTTCGAGCGTTGGCGCTGTTTGCAATCCCCTATGTAGGATACGCGGTCGTGACCGAGGACAGGACGCTGACGCGGGTCAGCGGCCTCGCACCCGGTGGCGCCTGAAGACGGGCCGCGCGCCGTGATGCCGGCGTACCCGCCACCTCGATACGCGTGGTACGTCGTCGCGGTGCTCACCCTCGCGAACACCTCGGCGTTCATCGACCGCCAGATCCTCGGGCTCCTCGTCGGCCCGATCCGGCGCGACCTCGGGATCTCCGACGCGCAGATGGGGATCCTCTATGGGCTCGCGTTCGCGCTCTTCTACACGCTTTCGAGCGTTCCGTTAGGCAGGGCCGCGGACCGAACGAGTCGGCGCGCGATCATCGGGTTCGGGGTCGCCGCCTGGAGCGTCATGACGGTGCTCTGCGGCATGGCACGGAGCTACGAACAGCTCCTGCTGGCGCGGTTTGGTGTCGCGATCGGCGAGGCGGCGCTCGCGGCACCAGCGCTCTCCCTGATCTCCGACTATTTCGTTCCCGACCGGCGCGCCACCGCGCTGAGCGTCTACACGCTCGGTGTGTACCTCGGCGCTGGCCTCGCGAACCTCGTGGGTGGCATGCTCGTGGCTCGCTTCGGGACGGCGCCCGTCGTGTGGCCCGTGGTCGGCGAGATCCGTCCATGGCAACAGGTGTTCGTGGCCGTTGGGCTCCCGGGCATCGTCATCGCGCTGCTGACGGCCACCATTCGCGAGCCGGTCCGGCGCGAGACCGGGCAGCGGAACGCGCGCCCCTTCGCGATCGCCGAGGTGCTGGCCTACGTCCAGGCCAACCTTCAGACGTTCATCTGTCACGCGCTCGGCTATGCACTGTTCGCGCTCGTGAACTTCGCGACGGCCGCCTGGCTGCCGACCCACCTCATCCGCACGTACGGCTGGACGGCGGCCCAGGCCGGGATCACGTTAGGCACTCTCACCAGCACCGTCGGTGTTGTCGGTGTGGTGGCCGGCGGGCGCGTCGCCGACGCTCTGCTGGCACGCGGTCATGCGGACGCCAAGCTTCGCGTGGGCATCATCGCGGCGCTCGGCAACCTCGTGTGCGGCGTGATCTATACGCTGGCACCCGACGTGACGATCGCGGTCGCGGCCCTCGTTCCCTACAACTTCTTTGCGTCGTTCGCGTTCGGCGCGGCGGTGGCGGCGGTGCAGGAGATCACCCCGAATCGCATGCGGGCGCAGGTGGGCGCATTCTCCATGTCGGTGATCACGCTCGTCGGACTCGGTCTCGGCCCGAGCGTCGTGGGAGCCCTCACGAGCGCGGTGTATGGGAGGGACTCGGCGGTCCGCTACTCCCTGCTCTGGGTCACGCTCATCGGGCTCGCCGGCGCCGTGGCTGTCCTATCGGCAGGGCTTGCGCCGTACCGACGCAGCGTCGCCTATCGCGCGGCCTGGACCGACCGCGTCAGTGCCAACTGAAGACGCTCAGCACGTTCGAGAAATCGTCGGTCCACAGCGGAACCGGCGACGTCGGCGCGAGCACGTGCCATCCCGGCTGCACCGCGAGCTGCGCGTGGTCGGTCGCCTTCCGCGAGAGGACCACCCAGCGTGAATCCATCTTGAACATCGCGCGCTGAGCCGGGGTGACCAACGTGTCGGCTCCGACGATTCCCGCGATTTTCGCGTCGCGCGCGATCTCGACGAGCACCGGCTCGAGGTTCAGGTAGCGGTTGCTGATGTGGAACGCGATCGAGCCGCCAGGTGCGAGCTTGCGCAGGTAGAGCTGCAGCGCTTCGCGCGTCATGAGGTGCACGGGGATCGCGTCGGAGCTGAAGGCGTCGAGGATGATGAAGTCGTAGCTCGAGTCGGGCGCCTGCTGCATCGACAGCCGCGCGTCACCCAGCACGATCCGCTTTGCCGGCGGACAGTCGCGCAGGTACGTGAAGTATTTCGGGTTGAACGCAATGCGCTCGATCAGCGGGTCGATCTCGTAGAACGTCCAGGTCTCGTTCGAGCGCCCGTAGCACGCGATCGTCCCGGTTCCCAGACCGACGATCGCGACCCGGCGGTTCGGGTTCGTCTGCATCAGCCATGCGAACGATTGGCCGAGCGGACCGTCGCGGTGGTAGTACGTCAACGGCTCGGTGGCGAGCTGCGGATTGACGCTCTGGCCGCCATGGGTCGTCGTACCGTTCTGGAGCGCGCGAGTCTTCGGGTACATCATGACACGATACACGCCGAAGAAGCTCCGGCCCTTGAAGAGCAGCGTCTGGTCCTTACCCCTGCCTAACGCCGCTCCGACGAAGATCGCCGCGATGCCAAGCGCGAAGCGGATGGGGTGCCGCTGGAAGCAGAGGACGATGATCGCGTAGCCACCGAACACCCAGACCGGTGCCTTGTCGCCCCACGACGCCGGCGGGAACCCTGCGTGCATGAGCATCACGATGGCAATGCACAGCGCCGCCGGGAGGACCACATCGGCCACGCGCGCGAGCGGGCGACGCGTGGCGAGGGTGGGACGCAGGGCCGCCGCGAGGATGATCGCGATCGGATACTCGACCACGGAGTCGAAGACCTGCGGCGCGACGATGACGTTGAAGATGCCGCCCAGCACGCCGCCCACCGACAGCCACAGGTAGAACTCCGTGAGATGGGCTACGGAGGGCCGGTCCCTGGCGAGCTCACCATGACAGACGAGCGCCGTGAGGAAGAACGCTGCCAGGTGCGTTGGCGCGAGCGCCGTCACGCTGCGCTGCATCATGAGCCCGATGGCAACCGAGAGGATCAGCAGGAACGGCGGCTGGAGCCACAGGGCGAAGGCGTGGCGGAAGATGACGACCTTCCGCGCGAACACGATCACGAACGTAAGCAGGTAGATCGCCAGCGGCACGATCCACAGCAGCGGGATCGCCGCCACGTCCGTCGACAGATACGTTGTGACGGCGAGCAGCATGCTCGATGGCACGAACGAGAGCAGCACCCAGCGTACGCGGCGCCGGACCGTGAGTCGCTCGGCAACCGCGGCTGGCCGGGCGACGGGCAGGTGACTCAATGCATCGAGATCCGCCGCGATCGCGTCCGCGGACACCGTGCGAGCCATCGCTCCGCTCGAAACCGCGGACGCACGCAGCAGGCGATGCCGCACGACGAACGCGCACGTCGCGATCAGTGCAGCGAGCACCACGTAGCCCGCAGTCCACAGGTGACTCTGCTGCTCCAGCCGCAGTGTGGGCTCGATGACGACCGGGTACGCGAGGAGCGCGACCATGCTCCCCAGGTTGCTCGCCGCGTAGAGGAAATACGGATTCTCGGCCGATGGATGGCCCGTTTCGCTGAACCAGCGCTGAAGCAGGGGGGCTCCGGTGGACAGCATGAAGAACGGAGCGCCGAGTGATACGGCGAGCAGGCCGGCCAGCCACCACACCGGCATCTCGGACCCGTTCGGCCGCCATCCCGACGCGACGGCGACTGGCAGCGTCAGGAACGTGAGCGCGAACAGCGCGATCTGCAGCACGGACTGCTTGCGGACGTCGAGCCAGCGACTCGTGACGTGCGCGTAGAGATAGCCACCGAGGAGGGCTGCCTGGAAGAACAGCATGCACGTGTTCCAAACCGCCGGCGTTCCGCCGAGCATTGGCAGGACCATCTTCGAGAACATCGGCTGCACGGCGAACAGCAGCGCGGCGTTCACGAACAGCGTCATCGAGAACAGCACGACGACGGCAGCGGAACGTGTGACGCGGAGACTCACGACCGGATGATATGACGCGGCGCGGATTTCGACAAAGCGGTCAGGCCATCACTTCCCGCCCCTCGCCAAGCCCGGGCGCCCCCGTCGGTCCACCTCGCTTTCACGGCCGTCGACTGCGGCAAGGTGCATGAACCCGGTGGATGTGGAGAGACGGCAGCCAGGTAAGCCGGCGTACACCCTTTGACGTGTAGCCTCCTGCTGGGTGCTGACGCAAAGTTCGTACGGGCCGTCACGCAATCCCCTCGCGAGCGCGGAACCCAACCCATATATCCCAAGCCATGTCCGTCCCTCACTACGATCTGGCCGTCATCGGCAGCGGTCCCGCCGGGCAGAAGGGCGCAATTGCCGCGGCGAAGGCCCGCAAGAAAGTGGTGGTCATCGACCGCCGTGACATGGTCGGTGGCTGTTCGCTGCACCTCGGTACGATACCGAGCAAGACCATGCGCGAGGCGATCCTGTATCTCACGGGCATTCGCCAGCGCACGTTCTATGGAGCCGACTATCGGGCGAAGGAGGACATCTCGCCGAAAGACCTGTCGCAGCGCGTGGATATCGTGCTCCAGCGCGAGATCGACGTGGTGAAAGCCCAGCTCAAGCGCAACGGGGTTTCGGCCATCAACGGGATGGCACGCTTCGCGGACGCGAACACGATCGAGGTCGAGAACGCCGAGGGCGTGGTCACGAAGATCACGGCGGACACGATCCTCATCGCGTGCGGGACGCGGCCGGCGGAGAACCCGCTGATCGTGACGGACGGGGAGCGGGTCTTCAACTCGGATCAGCTGTTGCACCTCCCGCTCATTCCCCGGGAGCTGATCGTCGTGGGTGGCGGCGTGATCGGCCTGGAGTACTCGGCGATGATGACGGCGCTCAACACGCGCGTGACGTTGATCGACCAGCGGCCGACGCTGCTCGACTTCGCGGACCACGAGGTGATCGAGTCGCTGTGCCATCACCTGCGCGAGGAGGGCGTGACGTTCCGGCTGGGCGAGAAGGTGCTGTCGGTGACGCGGAACGGCGACCGGGTGATCGCGCAGCTCGAGAGCGGCAAGACGGTAAAGGGTGACGCGCTGCTGTACGCGGTCGGGCGGCAGGCGAACAGTGACTTGTTACGCCTCGCCGCGGCCGGGATCAGCGCCGATGAGCGCGGGAAGATCGCGGTGAACGAGTTCTTCCAGACGTCGGTGCCGCACATCTATGCGGCGGGGGATGTGATCGGCTTTCCGGCCCTGGCGGCGACGTCGATGGAGCAGGGTCGCCTGGCGATCTCGCATTCGTTAGGCCTGCCGATGAAGACCGCGCCCCATCTGCTACCGTTCGGGATCTACACGATCCCCGAGATCTCGATGGTCGGCCGAACGGAGCGGGAGCTCACCGCGGCGAAGGTCCGATATGAGGTTGGGCTGTCGCGGTTCGGCGAGCTGGCTCGCGCGCAGATGATCGGCGACGAGCGCGGGATGTTGAAGCTCCTGTTCGACCCTGACACGCTGCGGTTGTTGGGCGTGCACGTCATGGGGGAGAGCGCGACCGAGATCATCCACATCGGGCAGGCGGTGCTGACGATGGGCGGGACGATCGACTACTTCCGCGACACGGTGTTCAACTACCCGACACTGGCCGAGGCGTACAAGGTGGCGGCGCTGAACGGGATGAACAAGGTGGTGTAACCGCGACCTGGATCGCGTTAGGCACTCGACCCGCGAGGACGCGAACGACCGTGTGGCCCGACATCGCCCGCACCGCGGCGGTCGTCATCGCGGTGATCCTCCTGGTCAGCCAGGTCCGGAAGCCGGGCCGCTGGGTCGGTCGCCCGTTCCTGTGGTTGATGAACGTGTCCCACGCGCCACTCACCAAGTGGGGACTCGAGCACGTGAGGATCGGGAAGGATTTCGAGATTCTCGACGTCGGGTGCGGCGGCGGCGCCACGGTGAGCCGGCTCGCCGCCATCGCCTCGGACGGCCGCGTGTGCGGCATCGACTACGCGGACGGAAGTGTCGCCGTATCGCGCCGGAAGAATGCGGCGCTCATCGCGGCCGGCCGGGTGGATATCCGGAAGGCGTCGGTGTCTCAGATCCCGTTTGGTCCCGGCACGTTCGATCTCGTCACGGCGATCGAGACGCACTACTACTGGCCGGACCTCGCCGCCAGCATGCGGGAAATTCGCCGTGTGCTGAAGCCAGGGGGAACCCTGATGATGCTCGCGGAGAGCTACCGCGGCGGCCGATTCGACGCGCTGCAGCGCGTCGTCATGAAGCCGCTCAACTCCGCGCACCTGAGCGCCGAGGAGCATCGCGAACTGTTCACGGGCGCGGACTATTCGGACGTGCAGGTGGTCGAGCACCGTAGCAGGGGTTGGATCTGCGTGATCGGTCATGTGCCCGATCTAGTGGCTGCGCCCGAGGTACCGAGTCGGTGAGACCGCTCTTACGTTAGGTGCGCCGTCGCGGCGGACACCAGCGACGCTGGCTCTGGATCACTGTCGCGAATCTGGTCCGCTGTACATCTTCGGTGCCTTGGTCGTCCAACGACTGATGGCAGCGCCGACGCTGCCGTGCTCCGGTTGCACGTTTCCCAAGTCACCCACTCGAATGAGCCGCATCATCGCCATCTCGGCGAGGATCGTCGTTGCGTGCATCCTCGTCGCGCCCGTCGCGTCCCCTCTCGGGGCGCAGCGCCTCGGCCGCGAGGTCCCGCGCCCAAAAGGGGCGGTCGCCGACACCAACGATGCACAGGCCTACTTCGATTACGGCGTTAGGCGATTCGACACCGACCCGGAGGCAGCAGCGGCGGCGTTTTATTGGTCGGCACGCCTCAACCCGAGCTCCGCCGACGCGTGGTACGCCCGTCGAGCTGCTCTGCTCATGAAGGACGAGGGCTTGCGGCGGACCTTCGTCAACGGCGGACGGAACGCGCGAGAATCGAAGCAGCTCCGCGCGCTCGATTCGCTCTACCTCCGCGCGTTGAACCTGAATCCGCTCCTGTATCGCCGATTCGACAAGCGCCTGCTGATAACGCATATCACGCAGGAGACGATGCGCGAGGCGCAACGAGGCAACAACAACGTGAGCCCTGGAGAGGTCGACTTCGCGATCACCAGCTGGCTCCAGCAGGCGGGACCGGAGTTCCGGGCGTGGGTCGCGTACGGCGATGGTAGTTTCGAGGAGGCACTGCGGCTCTACGCATCAGCGGAGAAGTCCTCGAAGTTCAAGGCGGGCGTTCGCATCGAGCGTGGACGCATTCTCGGAATGCGGGGAGAAGTGGACAGCGCGGTGGCGCAGTTTCGACTGGCGTTGACCGAGTTGCGCTCGCGCGACACGAAAGACCTCGTCTTCTTCTACGATTCGAAGGCGCTGTTCGAGCACACGATCGGCATTCTGCTCGAGCAGCAGGGCGATTTCGCCGGCGCGCGCGACGCCTATGGCAAGGCGCTGCAGGAGGATCTCGCGTTCTATCCGGCTCACCAGCGGCTCGGCCTGTTGGCGTTAGGCATGCACGACACGACCACGGCGCTGAGCGAGCTGGATCTCGCGGTGCAGATCGCGGGCGATGAGCCGTTCCTGCGTTACCTCTATGGATGGGCGCTCGGCGCGGCCGGGAAGTATCAGGAATCGAGCGAACAGCTGAAGAAGGCCGTGGAGCTCGAACCGTACTTTGCGTTGCCTCAGGTCATGCTCGGTCAGATGTACGAGCAGCTCCATGACGGCGAACACGCGCAGGCGGCCTACACGGCGTATCTGGCACATGCGAGTCAGAACGACCCACGGCGGGAGCTGGCGACGTCGCGACTCCGGGAGGTGACAGATATTATCAACAGTACGCCGCGCAAGCCGTGAGTTACCTAACGCCGAAGGTTTCCGTCCGGCGCGTGGTCGCCGGTGCGTTGATCGCGTTGGCCGTCGCGCCAAGCGTCACGCGTGCGCAGGATGCACCGAAAAGTCCGGTACGCCCCCGAACGACGTACGAGGACCTCCAGATGTTCACGCAGGTCCTCAACCAGATCCGTGTGAATCACCCGGACTCCGTCGACACGCACGACCTGCTCATGGCCGCGATTCAGGGGATGGTGCGCGCCGCCGATCCGCATTCGTACGTGATTCCGGCCATGCGACTAGACCCGGCGAAGGAGGAGCAGCTCCGCTCGGGCAAGCTGCACCCAGTGCCGGTAGCGTTCGTGTTCGTTGGTGGTGCGCCCGTCGTTGCCAGTGTTGCTCCGGGCACGGCCGCCAGCCGGCTCGACATTCTTCCGGGCGATGAGCTCATCGCCGTCGACGGCGCGTCCGTCCGTGCAGAAAGCGCGGAGGAGCTGGACATCGGCCTGTCCGGGCCGAAGCAGAGCGCCGTGGTGCTTGTGCTCGAGCGGCGGCGACAGGACGGGTCGATCGTTAGGCTGGAGCGCCGCGTGGTGCGCGAGCGACCGGACCCGGCATCAGCAGTCCCGGTGGCGATGATGATCGACTCCGCCGGAACTGCGTACGTCCGGATCACGACGTTCGTCGGAGAACACGTCGCTGATGATCTGCACAACGCACTCGATCGTCTCGAAAAGCGCGGGTTGAAGCGGCTGGTCATGGATCTCCGCGACAACGGCGGCGGCAGCGTCAAGGAAGCGGCGGACGTCGCCGGCGAGTTCCTGCCGAAGGGCGCCATCGTGTACACGGCCGAAGGTCGCAAGAAGGAAGTGACGGATACCGGCCGCGTCTCCCGCTCGTTCTGGCGAAGCGAGCGGCGCTATCCGATCGTGGTCATGACGAACAGCGGGACCGCGAGCGCGTCGGAGCTCGTGGCCGGCGCGCTGCAGGATCACGATCGGGCGTTGATCGTCGGGCACCCGACCTTCGGAAAGTCGCTTCTCATGCGTGGCTTTCCGCTCGCGGACGGGTCGGCGATCGTGCTCGTCATCGGCCACGTGAAGACTCCGTGCGGGCGTGTGGTGCAGCGCCAGTACCGATCGATCACGACGCACGAGTACTACCGGCTCGCGCGAGCGGATCGGGACACGGCCGGCCGCCCTGCGTGTGTGACGAGCGGCGGGCGTCGCGTATTCGGCGGCGGTGGCATCTATCCGGACGTGCTGTTGGACGAGGAGCGCGCGGTTCCGCTGTGGCTGGCACGCCTCGTGGAGGAGGACGTCGTATTGTCCTGGGTGGGCGGCTACGTGAGCGCGAACTCGGCGTCGTTAGGATCGCTGGACGCGTTCCTCCGCACGGCGTCAGTGCCGGCGGCTGCAGTGACCGATTTCCGCACTTTCGCGGCCAAGCAGGGAGTCGTCGTTCCGTCCGACACGGAATCGGACGCACTGCTGCAACACATACTGACCGAAGCCGTAGCACGCGCGCGGTGGGGTGATACCGGGGGTTACAGCGTCGAGGCGTTGGGCGATCAGGAAGTTCGTGCGGCAGTTCGGGCGTTGGACCGGGCCCGGACGCTCTCGGGAGCGGGGATGACGCGGTAGCTGTGACGTCAGCCCATCCACGAGCGTGAGCGAATGGCCAAGGACGGCGCAACTTCGCCATACTCCCACTGTGAACCCGGTTTCCGAATCCCTCTTTCGCGTTTCACCCGCCGTGCGGTACGTCGCCGTCTATCGGCACGGCGTTCTCACCATGGCCGAGCGCCCGAACCTGCGCGTGCCCAGCTCGGCCGAATCGGACCGCTACGAGGAGCTGCTCGTGAACCCCGCGGTTCTCACCCTCACCGAGCAGCGCGGTGACATCGACTGCGGGGGACTGGAGTTCGTGCTCATTCGTTATGGGCGGTTCTTCCAGCTCGTGCATCGGGTGCCGGGCGGGCACGTGTCGATCTCGATCGAGCCCGAGGCGGACCCGCTGGCGCTCGTGCCGCAGGTGCGCCGCGTGCTCGCCGCAGCCGGGATGTTTCCGAACTGACGGGGTCAGACTCCTCGTTCATCGT
>DASUGD010000241.1:0-6544 GCA_036274195.1 Gemmatimonadaceae bacterium | reverse complement strand
TGGTAACTGGTAACTGGTTACCCACACAGGCAATTGGTTACTGGAAATGGTTATTGGTTATCGAAGCGTCCCGAGGGTTCGATAACCAATAACCATTTCCAGTAGCCTGTAACCTGTTCGGTTGCGCCCTTTCTATCGGAGGCGGATCCCGATGCGATGTCCGCTTCCTGATCCCTGGTACGGCTCGAAGCCGTAGTCGATCGAGACGCGGTCGAAGGTGAAGCTCGCGCCGAGCGTGATCGGCGCTGCTCCGTTTTCCTCCGGCAGCCGCGCCCCGATGCGGCCGGCGAAGGTCACGCCGTCGATCGGCACGTAGCCCAGCTCCACTCCACCCGCGGGCGACACGCGTCCACCGCGACGCACCGAGATCGCACCGCTCGCCGCCAGGTCGAACAGCGCGCCCAACGGCACTCCGGCTGCGGCAACGCCGATGGTCCCGCGCGTCGGCAGCGCCGCCCTTGTCCCGAGCATCTTCGGACTCGCACCGAGGTTCTGAACGGTAGCGCCGACCGTCACCGGACCGATTTCTCGTGCCGCGCCAACGTCGGTCAGCCACACGCCATCGCGGCCGTCCGACACCCTGTCCTGCGCGAGCTTCTGCGTCAGTCCCCAGCGAATCCCCTTGTACGCCATCTCGAGAGCCGCGGCGGCGACGAGGCTCGACGCCGGGAACGGCCCGTCCGCGAGAAGCGGTTCACCGTTAGGCGCCGCCTCGGGGTACGCCGGCCCCAACGCCCGGTAGTCCAGCATCTGTGCGCCGATCCCGACCCCGAACCGCCCGAAGACGTAGGTGCTCGCGACCGCGCCGGCGGTCGAGACGGACCCGTAGCGTTCCGCCGACACTGCCACGCCGGGGCGCACGCCGAGCTGCGCCGGGTTGTAGAAGACGGCTTCGGGCTCGCGAACGCCAACGTACGCGTCACCGAACCCGATTGCGCGCGTGCTGGCGGGAAGTTGTAGCACGATCGGACCAAAGCCCGCCGCCTGCGCCCGCGCCACCGCGGGGACGACGCAGACGGCAGCGATACCGACAAAGCGTGCACGCATCTCGAATGACGGGACAGTGTGACGGGCGCTCAGCCGCGGCTCGACGAGCGCGCCATGATTGCAGAGTGCGCGAAGCTAGCTGAGCGCGTCGTGATTTGCGAGCGCTCTTCCGCCACCATGCGGTGAGATGCAACGTTGCGCGGCCAATCTCTCATTCCTTCACGACGATCCGTGACCCTGCAGTCACCGCCGTACGACATAGCCGCGTGGCGAGCCCGAATCCCGATCCTCGAGCGCGCCGTGCCGATGAACAACTGCTCGCAGGCACCGCTGACCGACGCGACGCAGGCGGCGGTCGACGCGTACCTGCAATCCTGGGCGCGCGACGGCATGGACTGGGACGCGTGGATCGCGGAGGTCGAGCTCGCGCGGCAGTCGTTCGCGCGGCTGATCAACGCCGACGTCGATGAGGTCGCGGTCACGAGCTCCGTGTCGCACGCCGCCAGTGCGCTGGCGAGCGCGCTGTCGTTCGATGGCGAGCGACGACGCGTGCTGGCCAGCGCCGCGGAGTTTCCGACGGTCGGGCACGTCTGGCTCGCGCAGCAGCCTCGCGGCGCGGAGGTCGCGTGGGTGCCGCTGTCCACCAGCGGCACGATCGACACGAACGACTACGCCACGCGGATCGACGAGCGGACCCGCGTGGTGTCCGCGTGCCACGCCTATTTCGTCAACGGGTTCAAGCAGGATGTCGCGGCGATCGCGCGCCTGGCGCATTCGCGCGGCGCGCTCGTCTTCGTGGACGCGTACCAAACGCTCGGCACCGAGCCGATCGACGTCAAAGCGCTGGAGGTCGATGCACTCGCCGGCGGTACGCTCAAGTACCTCATGGCGGCGGCGGGGATCGCGTTTCTGTACGTCCGGCGAACGCTCGCCGACCAGTTGCGGCCCACGATGACGGGATGGTTTGGGCGCGCGCATCCCTTCGCGTTCGATGCCACGGCGCTCGATTGGGCACCGGTCGCCCGTCGCTTCGATTCCGGCACGCCGCCGATCGTCAACGCGTACATGGCGCGCGCCGGTCTCGAGATCATCCACGACGTCGGCCCGGCCAACATCGCCGCCTGGACGCGCGTGCTGTCGCATCGGCTCGTGGCCGGCGGCAGGGAACGCGGGCTCACCCTCTCCGGCACGCCTAACGCGGCACGCAAGTCGCCGACGACCGCGTTCTGGGTCGGCGAGGGGTCCGAATCGGTGGAACGCCGGATGCGCGCACGCGGCGTGATCCCGTCCGCGCGCGGCAGCGTCATTCGGCTGTCGCCGCACTTCTATTCTACGATCCAGGATGTCGATCGCGCGCTCGATACGCTCGCTGCGGTGCTCCGGGACGACGCGGCCAGCGCATGAGTGACTCGACACCGGCCGCCATCGCCGTGACGGCCGACCGGAGCCGCGAGACGTTCGCCTCGAGGTTTGGCGCCATCATCACGATGGTCGGCTTCGCGCTGGGCCTGGGGAACGTCTGGCGGTTCCCGTACATGGTCGGCCGATTCGGTGGCGCGGCGTTCGTGCTCTTCTACGTGCTCGTGGTGCTGGTCATCGGCGTCCCGGGCCTCATGGCCGAGACGGCGTTAGGCCGATACACTCGGCGCGGTACGGTGGGCGCGTTCGAGCGCGCGGGGCTTCCGGCCGGCAAGGCCGTCGGCTGGTTCTTCTTCGCGATCGTGGTCGCGGCAACCGGGTACTACATCAACGTCATCGGGTGGGTCGTCTACTACGCCCTTGGCGAGATCGCGCGGGCGGCCGGTGCCGCGCTCGATGTGTCTGCGGTGCTGCCGCCCGATGTGGGGGTCTCCGGAAAATCGGTGCTGCTGCAGATGGCCTGCACGGCCGCCGTGATTCTGTCCTGCGTCGTGGTCCTCGCCCGCGGGCTGCGGAACGGCATCGAGCGCGCCGCCCGCATCGTCATTCCCCTGCTCTGCGTCATCCTCGTCGTGCTGATCTGGCGGGCGATGACGCTGCCTAACGCGTACGCCGGCGTCGCGTGGTACATCCTCAAGTTCCGGGCGGCGGACCTCACGCCACGCGTGATGATGGCGGCGATCGGGCACGCGGTGTTCTCGCTGTCGCTCGGCGGCACGTTCATGGTGGTCTACGGCTCCTACCTCACCGCGAACGACAATCTCACGGCGAACGCGTGGTGGACCGCGTTTGGCGACACGGTCTCCGGGCTGCTCGCGGGATTCGCGATCTTCCCGGCGGTGTTCGCGCTCGGCCTCGCACCGAACAGTGGCCCGGGTCTCATATTCGTGACACTGCCGAAGGTGTTCGCGGCGATTCCCGCCGGCTGGCTGTTTGGCCTGCTGTTCTTCATCGCGCTGTTCGGTGCCGGCTATCTCTCGGGCATTGCGGCGTTCGAGGTGCTGGTCGCCGCGCTGACCGACAACACGCGGCTGAGCCGCCAGGCGGTCGTCTGGCTGGTCGCGGGCGTCGCGTTTCTCATTGCCATTCCGCCGATGATCAACAACCAGGTCTTCATTCCCTGGGACCTCACGTTCGGCTCGGGAATGCAGACCCTTGGCGCGCTGGTGGCAGCGGTGACCGTCGGGTGGGCGATGAATCGGAGCGAGGCGATTCGAGCGCTGTCCGAGGGGGCGCCAAGTCCCGTACCGAACTGGCTGTACCTGTGGATCCGCTGGGTCATCCCCGGAGCGCTGCTGGCAGTCGGCGTCTGGTGGCTGGTGACAGACGTCCTCCACCTCACGGGCAGCGTGTAGACTCTTCATGGACACCTCGCTCTCGGCCTCGTGTCACCGTAGCTTCGATCGCGCCGATTGAATTTCTCCGTCGCCCGTCCCTCGTCCCCCGTCCCCGTCCCCCGCAGTGCCCGTTTCCGTCAACCACTCCCGGCTGATCTATGACGCGCTCAAGGAGTGCGGTGTCGGTCTCGTCTCCGCGCTTCCCGAGACGTGGCTCGTCCATCTGATCCGGATGGCCGAAGACGACCCGGAGATGATCCTGGTCCGACTGGCCAAGGAGGAGGAGGGCGTTGGCATATCGGCGGGTGCACACCTCGCGGGGACGAAGTCGGCGATGCTGATGCAGAACCACGGCTTTCTCGCGTCGGTGAACGGCATCGTGTCGTGCGCGCAGCTCTATCGCATTCCGTTGCTGATGCTGATCAGCCACCGCGGCGAGTTCGGCGAGCGCGATCCGTGGCAGACGGAGGGTGGAGGGGTGACCGAGCACGTGTTGCAGGCACTGCGCATTCCGTTCGCCTATCTCGATGCGCCGGGCCACGTGTCGCATCGTATCCGGAAGGCGCTGACGCTGGCGTATTCATCGAACAAGCCCGTCGCGTTGCTGCTATGTCGCGATTTGATGTGGGAAGAATGAGGGACATCGGGACTGGGGACTGGGGACTCGGCCGGGAGCCTTCTACCACCGAGCAGCCATCCTTTGCGAGTAATTGCTTCCCGGCCGAGTCCCTAGTCCCCAGTCCCTAGTCCCAATTCCGTATGCTCAGAATGGAGGCGTTGAAATCGGTCTACGACCGCCTCGCCGATCGCGTCGTCATCACGATCATGGGGGCGGTGGCGGCCGAGCTGCAGGCCATCGGGCATCGCCCGAATCAGTTCTACCTGCAGCACGCCATGGGACTCGCCTCGTCGATGGGTCTCGGGGTCGCGCTCACGCGCCCCGAGCTGTCGGTGGTCGTCTTCGACGGCGACGGGTCCGTGCTCATGAACCTCGGCGGCCTAACGACGCTCGCCCGGTATCGGCCGCGCAACCTCGTGCACGTCGTGTTCGACAACGAGAGCCTGCTCTCCGTCGGCGGCTTCCCGACGGCCACGTCCACCGGCAGCGACATCACGGCCATGGCCGCGGCGGCGGGTATCCCGCGCGCGGTCACCGTGAGGACAGTCGATGACTTCGTCGCCGCGTTCGACGAGGCGATCGCCGCCCACGAGCTCACGACGATCGTCGCGAAGGTCGACGCCAAGGGACCTGCGGGCTTCGTCACCGACCTGGCGCTGCTCGAGAACCGATTCGAATTCCAGCGCTGGCTGAAGAAGGCCGGCGCGCGTACCGCGCACCCCGCTTCCTGATGTCCACGATCCTCCAGCAACTCGTTGCCGAGCTCGACGCCGGTCGCCTGCGCGTCATCGACCTCTCGCAGCCGCTCGGGCCCGACACGCCCGTGATCGGCCTGCCGCCGATCTTCGCGGCGTCCCCCGGTGTGACGATCGACGTGATCTCGAAGTACGACGACAAGGGACCGGCCTGGTACTGGAACACGATCCACATGGGAGAGCATACCGGCACACACTTCGACGCACCGGTGCACTGGATCACCGGCAAGGACCTGCCTAACAACACCTGCGACACGATCGAGCCGCGCCGATTCGTCGGGCCGGCGTGCGTCATCGACATCACGCGCGAGGTCGAGGCGAACCCGGACTACCTGTTGACGCCGCAGGACCTCGAGCGATGGGAGAAGGCGAACGGCCGCGTGCCGAAGAACGCGTGGGTGCTGCTCCGAACCGGGTGGAGCAAGCGGAAGACGGCCAAGGAGTTCCTGAATGTCGCCGACGACGGCCCGCACGCGCCCGGATTTCATCAGGACACGTCGAGGATTCTCGCGCACGACCGGGATGTCCTGGGTGTCGGCGTCGAGACGATCGGTACGGATGCCGGGCAGGCTGGCCACTTCGATCCGCCGTTCCCCAATCACGCGACGATGCATGGGGCTGGCAAGTTCGGGCTGGCCAGCCTCTGCAACCTCGAACAGCTTCCACCAGTGGGGGCTATCGTGATCGCTGCACCGCTCAAGCTGGTGCATGGAAGCGGGAGTCCGCTGCGGGTGATCGCGATCGCGCCGTGAGCGATCTCGTACCGGCCAGCGGGATGCCTAACGAAGCAGGAGACGACATGATCACCACGGAGACCGAGCTGGACCTCAAACAGTTCGTCGAGGGCGGCGACGGGATTTCCGTCATCCGCGGCGGTGGCAGCGTCCGCGGGTGGAACGGCATTCGGTATCGGGCCGGCCTGTCGGCGAAAAACGTCGGCGCGACGAAGCTCTCGATGAACGTGGCCACGATCCCGCCGGGCGGCGTGGCGTACGCGCACATTCACGTCGACTTCGAGGTGATGCTCTACATCCTCCAGGGTCGCGTGCGGCACGAGTACGGCCCCGGGCTCAAGAAAGTGATCGAGAACCAGGCCGGCGACTTCATCTTCATCGAACCCGGCGTCCCGCACGAGGTGTTCAACATGAGCGATGTGGAGCCGGTCGTTGCCGTCGTCGCGAGGTCGGACGCGTCGGAGTGGGAGAACATCGTTCCGTACGATCGCAAGACCGAGTAGCCAGACTCGTACTGCGTACTGGTAACAGGTTGTCGCCACAGGTAATTGGGGCTCTTCTGCATTTCGTGTGGGTAAAATCGGACGCGTTTGGGCCTGACACGCGGCGATTGTCATAGGAGAATCATGGGTTGCGGGCCGGTGCCGGAGGGCCTGAAGTTCCGTGCATGCGATCTTTCCCATCGGCGGGCGA
>DASUGD010000240.1:0-7200 GCA_036274195.1 Gemmatimonadaceae bacterium | reverse complement strand
GTCGCCCGTCCCCGTTCCAAATGGCCGACGACTACGAATCCTCGAATCTCTTCGAGCAACAGGAAGCCAACCGCCGCCGGACGCGCTGGCTGGTCTTCGCGTTCGTCGCGTTCTTCGCCTGGCTCGGCTTCGGCGGCGACTGGATCCTCTACGAGCTGACGCGCGGCGCGCCACCTAACGCGTATCGCCACACCGCGCCGTGGTTCGGCATTGTCCTCACGGCGATCGGCGGGGTCCTTGCGGCGTTCGCCTGGAAGACCGGCCCGACGCGGGTGCTGTGGTCGGCCGGCGCCCGCGAGATCGAGACGCCGAATGGGCCGATGGAGACGCGGCTCGTGAACGTGGTGGAGGAGATGGCAATTGCCGCCGGGCTGCCGCGCCCGCGCATCTGGCTCATCGCGGACACGGACCCCAACGCGTTCGCCACAGGTCTCGACGCGGATCATGCCCACGTCGCGGTGACCGAGGGACTCCTCCTCACGTGCAGCCGCGACGAGCTCCAGGCGGTGATCGCGCACGAGATGGGGCACGTGAAAAACCTCGACGTGCGCCTCATGACCTGTCTCGCCGCGCTCGTTGGCGCGGTCGCCCTCATGTCGGATGGCATGGGGCGCCTGCTTCGGGGTGGCGTCCGGTTCGGGGCAGTGACCGGCAGCGGGTCACGCGGGAAGCGCGACAAGGACCTGGGCCCGCTGGTCATCGTGCTGCTGGTGCTCTGGCTGCTCAGCTGGCTCGTCGCACCCTTCGTGACGCGACTGCTCGCGCTCGGGGTGAGCCGCAAGCGTGAGTACCTGGCCGACGCGATGAGTGCTCAGTTCACGCGCAACCCGCTGGCGCTGGCGAGCGCGCTGGAGAAGATCGAGCACGCCGACGCGCCGACGGTCTCGATCAAGCGCGGCAGCGCCCACCTCTGCATCGCCGACCCGTTAGGCAGGCAATCGTCGCTCCATGAGGGGAAGGTCGCCGACTGGTTCGGGACTCATCCCCCCATGGCCATCCGCGTCGCCCGGCTCAAGGCGATGGGGTATCAGCAGAGGAAACAGCTGGGCGAGGCCATCGAAGCGACGGCCTGAGCCCCCGGCTCATTTCACGGCGGCGAGGAAGGCATCGGCGAGCCCCTGGCCCCCGCCCGCACTCACGGCCTTCCCGAGCGCCGGCACGAGTTGGCTGATCATGCTGGAGTTGATCCCGGCCTTGGACAGGAGCGGCGTTAGGCTCGCCAGCCCCGTGAGCTGCTCAGCAGCGGGCAAGCCGGCCTTGGTCGCTTCGTCCACGAGGGCCTGCGTGCCGGGAACGGCGCTCGCGAGCTGCGAGAACTGGTCGCCGGGCATCTTGGCCTTGGCAAGCCCGAAAATGGAGCCGGCGCCGAGGATGGCCTGGGCCTGCGACAGGCCCGGAATCGAGCCGGTCAAGTTGCCGATCAGCGCCGAAGCGGGTCCGAGCGCGCCAGAGAGCGCGGACGACGCGGAGCCGGCAGCGCTGCTGGCGCCGGTGGCCACGGAACCGGCGGACTCCTGCGTCACCGTGCCGCTCTTCGAGGCGCAAGCGGAGAACAGGGCCGCCGCGCCAGCGGCCACCAGGGCAGAAAATCGGTACGTGTACGTCATCGGACGATCCGGGAATCGAGTGAAGTGGAAGCCTTGCTGTCCAGCTCACCGCTGTCGAGGTCGCAGCTCACCCTCCCGGTACGCTGGAGGCCGTCGACGCTGTAGTGATACGGGAAGTCGATATGCACGGCGCTCGGCTCGATCGAGGCCGCGCTCGGTTGCTCAGCCATGGTTAGGCTCCGCTCAGGTCGTCACAATCGACCCAAACCGAGCCGCGACGCCATTGGACCTTCGGCCCCGCGACCAGGCGACGTCGACCGTAGCGCGCCGCCCAACGGGGCCACGGGCCGCCGCACACCGCGCTAGGCGTTAGGCACGATCACGGCTTTCGTCACCGCGCGCTGTTCGACAGCGGCCAACGCCCGGCCCGCTTCCGAGAGCGTGTATCGCCCGCCGATCATGTCGCGCCACGGCACGCGATCGCCGAAGCGGGCCGCCAGCCCCACCGCCCGATGAAAGTGGGAATAGTCGCACCCCCAGCAGCCACGGATCTCGACGTGCTTGCGGTTCACCTGCCAGTGGGGATGAATCTCGACCGGCCCGTTGTCGGTGTAGTGGCCGCAGATCACCACGCGTCCGCCGTCGCGCACCAGGTCCAGCGCCTGGCTCACGGCCGCCGGGCTCCCCGAGGCCTCGATGACCACGTCCACCCCATGACCGCGCGTTAGGCGCCGGATCGCGTCGGTCCGCTCGGCCGGCGGGGTGTCGAGACCGAACGTCGCCGTGGCGCCCATCCGCCTCGCGAACTCGAGACGACTCGCCGGATCCCCGACCGCAATGACGTCACCGGCGCCCGACAGGGCGGACAGCGCGATCGCGGATTGGCCAACCGGCCCGGCGCCCAACACCGCGACGGATTCCCCGAGCCGGATGCCCGCGAGATCCACGGCGTGGAGCGACGTCACGAGGCCGCACCCGCCCCCGATGAACGTTTCCGGGTCGAGCTTCTTCGGGAGATGAATGAGCTTCACACCCGGCCGCGCGTACAGCGCCTGCGACCAGCCGCCAAGCAGCCCGTCCTTCACGCCGTACGTGATGCCGTAGACCTTCCGGTGCGGGCACCGCGTGGTCTGCTTCGTCACGAGACAGTGATAGCACCGGCCACAGGTCTCGTGCACGTCGAGAAAGGTGACGACGTCGCCCTCCTGAAACGGCGTGCCTTCGACGTCGGCCAGCGGCCCGCGGAGCTCGGCAATGACCCCGACGGACACGTGGCCGGGAATGAGCGGGTACGGCACGCCGGCCAGCTTGCCGTGGTGGAGATGCACGTCGGTGCCGCACACCTCGGAGAACAGGACGTGGAGCAGCGCCGCGCCGGGCTCGAGGGATGGGCGTGCGAGCTCGGCCAGGCGAATCGGCTCGTTAGGCGCCGGGATGGTCGCAGCGAGAACGGACGAGGATGTCGGCATGTTCACGGTTGGGGAACCCGTAAGCAGCCGAGCAGACCGGGTGGGCGCAAGGCCGCGAGGCCGGGGTAGCCATCGCCTGGCCCGCGCGCATCTTTGCGGGTCGGGATCCTCGTTCGTTCACTTCAACGCCTCGCTCATCATGCACCGGCTCGCGCGATACGCTCTCACCGCCCTGGCCATACCGCTCGTGGCGGTTCCTACGACGCGCCTCGTCGCACAGGCGGCCACATCCACCCCCGCGACCCAGCCTGCGGCGAACCCGGCCGACGTCGCCTCGCTCGACGCGATCATTGCGGCGCTCTACGACGTGATCTCCGGCCCCGCCGGACAACAGCGCAACTGGGACCGCATGCGCTCGCTCTTCATCCCCGGAGCGCGACTCATCCCCAGCTCACCCGCGCCGGATGGCAAAGTCGTTCCGCGCGTGCTCGACGTCGACGGCTACATCGGGCGGGCGGGTCCGATGCTCGAGAAGAACGGGTTCTTCGAGCGCGAGGTCAGCCGCAAGGCGGATTCGTTCGGTACCATCACGCATGCGTTCAGCACGTACGAGTCGCGCCGCACCAAGGATGACGCGAAGCCGTTCGCCCGCGGCATCAACAGCATCCAGCTCGTGAACGACGGCACGCGATGGTGGATCGTGACGGTCTTCTGGGACTCCGAACGGCCCAACAACCCGCTCCCGGAGAAGTACCTCACCAAGTAGCGCTGTCATTCCGAGCGGAGCGAGGAATGACCCTCCGCCGATTTACCGATTCGGCCCCACCGCGCACGCGCGTTAGGGTTCGGCATGAGCTCACCGTTCGTCGTATTCGTGTCGCCTGGCAGCCGCCGTAACCGCCGGGCGGACCCGCCAGGCAAGCCGGGCGAGAAGCCGTCCTTTCGCGAGCGCATCGATGCGCTTCGCCACGTCCCGCGGCTTCTCGCCATGGTGTGGGACACGCACCGCGGCTTCACCATCGCGATGGCAGCACTTCGCCTCCTGCGCGCGTTCATTCCGATCGTCACGCTGTGGATCGGGAAGCTCATCATCGATGGCGTCGTGTCCGCGCAGCGCACTGGCGGGACATGGCGAGCCGTCGGAGGACTCGTTGCCATCGAGCTCGCCATCGTCGTCGTGGGTGAGCTGCTCGCTCGCGCATCGAGCCTCGTCGAGAGCCTTCTCGGTGACCTCTTCAGCAATCGCATCAGCGTGCGTCTCATGCAGCACGCCGCCACGCTGGACCTCGCCCAGTTCGAAGACCCGGAGTTCTACGACCACCTCGAGCGCGCACGACGCCAGACGGTAGGGCGCATAGGGCTCATCGCGCAGTTGCTCGGGCTGGCGCAGGACGCACTGACCCTCGTCACCTTGAGCGCGGCCCTGCTCGCGTTCAGCCCATGGCTCATGGTGCTCCTGGTGATCGCGATCGTGCCAAGCTTTCTCGGGGAGACACGCTTCGCGGCGATGGAGTATTCCCTGCTCTTCCGCTGGACGCCGGAGCGGCGGCAGCTCGACTACCTGCGCTGGGTGGGCGCCAGCGACGATACCGCGAAGGAAGTCCAGCTCTTCGGGCTCGCCGGCTGGCTCACCGAGCGCTATCGCGTGCTCTCGGACCGCTGGTACGCGGAGAACCGGAAGCTGGCAACACGGAAGGCGGTCGTCAGCTCCGCGCTGTCGTTCATCGGGACGCTGGGGTATTACGCGGCCTACATCGTCATCATCGCCCGCGCGATCGCCGGAAGCATCACGCTCGGCTCGCTGACGTTTCTCGCCGCGTCGTTCTCTCGCGGGCGGGATCTCATCCAGCGCCTCCTGCTTGGCGCGAGCGCCATCTACGAGCAGGGGCTGTATCTCCGCGACCTGTTTCTGTTCTTCGAGATGCAGCCGACGATCAGCTCACCGCCGGGCGCGCCCCCGGTGCCGCGCCCGATTCGAACCGGCTTCGTGTTCGAGAACGTCGGATTCAAGTACCCTGGCAGCGATCGGTGGGCGGTGCGGCACGTGAGCTTCACGCTCGGCGCCGGTGAACGAATCGCGCTCGTCGGCGAGAACGGCGCCGGCAAGACGACGCTCACGAAGCTCCTCGCCCGCCTCTACGATCCCACCGAGGGGCGCATTCTGCTCGATGGCGTCGATCTTCGGGAATACGACCTCACGTCGCTTCGCCGTGAGATCGGCGTGATCTTCCAGGACTTCGTTCGCTACGACATGCGCTTCGACGAGAACGTCGGCGTCGGGGAGATCGAATCCGTTCGAGGCTACCTCGACAACGGCGCCGGCGCCGCGGCCCCGGAACCGTTGGTGCACGCCGCCGACCAGTCGCTCGCGTCGTCGCTCCTGCCGCGTCTTCCGGCAGGATATCGACAGATGCTTGGTCGTCGTTTCGAGGACGGCGTCGATCTGTCTGGTGGGGAGTGGCAGAAGATCGCGCTGGCTCGCGCCTACATGCGCGACGCGCAGGTGCTGATTCTCGACGAGCCCACGGCGGCCCTCGATGCGCGGGCGGAGTATGAGGTATTCGAGCGCTTCTCGGAGCTCATGGCGGGGCGGATGGGCGTCCTCATCTCGCATCGCTTTTCCACCGTGCGCATGGCGGATCGGATCGTGGTGCTGAAAGGCGGCGAGATAGTCGAGCAGGGGACGCACGAGGAGCTCGTCGGGGCTGGTGGCTTGTATGCGGAGTTATTCGCCATGCAGGCCGTCGGGTACCGCTAGCTGCTCGCTGCTTGCTGCGTGCGGCTGCTAGGCTGGTAGCCGAGTGCTGCGCGCTACTGCCGCGCGCTGCGGGCTGCTGCTATTAGCCCAACGAGCCGCAAAACAGCCAGCAGCCAGCAAGAGCATCGAGCAGTTAGCCGCCGTTCGATTCCCGATTCCCGATACCGATTCCCTATTCCCGACTCTCTCGTTACCCTTGGCTCCGCCACCGCCACCCGAACCGAAGCCCGAATGCAGATTGGAGTTCCCAAGGAGACCGCCCCGCGCGAGCGGCGGGTTGCCCTTGCGCCCGACAGCGTCGGTCGACTCGTGAAGAGCGGCGCGCGCGTCGTCGTCGAGCACGACGCCGGCACTGCCGCTTCGTTCCCTGACAGTGCCTATGCGGCTGCCGGCGCCACGATCGCCCGATCGCTGGCCGAGACCGTCGCAGACAGCGACGTCGTGACGAAAGTTCAACCGCCGTCCGCCGCGGAGGCGCGCGCGCTCAAGCCAGGCACCGTGCTCGTGAGCCTCTTCCAGCCCGCCAACGCCGCCGACATCCTGCCCGCTCTGGCCGAGCGATCCGTCACGGCGCTCAGCCTCGAGCGCGTGCCGCGCATAACGAGAGCACAGTCCATGGACGTGCTGTCGTCGCAGAGCACCGTGGCCGGTTATAAGGCAGTGCTGATCGGCGCGTCGATGATGCCGAAGTTCCTGCCGATGCTCACGACCGCGGCGGGCAACATCGCGCCGGCGAAGGCCTTCATTCTGGGTGCTGGCGTCGCCGGGCTTCAGGCGATCGCGACCGCGCGACGTCTCGGGGCGATCGTCAGCGCGTTCGATGTGCGACCGGCCGTACGCGAGCAGGTGCAGAGCCTCGGCGCGACGTTTGTCGCAGCGGAAGCCATCTCGAGTGACGCGGAAGACAAGGGCGGCTACGCGCGCGAGCAGTCGGCGGAGCAGCAACAGCGAACCGCTGCGCTGCTGCACGATCACCTGAAGCAGGTCGATCTCGTCGTCACGACGGCGCAGATCCCGGGACGGCCGGCTCCCAAGCTCATCACCGAGGCGATGGTCGCCGACATGCGGCCAGGCACGGTGATCGTCGACCTCGCGGCGGAAACGGGGGGCAACTGCACCCTCACGAAACCGGGCGAGATCGTCGACGCGAATGGGGTGCTCGTGTTCGGTGCGGTGGACATTCCGAGCTCGGTACCGACGCACGCGAGCCAGATGTTCGGCCGCAACGTGCTGACGCTGCTTCAGCACCTCATCAAGGACGGCGCCGTGAGGATCGATCTGGATGACGAGATCACGGGCCCCATGTGCGTGGTGTATCAGGGGCAGCCGCGAAACTGAGGCGACTGGCGACTGGCGACTGGCGACTGGCGACTGGCGACAGCCGGGGACGGGGGACGGACGACGGGCGACGGCGAAACGGCGCGTCATTCCGAGCGCAGCGCCGCAGGCGCTGAGGCGAGGAATCGCCGTCGTCCCGGTAGAGGGC
>DASUGD010000239.1:0-7334 GCA_036274195.1 Gemmatimonadaceae bacterium | reverse complement strand
CCCGGAAAAGTCGGCGGCGGTTGCCTTGTGGGCAAGTGTGAAAGAGACCGGGACACGGGACACGGGAAACGGGACACGGGAAACGGGAAACGGGAAACGCATAAACGGCGGAAACCCTCAGGATGCCTCACTGCGCGTGGTTGGCCTCCCGAGGGTTCTCCGTGTCCCGTGTCCCGTGTCCCGTGTCCCGTGTCCCGTGTCCCGTGTCCCGTTTCCCGTTTCCCGTGTCCCGTTTCCCGTGTCCCGTTTCCCGGTCTCTTTCACACTTGCCCACAAGGCAACCGCCGCCGACTTTTCCGGGTTCCCCTTTCGCCAACGACGTTTTCGATGCCGATTCCGCCGGAAATCACGGCGACCTTCCCAAGCGATACGCGCGACCGTGGCCAGCAGTACTATCGCCGCGGCGTCGTGCGCATCATCTCCGTCGATGAGCGCGGCATCGGCGCAACCGTCCGCGGGGCGGACATCTATCAGGTCCAGCTGTCCCAGAACGCAAAGGGTGAGTTCGTTCACGAGTGCAGCTGCCCGGCCTGGGCGAGCTACGGGGTCTGCAAGCACGTGTGGGCAACGCTGCTCGCCGCCGACTCACAGCGACTCCTCCGCTTCGACGGGCTTCCGCGGACCCGCGCACGCGGGCCCGGCGCCGTCAAGCCGCCTGAGCTTTCCTGGAAGCGCAAGCTTCGCCGCATCCGCGACCGGATTCCCGCGTTCGATCCCACCCCGGCAGACTCGAAATTCCCGTCGGACCGTCGGATCGTGTACGTCGTCGACCTTCCGGCCACGCGACTCTACCAGCGTGGGCTCGTTGTCGACCTCGCCACGCAACGGCGCGCGCCTAACGGGGAATGGGGGACGCCCAAACAGTTCTCGCTCCGCGAGGACCAGTGGGCCGACGCTCCCGATCCGGTCGACCGCCAAATCGCGCAGATGCTCACCGGCGCCGGCTCCGACGCGCGCCACATCGGGAGCGGCTACGGCGTCACGCGACGCTACTACCTCGAGCCGCCGGCGTTCGGCACGACGCTTCGCCTCATGTGCGAGAGCGGGCGATGCCGCGTGAGCCTGACTGGTGAGGCGGACCCGCCGCCACTCACGTGGGACCCTGGCCCACCCTGGGAGCTTCGCGTCGATGTCGTGCCGGCGAACGGCACGGCGCCGACCAACGGTGCTCCGCAGCCCGACGAGATCCATGCGCTCCGCATGCAGGGATGGCTGCGCCGCGGCGACGAGCGCCTCGCGCTCAGCGACGCGTCGATCCTGGCGCCGGGGCTCGTGATTGCCCACGGCGTCGCGGCACCGGTGCGCGACGAAGGCAACCATTCGCTGATCGTCGCCCTCGCCGACGAGGGCTCGATCGAGGTGCCGGCGGTCGAAGTGGACGAGCTCCTGCGCGAGCTGCACGCGCTGCCGGCGGTGCCGCCGCTCGACCTGCCTGAATCGTTAGGCGTGCGCGAGGACCGGCCCGCGCCGAGGCCGGTCGTGCGACTCGAGCCGGACCCCGTCGTCTCGTGGCAGCCCGCCAAGGTCTCGGCCACCATCAGTTTCGACTACGCCGGCGTCATCGTCGACGGTGACGTGAAGCAGGTCGCGCTGTTCGACGAGGAGCACCGGCGAATCGTCAGGCGCAACCCCGACGCCGAGCGGGCCGCGCGCGAGCAGCTCTACGCGCTCGGCTTCCGCGAGGAGTACGACTACCGCCGGTCGCGGAACATGCCACGCATCGGGGCCGCACGCATGCCGCGCGCGATGGCGCAGCTCGTCGGACTCGGCTGGGTCGTGGAAACCGACGAAGGTCGCGTCCGCGCGGCCGGCGATCTCGAGGTCGAGGTCGCGAGCGGCATCGACTGGTTCGAGCTCCGCGGCGGCGCTGTCTTCGGCGACACGCGCGCGTCGTTGCCCGAGCTCCTGGCCGCGCTGCGACAGGGACGATCGAGCATCACCCTGTCGGACGGGACGATCGGGATCCTGCCTGACGTGTGGAGCGAGCGATTCCGCGCACTCTCGGGCATGGGCGAGGGGGTCGACGACGCCGTCCGGTTCACGCGCTCCCAGGTAGGTCTCCTCGATGCGCTGCTCGCGGCGATGCCCGCCGCGAAAGTCGACGAGACGTTCGAGCACGCACGTCGCGAGCTCAACTCGTTCGAGAGCCTGCAGCCCGCCGACCCGCCGCCAAGCTTCAACGGGGAGCTCCGCCACTACCAGCGTGATGGTCTCTCGTGGCTGCACTTCCTCCAACGCTTCGGCTTCGGCGGCTGCCTCGCTGACGACATGGGACTCGGCAAGACGGTCCAGGCGCTCGCGCTGCTCGAGGAGCGGCGACTCGCCAAGTCGGGCCCGTCGCTCGTGGTCGTGCCGCGCTCGCTGCTCTTCAACTGGCGACAGGAGGCAACGCGGTTCACGCCCGCAATGCGTGTCCTGGTGCACGAAGGGCGCGATCGCACACGCGACCCCGCGAAGTTCACCGACTACGACCTCGTGCTCGTCACGTACGGGACGCTGCGCCGCGACGCGCCGGTGCTCGCCGAGCTGGAGTTCGACTACGTGATCCTCGATGAGGCGCAGGCGATCAAGAACTCGACGACGGAAACGGCGAAGGCGTCGCGCCTGCTCCGGGCGAAGCATCGGCTCGCGATGAGCGGCACGCCCGTGGAGAACCGGATCGCCGACCTGTGGAGTCTCTTCGAGTTCCTCAATCCCGGCATGCTCGGCGCCGCGCGCGTGTTCAAGACGTTAGGCACCGGCGAGGAGGGCGAGTCCGGCCGGTCGCTCATCGCCCGCGCGGTGAGACCGTTCATCCTGCGGCGCACGAAGGAGGAGGTCGCACCGGAGCTGCCGGAGAAGCTCGAGCAGACGATCTACGTGGAGCTCGAGCCAAGGGAGCGGAAACGCTACGATGACCTGCGCGATCACTATCGCGCGGCGCTGCTCGGTCGGATCGACAAGGAAGGGATCGCGAAGTCGAAGATCCAGATCCTGGAAGCGCTGCTTCGACTCAGGCAGGCGGCGTGTCACTCCGCGCTCCTCGACGAGAAGCGCGCGAGCGAGTCGAGCAGCAAGTTCGACCTGCTCATCCCGCAGCTCACGGAGATCGTGGCGGAGGGGCACAAGGCGCTCGTGTTCTCGCAGTTCACATCGCTCCTGGCGCTGCTCAAGCCACAGCTCGACCGGGAGAAGGTGGTGTACGAGTATCTCGACGGTCAGACGCGAGACCGCGAAGAGCGCGTGTCCCGCTTTCAGACCGACCCGGCCTGCGGAGTGTTCCTCATCAGCCTCAAGGCGGGTGGGCTGGGCCTCAACCTGACGGCGGCGGACTACGTCTTTCTCCTCGATCCGTGGTGGAACCCGGCGGTGGAAGCGCAGGCGATCGACCGAACGCACCGCATCGGCCAGACGCGCCGGGTGTTCGCGTCGCGTCTCATCGCGCGCGACACAGTGGAGGAGAAGGTGCTCGAGCTGCAGCAGTCGAAACGCGACCTCGCCGAAGCCATCATTGGCGGCGACAGCAGTCTCATATCGCGAATCAGACGCGAAGATCTGGAGATACTGCTCGGTTGACAGCCGCTGCGCATTGCTGCTGGCTGCGTGCGGCTGCTGGGCTGGTAGCCGAGTGCTGCGCGTTACTGCCGCGTGCTGCGAGCTGCTGCCATTAGCCCAACGAGCCGCCTGCTGCTTGTCAAATGAACAGCGCGGCGAGAATCGCGACGTTGATCAGCGCTCCAGTCCGGCCCTGCGGCAACTCCAGCAACGTGGTCTTGTACGGGAGGTCGGTGGCGGCTGTCAGGTGAAAGGAGCCCGCGAACCCTGCCAGGTGAGCGATCCCGTGCAGGGCCATGAGGGATGCGAGGGCGAATCGCATGTGGCCTCCACGTCAGTAGGCAATCATTAGGGCGGTCAGAATGATGACGTTCATCCAGAGTCCGATCCGCGCTCTCGGCGCCTCCAGGAACGTCATCAGCAGCGAGATAATCGCTCCGACGCCTGCGACGTGTGCCCACCACGTCGTGCCGAGCGCCATTCCGGCGGCGACGGCGACGAAGGCGATCGCCAACGTGAACCAGAGCGTCCCCATCAGCCGAATTCCGCCGTCGCCCACGTCGAGCCGACCGTCGAGCAGCGTGGTTCTGTATGGGATACCGCCGGCGGGAATCAGGCGAAACGCCTCCGCGAACTGAAGGAGGTGCGCGATCGCGTGTACGAGGATGAAGAGGGCGATTGCGAGACGCATGACGCCTCCGTTCCGGGTGTTGCTCACGAACCTAGGGCAGTGAACGGCACGGTCGATCGGTCGTTTGCCGGTAGCTCGTAGGGAAATATCCGACTCGGTTCGGTCATCCCGAGGGCGGGAGCCCGCGAAGCCCGCGATTCGGGATCGCCGTCATCCCGAGGTGGCGAGACGTTGATGGTGGTACATTGGGTGCCGCCGGCGCGATCGGCCGCGCCCTCACCATCGGCCGCCCACCATGACTTTTCGCGTCACCGCCCTCCACCACGTGGCCCTCCCGGTCTCGGACCTGGAGCGTTCGCGGCGATTCTACCACGAGGTCCTCGCATTGACGGAGATCGAGCGGCCAGCGGCATTCGACTTTCGTGGCGCGTGGTTCGCCCTCGGCGACGGCCAGCTTCATCTGATCGAGCGCCGAGGCGGGACGTTGCGAGTCGACAAGCCGGTGGACTCGCGCGACGTGCACTTTGCGGTCCGTGTCGATGACTTCGACGCCACGCTCGCGCACTTGCGCGCGTCTGGCTACCGCGACGATCTCCCGGCTGACGACCCGCTCTGGCTCAAATGGAACCGTTGGCCTAACGCGGGATTCCCCCAGATCTTCATTCTCGACCCCGACCGGCACGTCATCGAGCTCAACGCAGCGCGCTGAGGTCGGACGTCGGTGCGGTGAAACCGGGTGGCTGCGACGCGACGCAATGATGTCGGCGGACGACGTTTCGGTGACGGATGCAGCCGCCGGAGTCGGCATATTGGCCTCCGTGATTCGAACAAAGGTGACCGCCACCACGAGGCAAACATGTCGCTCGAAGAGATCGTCGACCTGCTCGACCGGCACGGCCGCCGCGCGACGTACGGCGCCGTCGCCGCAGTGCTGGGACAGTCACCGCGCTCGCTGCTCCGCGGCCGCGAGCGTGACCGGCGGTTCTCGTGGATCGTGAACCGCGAGACCGGGATGCCCACGGGCTACCGGGAGGAGATGATCGATCCCCGCCTCAAGGAGAGCGGTCCGGTGATGGTCACTGATGGCGAGCTGCGAACGTGGCTGGAGAACCCGGCCTCGATTTGACCGCGGAGGACGCGGAGGACGCGGAGAGCCTAACGCTATTGGCACTCCCTCCGTGACCTCGGTGGTAAAATGAGCTTTGGAGGTTCGAGTTCTCCGCGACCTCTGCGACCTCTGCGGTTGAATTCATCGACTCGGTGCCACGGGTGCTTTCGCCAACATCTAATCGGCGATCCCCGGCGTCGGACGACTCGTCGCGCCGGCCCAGAAGTAGTTCCCGTCCTCGTCACGGTACCAGTGCGCGTTGCCGTTCACGCTCATCCCGTTGCTGCACCAGCCCACGTAGTCGAGCACCTCGTTAGGCTCCGCCGTTCGCAGCACCGGAGCCGCGGTCGTCGGCGCGCCGCGTCGAACATGCAGTGCCGTCCGTGTCCGCACCGCCCCCGCCTGCGGAATGAAGTTGAACCGTTCCGGCTTCACCGCCGCCGCCTTCGCCAGGGCGATCAGCCGGTTCAGGTCGACGACGTCGTTCGGGCATGTCTTGCGCCCGTAGATCTCGCGATGACCCACGATGTGTGCGCGATCGATCGGGATCGACCACCGCGTGCACACGTCAGCGATGAGCTTCGCGCTGGACTCGTACATGGCGTCGGGCCACTCGCTTTCGCCACTGCCCTCGTGCTCGATCCCGATCGTATACAGGTTCGGGTTCACGCCCGGCCTGATGTGTCGCCACCTGGGTTTCCAGACGCGCCCGGCGTGAAACGCGGTGTCCGACTCACCCACGTACTGGTGAATCCGGCCGTCCCTGGCCACGCCGTAATGCGCCGACACGCGAGACTCGGTCGTGCCGAACCAGCTGTCGGTCGAGGCCAACGTCCCTTCCATGATGTGCACGACGATCGCCTCGGGCCGGAAACCCGCTCGGCCCTTGTGCCGGTTTGGCGTGCCGACCCACGTGATCGGGAGCGTCATGGCAGGCCAGCGGGGTAGGGACAGGCTAGTCCTTGCTCTTGAGCTCCGCGTCGTGCGCCTTGAGGAACGCCCGGATGTCATCGGACATATCGAGGAGCTTGACCCATTGTTCCTTATAGAGGGTCACCGGGAATCGCCCCAGTCCGTACACCGAGAGCCCTCCCTTCTCGCTCACCTTGAGTGACACACCGCGCGACGCACCCTTCTTGAGCGCTTCGTTCTCCTGCCGTAGTCGCTCGAGCTCAGCCCTCAGATCGTCATCGGACATCCGGTCGTCCTCGTGTTTCAGGTCGGGGTCAAACGTTGGCAGACGCACACGACGCCGCCTGACGCGCGGCGCGCGGCCGCCTCAGCGCCATGGCTCATCGGCGGTAGGACCATAGATGCTCGGCACCTTGGCATCGGCCATTCGCAGGTAGATGGACAGCTGGCCCCGGTGGTGAATCTGGTCCGACAGCAGGAACCACGCGAACTGCAGACGGGGATAGTCCACGAGCGTCTTCGGCCCTCCGTAGAACTTGATCGGCTCGAGCAGCTCTGCGTCGGTGAACGATTCGAACGCCTTCCGAAAGTTCGCGTGGGCGGTTTCGAGGGCCGGCAGGACGTCTTCCCACTTCTCCGGAACCGGTGGCGAGCTCGGGCCGCTTGCCCCCTTGCCGAACGCGTCATTCAGCCCGGCGATCCCAAGACCACACTCCTGGACGAAGACATATGCCAGCTCTCGAGCGGTCTTGAGCTTTGGGTGTGGCCTGAGCTCCGATTTGTCGGGCGGGTACGCGCGGAGGATCTTCATCGTGATCGCATACTCGCGCTCGTACGCGTCGAGGAACTGCTGACGGGGGCTCGGGACCGCCCCAACGGCGGCGGGCGACGAGGCGGGATTGGCGGCGGTAGTCATGGATCGATCCTCCAGACGGTGAACGAAAGCGCCCATCAGCATGCAGCGCCAGCCCGCCGCGCGGAAGTGGACCAGGGGGTGGCCGCGCAGTCACTCTGCCCACGAGCGGCGACGGTGTTTGACTCGCCGGACCCGCTCACGTACCGTGACTCGTCCCTCGCCCGGCTTTCGCCCCGATGTCCTCGGTCCAGCGCCTCAACGGGGTCAGAGTCGAATTTCATCGTTTCATTGCC
>DASUGD010000238.1:0-14674 GCA_036274195.1 Gemmatimonadaceae bacterium | reverse complement strand
ACCAGACCCGGTGCCTTCATACTGAATGTACGGAGAAGCACATGATGATGCGACGCCGGGTTTTCCGGAGGGTCCTCGCACTGGCCGCGGCGGTGACCAGCCTTTCCACGGCTGCGGCGGCTCAGCCCACCCTTCGAGTCGTCTCGCCTGACGGGAAAAACGTGGTCACCGTCTCGGTGCGGCAGGGCAGCCTCTGGTACTCGTTGGAGCGGGAAGGGAAGCCGCTTCTGCTCCCGTCGCGACTCGGCTTCGAGTTCCGTGGCGCGCCGCCCCTGGGCGATAGCTTGTCTCTCGTCGACTCGGCCCGGACGAAGGTGGACGAATCGTGGACGCAGCCGTGGGGTGAAGTGGCCCGCGTACGCGACCAGCATAACGAGTTGCGAGTCACCGCCGAGGAGACGACGTCGCTCCACCGCCGCTTCGTGGTGGCGTTTCGAGCGTTCGACGACGGCGTGGCGTTCCGCTACGAGCTCCCGCAGCAGCCCGGGCTCGGCGACTTCGAGATCATGGACGAGCGCACGGAATTCTCGTTCGCCCAGAACGCGCGGGCGTGGTGGATCCCGTCGAACAAGCCGCGACTCGACCGGTCCGAGTTCCTCTACGCCGCGTCCCCACTGAGCACGCTCGACAGCATCCAGACGCCCGTGACCCTGGAGCTGAGCGACGGACACACCGCGGTGGTGATCCACGAAGCGGATCTCGTCGACTACCCGCGGATGTTCCTCGCGGGGCATGGGATGGAGAACAACTCGCTGCGTGCGGCGCTGGCACCCATGGCCGATGGCGTGAAGGCTCGCGGGCGTACCCCGTTCGAGACGCCGTGGCGAACGATCCAGGTGGCGAACAGCGTAAAGGAGCTGGCGCCGTCGCTGCTTGGCCTCAAGCTCAATCCGCCAAGCGCGATCGCGAATACGAGCTGGATCAAGCCGATGAAGTACGTCGGCATCTGGTGGGGCATGCACATGAACATCTGGACCTGGAGCTCCGGCCCCAAGCACGGCGCGACCACGGAGAACGCGAAGCGGTACATCGATTTCGCGGCGAAGAACGGCTTCGGGGGCGTGCTGGTGGAGGGATGGAACGTCGGATGGGACGGCGACTGGATCGCGAACCGCAACGCGTTCTCCTTCACGAAGCCCTACCCGGACTACGACCTGCCCGGCGTGGCGGCGTACGCGAAGCAGAAAGGTGTCAAGCTCATCGTGCATAACGAGACGTCCGGCGGGCTGGCGAACTACGAGCGCCAGCTCGACAGCGCGTACACGCTGTACCGGTCGTTAGGCGTGGACGCGATCAAGACGGGCTACGTGGCCGACACGATGGGCGGCAACCACTCGCACTACTCGCAGGTGGCCGTGCGCCACCATCGCAAGGTCATCGAGACGGCGGCGAAGTACGGCATCATGGTCGACGCGCACGAGCCGATTCACGACACCGGCGAGCGCCGCACCTGGCCGAACATGATGAGTCGCGAAGGGGCGCGTGGACAGGAGTACAACGCGTGGAGCGCGGATGGTGGCAATCCGCCGGAGCACGAGACGATCCTGTTCTTCACGCGGCTCCTGTCGGGGCCCATGGACTTCACGCCGGGCATCTTCGACATCCTGGAGACGCGCGGAGCCGGACGCCCTCGGCGGCTGGACGAGCCGCGGGTGCGGACGACGCTCGCGAAGCAGCTCGCACTCTACGTCGTGTTGTATTCGCCGGTGCAGATGGCGGCCGATCTCATCGAGAACTACGAGGGCCAGCCGGCGTTCAAGTTCATCAAGGACGTGGCGGTGGACTGGGACACCACGCGTGTGATCGAGGGGAAGATCGGTGACTACGTCGTGGTGGCCCGGCGCGAGCGCAACGCGCAGAGCTGGTACCTGGGGGCGATCACAGACGAGGAGGGGCGCACGTTCGACGTGCCGCTCACGTTCCTCACGCCGGGCAGGAAGTACGTGGCGGAGATCTATGCGGATGGCCCGGGCGCGAACTGGGCGACGAACCCGTTGCCGGTCGCGATCTCCTCGAGGCCGGTGGATTCGACATCACGATTGCACATGGTGCTCGCGCCTGGTGGTGGCCAGGCGGTTCGTATTCGCCCGGCTCCCTAGTTCATCGACGAACGAGAGGCATCTCAGACGAGACGAAATGACAGGCATCTCAGACGAAGGGGTGTTCGGATTCATCGGATGCCACGGATCCATCGGATTGCTTCCGGCGCGCGGAGGGACGCGTCGCCCAGGGGCGATCCGAAGTATCCGTGGCATCCGGCGCATCCGAACAACACTTCGTCTGAGATGTTCGCTATTTGGTTTGCTCTGGGGATTGTTGGCGGCTGCCGGGTGTCGGCGTACGGAACGCCCGACGCCGATGTTCGAGATGCTCTCACCCAAGAGCACGGGCGTCACGTTCGTGAACCAGCTGCCGGAGAACCCCGAGTTCAACATTCTCAACTACCTCTACTACTACAACGGCGGCGGCGTCGCGGCGGGTGACATCGACGGCGACGGGCTTCCCGATCTCTACTTCACCGCCAACGTCGGTCCCAACCGCCTCTACCGGAACAAGGGCAACTATCAGTTCGAGGACATCACCGAACGTGCCGGCGTTGCCGCGCCCGATGGGTGGAAGACGGGCGTCACGATGGCCGACGTCAACGGGGACGGGTTCCTCGACCTGTACGTGTCCGCCGTCAGCCACCTCGGCGAAAAGGGCCACAACATCCTGTTCCTCAACAATGGCAACGGGACCTTCACCGACCGCACCAGGGAGTACGGGCTCGAGTTCGCCGGCTATTCGACGCAGGCGGTGTTCTTCGACTACGACGGCGACGGCGACCTGGACATGTACCTCCTCAACAGCTCCACCCACATGGAGCGGCGCGTGGGGATGCGGGACCCGGAGTCGTCGTCGCCTAACGCGGCTTCGGCGGATCGCCTGTACCGTAACGACGGCGGACACTTCGTGGATGTGAGTGCCGCGGCTGGCATCCGCGACAGCGACCACGGCGTCGGAGGGTTCGGCCTCGGCGCCGTAGCGACCGATGTGAATCTCGACGGGTGCCCCGACCTGTACATCGCGAACGACTTCCAGGAAAACGACTTCCTCTACATCAACAACTGCGACGGGACGTTCACCGAGTCCATCACCCGGGCCACCGGGCACACGAGCCGCTTCTCTATGGGCGTGGACGCCGCGGACGTCAACAACGACGGTCGCCCCGACGTCTTCGTGGCCGACATGCTTCCTGAGCGCGAGGATGTGCTCAAGAGCTCTGCCAGCTCGGAGGACTACAACCTGTTCAACCTCCGGCTCCGTGCCGGCTATCACCCGCAGTACTCGCGCAACACGCTGCAGCTGAATCGCGGCGATCTCTCGCTCGGTCGATCCGAGTCCGAACAGCGCGCCGCGACCGCGGGAGTGGTGCCGACATTCGCCGACATAGGCTACCTGGCCGGCGTGTTCGCGACCGACTGGAGCTGGGCGCCGCTGTTTGCCGATCTCGACAACGATGGCTGGAAGGACCTTTTCGTCACGAGCGGGATCTACCGGCGGCCTAACGACCTCGATTACATCGCATACGTCAGCAGCGAGGCGGTGCAGGCATCGCTCGCGAAAGGCATTACCAACGAGAACCTGCCGCTGGTCGAGCGCATGCCGCAGGTCCCGCTCGCGAATCACGCGTTCCGTAACAACGGGGCCCCGTCGGCGGGCCTCACCTTCACGAACACGGCCGAGGCGTGGGGTCTGGCCCAGCCGGGTTTCTCGAATGGCGCTGCGTTCGTGGACCTGAACAACAGCGGCGCGCTCGACCTGGTGGTGAACCGCATCAACGCGCCGGCGGCCATCTACCGCAACCACGCGCGAGCCCGGAACCAGAACGGCTACCTGACGGTCGAGTTGCGTGGTGCGCGAGGCAACACCTCGGGAATCGGTGCGCGCGTGACCTTGAAGCAGCAGGGCACCATGCAGGTGCTCGAGCAGAACCTGACGCGCGGTTTCGAGTCGTCCGTCGATCCACGCCTGCATTTCGGCGTCGGCTCGGCGACGCAGATCGACTCGCTGATCGTGGTGTGGCCGGATCGCCGGGTGCAGGTGATGACGGGTGTTGCGGTGAACCGGCTGATCACGTTTTGGCAGGATAGCGCAACGGGGATGAGGGATGGGGGATGGGGGATGAGGGGAAAGAGCGCCGTCAATCCTCATCCCTCATCCCCCATCCCTCATCCCGGCTTCACCGACATCGCCACTCGACTCGGCGCCGCCGTTAGGCACGAGGAAAACGACTTCCTCGACTTCAGCCGAGAGCCGCTCATCCCCCACCGGCTGTCCACCGAAGGGCCCGCGCTCGCCGTCGGCGACGTGAACGGCGATGGGCTCGACGACCTCTACGTCGGCGGCGGAAAGTGGCAGCCAGGTACGCTGCTCGTTCAGCAGAAGGGCGGCACGTTTCGCACGGTCGCCGAGCCCGGCATCGCCGCCGACAGTCTGGCCGAGGATGTCGATGCGGCGTTCTTCGACGCGGACGGTGATGGCGACCTCGATCTCTACGTCGTCAGCGCTGGCAACGAGTTCACGGGCCAGGAAACAGCGTTGCTCGACCGGCTGTACCTCAACGACGGCAACGGCACCTTCCGAAGGGCGCCCGGTGCGCTGCCCGCGGCGTTCGACAACGGATCCTGTGTCGTGCCCGGTGACTTCGACGGCGACGGCGACATCGATCTGTTCGTCGGCTCGCGCGACATAGCTGGGAAGTACGGCGCAACGCCACGCAGCCATCTGCTGCGGAACGACGGCAAGGGACAGTTCACGGACGTGACCGACGAGATCGCCCCCGGCCTCGGCGAGGCCGGCATGGTGACGTCCGCGACCTGGATGGCGCACGCCGGTACGAAAGCGCTCGACCTCATCGTGGTTGGTGAATGGATGCCGGTGCGCGTCTTCCGCCAGGAGAACGGCCGGTTCGTCGACCGAACGGCCGAAGCCGGCTTGGCGAAGACGGAGGGATGGTGGAACAGCGTGTCGTCCGTCGATCTCGACGGCGACGGGCGCGCCGACCTCGTGCTGGGGAACCTCGGTCTCAACTCGTACCTCCAGGCGTCGCCTAACGAGCCGGCTCGCCTCTACGTCAGCGACTTCGCGCACAACGGGACCCTCCAGCAGATCCTGACGGCCTACAAGCACGGCGTCGGCTATCCCGTGGCGGGGCGGGACGAGCTGGTGCGCGCGATCCCAGCCCTCCGCAGCAAGTTCCCGACGTACGCGAGCTTCGGCGCGAGTCGCGTGGAGGACATGTTCACGGCGGCGGAGCTGAGCCAGGCCACCGTGCGCGAGGCGCGGGTGTTCGCCAGCTCCGTCGCTCTCGCCCAGGCGGACGGGACGTACAGGCTCCAGCCACTGCCGGCCGAGGCCCAGTTCTCGCCGGTGTTCGCGTCGGTGGCGCGCGACTTCGATGGCGACGGCCACCCCGACCTCCTGCTGGCGGGTAACCTGTATGGCGTCCAGCCCATCCTCGGGCGCTACGACGCGAGCTTCGGCACCTTGCTACGGGGAGTGGGCGATGGTCGATTCACGTCGGCCGACCCGAGCGATCTCGGCATCGAAGGGGAAGTACGGGACATGAAGCTCGTTCGACTCGCAGGTGGTGGTTCGGTCATCGCGGTGGCACGCAACAACGCAACCCTCCTCATCCTCCGTCCCGCGCCATGAGCAACCTTCCGGTACTCGACCTCGTCGTCATCGCCGGCTACTTCGCGATTCTGTTCGGAATCGGGGTTTGGGCGGCCCGGCACGAGAAGCAGGTCAGCTCCGACTACTTCCTCGCCGGGCGCGATGTGGGTTGGCTCGCGGTAGGCGCGAGTCTGTTCGCATCCAATATCGGCAGCGAGCACCTCGTCGGCCTCGCGGGAACGGGCGCGGCGAGCGGGCTCGCGGTCGGCCACTTCGAGTGGATCGCCTGCTTCATGCTGCTGCTGCTCGGCTGGCTGTTCGTGCCGTTCTACCTGCGCAGCGCCGTGTACACGATGCCGGAGTTTCTCGAGCGGCGCTTCAACCCGGCCGCACGGTGGTACTTCACGTGGGTATCGGTGATCGGGTACGTGCTGACGAAGATCAGCGTCACGCTGTTCGCCGGCGGTGTCGTTATGCGCGCCGTGACGGGCTTCGACATCTGGACGAGCGCGACGGTGCTGATCGTGATCACGGGCTTGTACACGATCTTCGGCGGCCTGCGCGCGGTCATCTACACAGAAGTAATGCAGGCCGTCGTGCTGATCTTCGGCTCGGCGGCGCTCATGTTGATCGGCCTGAGTGCCGTCGGCGGGTGGTCCGGACTCGAGGCAAAGCTGCCCGCAGACTTCTTCTCGATGTGGAAGCCGATGAACCATCCGGACTTCCCGTGGACGGGCGTCGTGTTCGGCGCGCCCATCCTCGGCGTGTGGTATTGGTGCACGGACCAGCACATCGTGCAGCGCGTGCTCGCGGCCAAGACCGAGACCGACGCGCGACGTGGAACGATCTTCGCCGGGTATCTCAAGATTCTTCCGGTGTTCATCTTCGTCCTCCCGGGGATGATCGCGGCCGCGCTCTACAGCGACGTGAAAGGCCAGGCCGACGCGGCGTATCCGGCGCTGGTCACGCGGCTCCTGCCGGCGGGGTTCAAGGGGCTGGTGCTCGCCGGGATGCTCGCGGCGCTCATGAGCTCACTGGCGTCGGCTTTCAACTCGTGCTCGACGCTGCTCACGTGGGACGTGTATCGAAAGCTCAACCCTAACGCGAGCGAGAAGCGGCTGGTCCAGGTGGGGCGCGTGTCGACGGTCATCCTCGTCGGGCTTGGTCTCGCGTGGATACCGTTCATGAAATACATCTCGCCGCAGCTCTACATTTATCTGCAGAGCGTGCAGGCGTACATCGCCCCGCCGATCGCGGCGTGCTTCCTGCTTGGCGTTCTCATGCCTCGGCTGAACGGCGCCGGCGCGTTGTCGGCGCTGCTCGTGGGCTTCGTGCTCGGGGCGCTGCGGCTGGGGCTCGAGCTCGGACGAGCGCACCTCACGCCGGGCAGCATGTGGATGTGGCTGGCGACGATCAACTTCCTGCACTTCGCGGCACTCCTGTTCGTGCTGTCGACGGTGATTCTCGTGGGGGTGAGCCTCGCGACGGCGGCGCCCGACCCGCGGCAGATTGCGGGCCTAACGCGAGAGGCGAAGGCGAAGGAGCCGGCGGCAGAGCACGAGCGTGGCCGGGGGCCGGATCTGGTCGGCTCGTTCGTGTTGGCGGGGATCATTGGCGTGTTGTGGATAATCTTCCGTTGACCACATGGACTTCGCCACGAGCCTGGTGAGACGGCAGTGGGCAGCGCACTGAAGCCGGCGGTCGGCAGCGGGCAGCAGGCAGGTGGCAGAGAACAACGCGAGGTCTGGTATAGTCTCTGCCCTCTGCCGACTGCCAACCGCCCACTCCCCGCTTCCGTTCACTGCCGTCTGCATTCTCACATGGCTCGTGGTGGCGAGATCCTTGGACTGAACTAGCTCTGTCCGGAGACTGAATATGGACCCGATGTTTCTGCCCGATGTCGAGCAGAACCCCGCACCCGGCGGTTGGCAGGATGTCATCGACTCGGCTCGCAACGCCGGAATGCTGGAGTATCCGCAGATCTGGCATCTCTTCGCCTACAAGCCTGACGCGACCATTCACCTCGCGCGTTTCACGCAGGCGGTGCTCCGCGAACCGGCGCCCCTTTCCCCAGGGCTCCGCGAGCTCATCGCGGCGTACACGTCCACGCGAAACGCCTGCCCGTTCTGAATTGCCTCTCACGCCGCGGTCGCGGCGGAGCTGATGGAAGACGAGGCGCTCGTGCAGGAAGTCCTGCGCGATCCGTCGACATCCCGGTTGGATGACAAGCACAAGGCCCTGTTTGCCTTCATCGACCAGGTGAACCACCGGTCGACGAGCATAACGGCCGAGGACACGGCGCGGTTGCGCGCCATTGGGTGGACCGATGCGGAACTGTATTACGCCATCACCGTCTGCGCGCTGTTCAACTTCTACAATCGGTGGATCGATGCCAGCGGCGTCCACCGTCTGTCCGACGAGGCGCATCGCGCCGGAGGAAAGCGGAGTGCGAAAGGCGGCTATGTTCGCTGAGCGGCCGCCGGCCCGGCCACTGGCGATCCTCGTTAGGCTCTCAGCCGCCCTCTTTCTTGGCGTTGCGTGCCGGTCCACGACGCCGGCCGCGGCGCCGAGCGCGCCGCAACAGACCGCGGTCTACGAGCCGGCCCGCGCGCTGAACGGCCTGTTCCACGACGTGCAGCTCGCCGGCATCTTCCCCGACTCCAAGACGTTCGTGGACGCACGGCCACTCGAGACACCTGCCCAGATCACGGCGGCGTATGCGACGGAGCGATCGGCGCCCGGCTTCTCGCTGCAAACGTTCGTGGAGAAGCACTTCGAGATGCCGCATGCCGCCGGCGCTGGGGTGAAGACCGACACGACGCTCAACATGGAGCAGCACGCGAAGGCGTTGTGGGACGCGCTCACGCGCGCGCCCGACACCAGCAAGGCGCAGTCGTCGCTCATCCCGCTGCCGTACCCGTACGTCGTGCCGGGCGGACGCTTCCGCGAGATCTACTACTGGGATTCGTACTTCACGATGCTGGGCCTGATCGCGAGCGGCCGGGCGGATCTCGTCCGGAGCATGCTCGACAACTTCGCGCATCTCGTGCGCACGGTCGGCCACATCCCGAACGGGAATCGCACGTATTACCTGAGCCGGAGCCAGCCGCCCTACTTCGGCGCGATGGTGGGCCTCTACGCCACGGCCACCGACACCGGCCAGGCACTTCGCTACCTCGACGCCCTCGAACTCGAGCACGCGTTCTGGATGGAGGGGGCGGACAAGCTCGCGCCCGGCGACGCGCACCGGCGAGTCGTTAGGCTCAAGAACGGCGCGGTGCTCAACCGCTACTGGGACGACCGGTCCGACCCCAGGCCGGAGTCCTACAAGCCGGACTACCAGCTCGGGAGCACGCTGCCCGAGCCGCAGCGCTCGGCGTTCTATCGGAACACGCGGGCGGCGGCGGAGAGCGGTTGGGACTTCTCGACGCGCTGGATGCGCGACCCGAAGGACCTGCGATCGCTGGAAACGACAGAACTCGTGCCCGTCGATCTCAACAGCCTGCTCTATCACACCGAGCGCACGATCGCCGCGCTGCATGCGTTCCGCGGCCAACAGGGCGATGCGGACGCCGCCCGGCGATTCAATGCCGATGCCGACGCGCGTCGTCAGGCACTGTTGGCGGCAGCGTACGAGCCGGACAGTGGGTTCTTCTACGACGTCAGGTGGCGCACCGGCGCGCGTGTGCTCGATCGGCCGACGCTCGCCGCGTCATCGCCGCTGTATTTCGGGCTCGCCACACCCGACCAGGGACGGGCCGTCGCCGCGCGGCTGGAGCGCGACTTCTACAAGCCCGGCGGGTTCGTCACGACGCTGATCGTGTCTGGGCAGCAGTGGGATGCGCCTAACGGGTGGCCACCGCTCGAGTGGCTCACCATCGAAGGCGTGCGGCGCTACGGCCGCGCCGAGCTCGCCGACTCGGCCCGCGCGCGGTGGCTCGCCCTCAACCGTCGCACGTACGAGACGACCCACAAAATGACCGAGAAGTACGACGTGCTGGACATGTCGCGCCGGGCGGGCGGTGGGGAATATCCAACGCAGGACGGGTTCGGCTGGACAAACGGGGTGGGTCTGGCGCTCAGTGCTCAGGTGATGGTTCGGCGGTGAGCGGGGCCATTCGGTGTGGTCCCAAGACCTATGGTTGCGCGTCAAGGGTGGACCCCACCGTAATGGACCATGACGAGAACTGGCCAAGGACCAGGGACCGCAGAACGCGCAGAACGCCCGCTGACGCGGGCGGGGGTCAGAGGTGCCGAGCAGGGTTTCTGCGCCCACAAGTCTGGCGTTTGCGAGCCGATCGGGCCATTTTCGGTACCTGTTCGCCTTCCAATGCACTTCTACGAAGTCGGGTGCACGCCAATGCTCTACACAATTCTCTGCTACAACTCCGAGACGATGGTCACGTCCTGGACCAAGGAAGAGGACGACGCCGTCATGGAGAAGCTGATTGCCGTGCAGGAGAAGCTCGCACGCAACCGGAAGCTCGGTCCCGTCGCGCGGCTTGGGCCGACAACGACGGCGCGCACGGTTCGAAAGGACCGCACCCCGTTCATGGTCACCGATGGACCATACGCCGAGACGAAGGAGCAGATCCTCGGGTTCTACATCGTGGACCTCGACTCGCAGGACGACGTCGTCGAGTTCGCGAAAGAGCTCGCCGCCGTGAACCCGGGCGGCGCATACGAGATCCGGCCGGTGATCTATTTCGCGGCCAACGACGAGCTGGCCGAGTCGGCGACGATGCCTAACGCGTCGGCCTGACGCCGAAGGGTGGATGAGGTCCACGCCCGCGCTGGTCGGCTCGCTCGGCGTTGGAACACCGACATCGACACCCGGATCGAGACCGGAAGCTCGCTGATCGCGTTCGGGCGTCGAGGGACCGAGCCGGTCGTGCTCAAGGTGGTCAAGCGGCCCGGTGATGAGTGGCGGTCGGGCGAGGTCGTCAACGCGTTCGGCGGGCGTGGCGTCGTTCGCGCGCTCGAGTACGAGGCAGGAGCAGCCCTGCTCGAGCGCATCGTTCCGGGCACGGCGCTCGTCGACCTCACCAGGGCTGGCGATGATGCTGCCGCCACGACTGGCATCGCCGATGTCATCGCGGCCATGGCGCCTGGCGCCGCCCCGCCATGGTGTCCGACCGTGAGCGAGTGGGGACGTGCGTTCGCCCGGTACGTCGAGCACGGCGACACGCAGATTCCGGCAGCACTGGTCGACCGGGCTTCAGGCCTCTACGCGGAGCTCTGCGAGACCCAGGGCCCCACTCGGCTCCTGCACGGCGACCTGCAGCACTACAACGTCCTGCGGGACGATCGGCGCGGCTGGCTGGCGATCGATCCCAAGGGCGTGGTCGGTGAGCTCGAGTACGAGGTGGGTGCGTTGCTGCGCAATCCGGGCGAGCTGCCGGAGGTCCTAACGAGCCCCGCGATCATCGAGCGGCGGGTCGACACCTTGAGCTCTCGTCTGGGTCTCGATGCCAACCGCGTGCTGAGCTGGGCGTTTGCGCAGGCGGTGCTGTCGGCGATCTGGCTGGTTGAAGACGGGCACTCCGTGGACGGCAACTCTGCGTCGCTGCGGCTGGCGCGAATGCTCGGGGATGGGGGATGGGCGACGGGCGACGGTTAAACGGCGCTGGCTGCTGGCTGCTCGTGCTGGCTGCTGGCTGACGCTGGCTGTTAGGAGATGAGCCTCCCGAGGGTTTTCGCTCTTACGGCCGTCGCCCGTCGCCCGTCCCCCGTCCCCGACAGTTACCAGTATTGACTCCATCAAATGGTAAGCTTATACTTACCGTAAGTGAATACTTACTCAAGCTCCCAGCTCGATGCCCTCGGCGATCCGACCCGCAGGGCCATCCTCGGCCAACTCAGGCGGGGACCGCAGTCCGTCGGAACCCTCGCCAAGGCTTTTCCCATCAGCCGGCCGGCGATCTCGCAGCACCTCAAGATCTTGAAGGACGCGCGACTCGTGAGCGACCGCCCCGAAGGCACACGGAGACTGTACCAGCTCGACGCCGCCGGATTCGAATCCGTTCGCGCCTTTCTCGATCAGTTCTGGACCACCGCGCTCGACGCCTTCAAGCGGAAGGCGGACACCGAACCCACGAGAGACGACCGATGACCCAAGCCCAGCCCACCCAGCCCGCAGAGCAAGCCCACAGCGCTGACGACCTGCCCGTCCGCAAGAGCGTCACCGTGCGAGCCCAGCCAGCACGCGCGTTCGAGATCTTCACACGCGAGATCGACACCTGGTGGCCACGCACGCATCACATCGGGAAGTCACCGATGCGCCGAGTGCTGGTCGAGGAGCGCGCCGGGGGTCGCTGCTACACCGAACAGGAAGACGGAACGGAATGCGACTGGGGCAAGGTTCTCGTCTGGGATCCGCCGCGCCGCTTCGTCATGGCGTGGCAGATCACGCATGAATGGGGATACGAGCCGAACCTGGCGAAATCGAGCGAGGTGGAGGTCTCGTTTACGCCGGCGGCTGATGGCGGCACGCAGGTGAACCTCGTGCATCGATTCTTCGCCCGCCACGGCGCTGGCGCCGAGGCGATGCGTACGGCGGTCGGTGCGCCTAACGGCTGGACGGGACTTCTCCAGCTGTTTGCGGGACGAGCGAACGAATGAACCGGGATGGGGGATGGGGGATGGGGGATGAGAGTAAGATGCGGAAACCCTCATCCCTCATCCCTCATCCCTCATCCCTCATCCCTCATCCCTCATCCCCATCACCGGCGCTCCCGTCCCCACAACCTCGAACCGCTCGAGCACGTCGAGCTTCGCCCCACGCAGGACTCGCTTCCCATCCTCCGACGCGAGATACTCCGCGAACTTCGCCGCGATCGCGGGATGCGGTGCACGCGTCGGCACCGTGAACGCATAGACGATCGGCTGGCCGCGCATCGTGACCGAGTCGCGTGGGGTCTTCCCCGCCACGCGCACCGAGGCTACCGCGTACGCCGCCGAATCCGCCGACGCGCTCAGGTCGATCTCCGTCGGCAGCGTAACGTACCGGGCCCCCACCCCCTGCGCGATCGACTCGTACGACCAGATATAGTCGAACTCGCCCGCCTGCAGCAGGCCAACGAGGTCCGCTTCCTTGGGCCTGACGTTTCGCGCGGGCGCGGTCGCGAGCAGCCGCTGCGCGAGCCCCGGTTGCTTGTAGAACCGCTCGGCCAACTGCCACACGAGCAGCGTGCGGTAGCCGTTAGGGTCGAGGCTCGGGTCGGCGCGTCCCACCTGCACGCCCGGCCGCGTCACGACCTGCCACCAGTTGTTCGAGTTGATCTCGGCCGCACCGCGCGAGCGATCGCTGTACGCGAGCACCATGCGGTTGTGCGCGAACTTCGCGTACCACGTCGCGTGTGATGGAATGAGCAGGAGGGGAATGACCTCGTAGTCCGCGACCGCCACGAGGTCGGGAATCTTTCCGAGCTCGGTCAGCTTGCGTGCCGTCTCGAGACTGCCGGCGTTTTCCTGCTCGACAGTGATGTGCTCACGGGCAGCGAAGCTGTCGAGCGCCGCGCGAAGCGGCAGTGCGAGGCTCCCGGCATTGTACACGACGATGCGACGGTCCTCGCTACCGCCGGAGGTGTCTCCTGTGCGCCGCGCCTTCTCGGTGCCGCAGGCGGCGACGATACATAACGCGAGCGGCCAGGCCGCGAATCGAATGGCCACCGCATGAATGGCCGACGCCGGAAATTTCGGCCGGGTACGTGTTCCAGTGCTGAGTGCCATACCCCGAACAATAGCACACGGCCTTGAACGGCGGCTGGTGGCTGGCTGCTCGTGCTGGCTGCTGGCCGATGCTGGATGATCAAACCCTCGGGATGCTCCTTCTGGCGAGAAGAGCATCCCGAGGGTTCTCCGTTTCCCGTTTCCCGTTTCCCGTTTCCCGTTTCCCGTTTCCCGTTTCCCGTTTCCCGCTAGTGTTGGTGTCCCCCACCATGCCACTTGCACGTCACGTTAGGGTTGTACTGCGCGAACACGCCATTCGGGTTATCGCGATAGATCCACACGTGCCGGTCGTAGTGCGGCTCGAACATGTGCGCCTCGTCGACCTCGGTCTTCGGGTCGTCGACCATCTTGTCGTACTTCACGCCCTGGAAGGACGGTGGCTCTGAATTGCCCGCCGCTTCCCACGCCTTGATGAACACGAGGTTCTCCACGGCCACGAGCTGCATCGACGAGTCGGCCTGCGGCTCGTAGATCAGGATCGCCGGCTTGTTGAAGTCCGTGTGCGTGCCGGTTCCGTTCACGCGCGGGTTCGGCGGCCCGGTGATACCCAGGAGGTCCGGGCGAAAGTAGTGGACGCCCATGACGCCGAGCTCCTTCGGCTTCCCCATCATCTCGGCGTCATCGCACATGTTGCCGGGGTCCCGAACGTAGCCTTCGGCGAGGGCGACGTTGACGTCGCGGAAGCGCTCGGTCGCAACGCGAACCTCCTTCAGGCTCGGCTCGCGGGATGGGTTGGAAGCGGGGCGAGTCGTTCTAACGGCCTCGGTCGCGGTGGCGAACCCGAGTCCGATCACGGTAATGGCGATGACTGCTTTCATGGGAGGATCCCCCAAGGGCAACGCCCACGAGGGGCGTATTGATCTGTTCCGAGGCGCGCGGCGTCGCGCGACCGGTGATCAATGTGCCACCACCGACAAGTTTGCGAATGGGTATGATGACCCAGCCAAGGGGTGAGGGATGAGGGATGAGGGATGAGGGAAGGGGTAAGAGGCGGAAACCCTCGGGAGGCCTCACTCTGCGTGACTGGCATCCCGAGGGTTCTCGCTTTCTACCTCATCCCTCATCCCCCATCCCTCGTCCCGGGGTGTTACGGCACTGTACTCTGCAATTGCATGGATACTTGGTCCCGTCCCTTATCCTTGGCCGGGATGCCGTGCACCATCCAGTCCGGCGCCGGCGCGCCCTTGAGCTTGTTGTCGAAGAACTGCTGCATGCGCATGGCGATGTCCTTCTGGTTCGCGCGGCTCGCCGGGTTGTGCACGTCGTTGTTGTAGTCGATGAAGTA
>DASUGD010000237.1:0-2909 GCA_036274195.1 Gemmatimonadaceae bacterium | reverse complement strand
CCATTCCTGCGTGTGCTTCATCCCGACCTTGAGCGTGTCCATTTCCCGCCTTTCCTACCAGGCTGATTCGAGTATTTCGCCGAGCTGGTCGCGTTCCTTCACGAAATCGCGCTTCGGGTCGGCGTTGAAGTTCTTGCGGCGTTAAATGGGGTCAGTGTCAGACCGCTCGTCGTTTTCGTCGGGTGTCGTGGTGGGAGTCCGCGTCGAGGATTTCAGCCTGCGGGGCTCGTGGCGGTAAAGGAGACCGGCCTGATGTGGGCGAACATGCTGCGGGCATTCCAGGTTGGGAAGGCTCTGACGAGCGCCGGGGAGCCGTCGAGCTTGATGCAGCGCTCGCGGGTGGCTTGGGCCCAGGTGAGGTGACCGGCGTGCCATTTTACGAAGGCTTCGGCTTCCGCCGTGATGTAGAGATCCTCGTCGAGGCCGGGGTACGTCTTGCAAATCTCGGTGTCTCCGTGCTCGATGAGCAGCCAATAGCGCTCAGGGCGCGGGCGGCCGGTGAAGTCGAAGCGGATGACGACGCGTCGGTCCGGGAGCCGGTCCCGGCGGAGCGCATTGCACATCGACCACAGGGCCACAAAGGGGTCGAGGTTCTCGGGGGCGATCTCAAGCCAACGCGCACCCCACTCGCCGAGCGACTGGCAGACCTTGAAAAGCTCGTGGCCCGCGGACGTGAGCTCGTAGTGGTGCCCGCGCCCGCCAGGCTTGGGTGCCGATTCGACGACACCGAGCCGTTCGAGCTGCTTAAGCCGCTGTGAGAGCAGGGTACGGGAAAGTCCGGGCGCGCCCTCCAGGATCTCGCTGAAATTTCCGCATCCAAGGTGCAGGTTGCGGATGATCAGCGGTGTCCAGCGCTCGGCGAAGATCTCGGCGCCCCGGGCGATGGGGCAGTACTGGCCGTACGTCCTCACGACGCCAGTATTACGCACGCGCCTTCGATTGTGAAGTCCAGATTTTTGACTTTACGCCGGCGGTCCGCGGTGGTCCGATGTGGCCCTCGAGACAGGAGGACACCATGAAGACACCGACGACCGCGGAAGTCCGCCACCGGAGCAGGAAGCCAACCGTGGTGCAGATCGACGGGTTCAGGGGCCGGCTGATCAGTGCCGGCGACGCCGACTACGATACCGCCCGAGCGGTGTGGAACGGCACCATCGACCGGCGCCCGCGGCTGATCGCCCGATGTATCGGGACTGCCGACGTGGTCGCGGCCGTGCGTTTCGCCCGTGACCACGATCTGGAGATTGCCATACGGGGCGGAGGCCACAACGTGGCGGGCACCGCCGTTTGCGACGACGGGATCGTCATCGACCTTTCGGCCATGCGGGCCGTGCGGGTCGATCCCGCCGATCGCAGGGCCTGGGTGCAGGGCGGCGCGCTGTGGGGCGACGTCGACCACGAGACGCAGGCGCACGGTCTGGCCACCACCGGCGGGATCGTGAGCCACACCGGCGTCGCCGGGCTCACCCTCGGCGGTGGCGTAGGCTGGCTGATGCGCAAGCACGGCCTCACCATCGACAATCTCCTTGCCGTCGACGTCGTGACGGCCGACGGCAGGTTGCTGCGCGCGTCGGAGGATGAGCACCCCGATCTGTTCTGGGCGCTTCGAGGCGGCGGCGGCAACTTCGGCGTGGTCACCTCGTTCGAGTTTCGCCTCCATTCCGTCGGACCCACCGTCTTGGCCGGGCCCATCCTCTGGGACGCGACAGACGCCGGGGAAGTCCTCCGCTTCTACCGCGATTTCGTCCGCGACGCTCCCGACGAGCTCGGCACGGTCGTGAGGTTCGGCACCGCGCCACCACTACCGGTCATCCCCGAGCAACTCCACTGGCGCCCGGTGCTGATGGTGGGTACCTGCTACGCCGGGCCGATCGAGGACGGCGAGCAGCGGCTCCGCCCGCTCCGCGCATGCCGGACTCCGCTCCTCGACCTGGTCGGGCGCGTGCCGTACGTGGGATTCCAGAGCGCGCTCGACGCGACGGTCGTTCACGGTTGGAACTACTACTGGAAGTCCACCCACCTCTCGGAGCTGCGCGACGATCTCATCGACGTGATCGCCGAGCACGCGTTCTCATGCTCGTCGCCACGGTCGTACGTGGCGATGTTCCATCTGAAAGGGGCGGTGAGCCGGGTGGCCGAGGGCGGGACGGCGTTCGGGAACCGGCAGGCGTCGCACGCAATCACCCTCGATGGGGTGTGGCGGCCCGGCGAGGACTTCGGCGACCGGGACACCGTTTGGGCAAGGGGGTTCTTCGCCGCCCTCGGCCGCTTCCGCGAAGGCGTGTACGTCAACTTCCTCGGCGGCGACGAAAAACCCGACCGGGTCCGCGAAGCGTACGGCGAGTCCGTCTACGACCGGCTGGTGGACGTGAAGACCCTGTACGACCCCGACAACGTCTTCCACCACAACCAGAACATCCGCCCTGGGTCGAGCAAGCGTGCGCGTGGTTCCAATCGCGCGGGCGACGTTTGATCGGTGTGGAATAGTGTTGGGTTGGAGTGCTACGCTGCCGGAAGCCCCTGGGCGGGGTGCGTATCGGGCTCCGCAAAGCAGGGAAGGGTCAGTTCTTGATCGTGCATTTACGAAGAAACGAATCCGACGCTGACGCCGAATCCCTGCGGTGCCAGGCCAAGAACCGACCCCACAACTCCCAACTCCCGCACGTGAACGGCGTTTCATACGTCCGTTCGATCGCGCGGAGTCAAACCGGCGCGCAGCGTCCAGGTTTAGCGGGAGTTAGCCCAGTTTCTTCCTGAGCTTCTCGAAATACTTGTCGAGGTCGATCACGAAGCGGTCGTGCTCGGACTCGCCCACCTGCTCGACGTCGTCGTAGACCCCGACCTTGAAGGAGAGCCGGCGCCGGTCGATGGCGACGAGCTCGGCTTCCGCCCGCACCTTCTTGCCCATC
>DASUGD010000236.1:0-72767 GCA_036274195.1 Gemmatimonadaceae bacterium | reverse complement strand
GATGACACGAATGCCTCCGACGCGCTCACCCGCACCGGCAGCCGGCTGCTGACCCCCGAGTACGCGAGCCCCGAGCAGATCCGCGGCGATCCAGTCTCTCCGGCGAGTGACGTGTATTCGTTAGGCGTCGTACTGTACGAGCTGCTGACGGGCCGCAGGCCGTATCGGGTGACCGGGCGATCCCGCATCGACATCGAGCGCGCCGTGCTCGAGCAGACCCCGACTCGCCCATCCGCCGCGGTCGCCTCCGACCTCGGCGCTCGGCTGCGCGGAGCCCTCGACGACATCGTGCTGCATGCCCTCGCGAAGAGTCCCGAGCAGCGGTATCCGTCGCCGAAGGCGCTCGCGGACGACATCCGTGCGCACCCGAAAGGCGACGTGGTTGCCGTTCGGGCACAGCGCTCGCGACGCCGGCTCGCGGCAGTACGGCGCGCGCTAGTCCCCGTGGCGTTCGCCGTGGCGGCGATTCTGGGATGGAGGATCCTGGCCCGACCAGCCGACCGGCCCGCGGCGCCTAACGTGACGCCGCCGGTGACGGCGGTCGGTCTGGTCGCGGACTACCGTGATTCCACCCGTACGCCCATCGCGCGCTCCCTCGCGGATCTGTTGGCGACCAACCTCGCACGCATCCCGTCGCTGCCGGTGGTCAGTACCGCGAGACTCTACGAGGTGATGGCGCAGCTTGGCGCCAAGGGAGGCGCCGACGACGCCGGCGCCTACAGCGTGGCCGCCCGCCGAGCCGGGGCCACCACGCTCATCGACGGTGGCCTGTATCGTCTGAGCGACGACTCGCTCCGGCTGGAGCTCCGGCGCATCGACCTCGCGACCGGCAACGTGGTCGCCGCCTTCACCATCACGGGCAGCGACATCTTCACGCTGGTGGATCGCGGCACCGCGAGACTCGCGAGTCATCTCGGTTCGGCTCCGCCGCCCGGCTCTGTCGCCGACGTCACGACGCGCTCGGAGATGGCGTCGCGGTTCTATGAGGAAGGGCTGCGCGCGTACTACTACGGCGATGTGGTCGGCAGTCGCAGGCTGCTTCAGGCGGCCCTCTCGGAAGACTCCACATTCGCCATGGCGGAGTACTATCTGTCCTACGCGTCAGCCGGCCCGGCGAGGATTCGGCACCTGGAGCGTGCACTGCAGCTCGCCGAGCACGCGAGTGATCGCGAGCGGCTCATCATCCGCTCCATGTGGATGCTGTTCACGGCCGATCCGGCGGCGGTCGCGACGAGTGACACGCTGATCGTCCGCTACCCGCACGAGCTCGAGGGGCTGCGCCTCTCCGGCAGGGCGTTGACGGAGGCCGGTGACCATCGAGGCGCGATCGACCGACTGCGCCAGGTCATCGAACGAGACTCGCTCGCGCTCGGCGGGGCCACCGCACTCTGCTCGGCGTGTGAGGCGTGGTACGATCTCGTCAACGTCTACATGTCGCTCGATTCGTTGGACGTCGCGGAGCGTGAAGCCCGGCGAGCGGTCCAGGTGAAACGAGTGTCGGCTCTCGCGTGGATCCGCCTCGCCGACGTGCTGCGCGCTCGGGGTGACATGCGTCAGGCGCGTGAAGTGTACGGCCGGGCGACGGAGCTCGATCAGTCGCTCATCGGGTTGCCGAGTTACTTCGCGTACTACTACTTGCCGGACGGAGACTTCGAGACAGCCGATCGCGCGCTTCGGGAGATCGCTCAATCGGGGTCGCTGGATCGTCGCGCCGATGCGAATTGGTTTCTGGCGATCTCGCTGCGCAACCAGGGTCGCTTTCGCGAAGCGCTCGAGGTGGCGCGGGTCCAGCGGGGCCAGGCGATCGCTCTCGGGGTTCCGGGAGGCCCGGCGCAGCTGGCGCAGCTGGCGTATCTCGAGGCGCAGGTCCTGTTCGAGCTCGGCCGGTATCGTGAGGCCGGGACGCTGTTCGATTCGATCGCTCGGGCGGGGCCGGGATTTTCACCAACGCATCAGGCTCGGCATCGAAGCTGGTCGCTCACACATGCGGCGTCCGCGATGTTCGCCGTGGGTGATACGCTGCAGCTTCGCGAGCGCATCGACACGATTCGTGCGGTCGGGTCGCGAAGTCTGCTCGCGCGCGATCAGCGGCTCCATCACTATGCGCGTGGGCTGCTCCACGTATCGCGGAGGGAGGACGCGCAGGCAGTTGAAGCGTTTCGACAGGCGTTGCCGTCGCCGCTCCTCGGCTTTTCACGGCTTCACTACGAGCTTGGCCGGGCGCTCCTGCGCATGGGCCGCCCGGCCGAGGCGGTGGAAATGCTCCGGCCGCCGGTGCATGGGCCGCTGGATGGCTCCAACCTGTATGTGACGCATACCGAGCTGCGAGAGCTCCTGGGCCGGGCGTTCGAGTTAGCCGGCGCGCCGGATAGTGCTCTGGTGCAGTACGGCAAAGTGCTGCACGCCTGGCGGCGGGCGGATCCGGCGTTAGGCCCGCGGGTCGACGCGGTCCGGGCCCGGGTGGCGGCGCTCACCGCCGGCGATTCGGTGGCGCGGCGGTAGCCTGCCGCCAGAAAACTCGGATTTCCGGATTGTTCGCGGTTCTACGCCTTTCGAGATGCGCTGGCGTCGGCAGCCTGCCCGCCGCGCAACGACAATCGAAAGGAGTGGACCATGCGCGTTTCAGCCATTATCGCGGCCGCTTTCGCCGCGTCGGTCGCAGCAGGATGTGGCGGGGGTGACGGTGACGGACCCGCCGCCCCTGAGAACCCGGAAGCCCTTCGCAGCCCGGTCGGGGAATTCACCCTCGCGACCGTCAACGGCCAAGACGTTCCTATGCTCTGGGATCAGATGGATCTGGCCGGGGGAGGCACGCTAAAAGCCTATTGGAATGGCGGCAACATTCAGTTTCGCGCCGACAGCTCGTTCACGATCAGCTACCGCCACACCCTCACGGGTCCCAGGCTCCCGGGCAACGTCCAGGAGGACAAATACGAAGGCACATGGCGCCTCGCATCCGGAGCCAGGATCGCGCTGACGCGGAAGAATGGCAGTGTGTTGCACCTTCAGACGACGGATCTGATTTACTCGGTCACCCAGACCTCGTCGGTGCCCTCGCTGAACGGCGGAACGGAGCAGGTCATCTTCGTGTTCGTACGCAAGTGACTCGTTGGCGGGCGGGGCGATCAGTCGCGGGATGCTTTCCGGAAGGTGAACCCCGTGACTCGCCCCGCTCCAACGACGAGCCCCGTGACCTTGCCGTTCGACCGCACGAAGCGAACGACACCGGCCGGCGAGCTGAACGCGTCCGTGAAGGCCGGCTGCAGGGTGACGTCCGGGACCCCGCTCAGACGGACGACGAGATTGCCGCCGCGTGGCTCGATGCGCCAGGTGACATCGAGCTCGTCGCTGACGTAGTCACCAGCGAATTGCGCCAGCGCGCGTGCGTCGATCTTCGGCGCGGGCACCCGGCGGTACGTGGCCTTGTCGCCGCCTGCTCCCGACTCTTCGAGCGTGATGGATCCGTCGTGCGCCGCCGCGAACGCGAGCGTGAAGTTCACCTCGCGCACTCGAAACGTCGTTTCGGAGATCGGCACCAGTACGAACGGCGTGCCGGCGATAGCCAGCGTCGAATCGCGGACCTCGATGCGTCGCAGCGTTTCGTTCTTGCCATCCCAGTACGCTCCCGCATAACGAGCGAGCTGCTCGCGCGAGAGCCGGACCGGACTCGCGGTCGCTGACGCGGCGGCCGCGGTTACGGGCGCGAGCCGGTCGCCGAGGTACACGTCGGCGACGCGCTGGCTGAGCTGTGCGGCGTGGGCGGTGGACGCGTTGCACAGTGTGATCACCGCGAAGTGCTGCGCCGCGAAACGAAGGAACTGAGTGCGATACCCACCGTAGGCACCGCCGTGGTCAATGGTCGGCTGCCCGCGATACGTCCCGTGCGAGAGTCCGAACGCGTACGGGATCGAATCGCCGGACGTCAGGCGGCCGCGGGTGAGCACGCGTGCGGCCAGCTCGTCGCCGCCCACGGTGTGGTCGTCGAAGTTACGCGCCCACTTCGCCATGTCGTCGACCGTTGTGAAGAGCCCGCCGTCGCCGACCACGTCGAAGCCCGGGATGTCCATGTGCCACGTGTCACCGCTCGGCGAATACGCGAGCGCCCGATTCTTCACGAGCGCCGTATGGTCATCACGGAAGTGGCTGTTGGTCATGCCGAGCGGACCGAAGATTTCCTGGTCGGCGTACTCGCGCAGTGACTTGCCCGAGACACGCTTCACGAGAATCGACAGCAGGACATAGCCGGTGTTGCTGTACAGGTGGCGTGACCCGGGATCGAAGTTCAGCGCCTTTTGCCGGCTGACGAGATCGAGGAACCGGGCTTCGGTGACCGGGCCGTCCGACGGCCAGCCGGTCATGCCTAACAACCCGAAGTAGTCGCGGAGGCCGCTCGTGTGATGGATCAGGTTCCGAACCGTGATCGTCTTGCCGAAGCTCGGTACCTCGGGGATCCATTTCCGGATGTCGTCATCCAGGGAGAGCTTGCCCTGCTGGGCGAGCATCGCCACCGCGAAGGCGGTGAACTGCTTGGACACGGACGCCGCGTAGAACGCCGAGCTGGGTGTGATCGGCACGTCGTGCTCGAGGCTCGCCATTCCATAGCCTTTCTCGAAGACCGTGCGGCCGCTGTCGACGACCGAGACGGCGCAACCGGGCGAATCGCGCTTGTCGAAGGCGGCGAAGATCGAATCCACCCGCGGGTTGGACTGAGCCTGGAGTGATGCGGCTCCAACGCTGGCGACGAGAAGGACGATCGCGATCCTGGTTTGCCGATGCATGGGCACCATCACGTCCTCAGTCAGCGTGAGTCGGAGGCCGATTGGGCCCCCGGAACTCGCCTATGCTAACGAACGGAGCGCGATTGCGGGAAGCTCGAGCGCACGGCGTGTCCAGTCGGATGATTGGCCGCTTGCCCAAACGAGTCTCGGTTCCTCACAATCCAGCCATGCCCAATGCGCCCGGTGTGCTGAGTCTCGAATACCTGCGGCGAACCCCGTCAGCCGGGCTCCTGTTGGTTCAGCTGGCCGGCATTCTGCTCTACCCGTGGATGGAGAGGTCCCCGCGCGGGCGCGGCCTGCTGGCCGCGTTCGGCTTGATCGTCCTTGGCGTCGCCGTTCGCGTTGTCCGCAAGTCGCCGTGGGCGACCTGGCTCGGTTTCGTCCTCGCGACGCTCGTGGTCGGGCTGTTCGTGCTCGAGGCAGTCTCCTCGCTTCCAGCGCTTCCCGTCGCCGCCGCGGCGCTCGAGGCAGCGTTCTACTTCTACGCCGCGGGAAGCTTGATCGCGTACATGATGCAGGACTGGGTCGCGACGACCGACGAGCTGTTCGCGACCGGCGCGACGTTCACGCTGCTCGTGTGGGGGTTCGCGTACGCCTACCTCGCGTTCGAGGCGGTTGCCCCGGGGAGCTTCAGTGCGCCGATCAATCCTCAGGGTCCGCGGACCTGGATGGAGCTCATGTTCCTGAGCATCGCCGTACTGTCCGGTGTGGGGCTTAGCGACATCCTGCCGGTCACGCCGTTCGCGCGCGCCGTCGTGATGCTCGAGGCGTTTACGGGGGTCATGTACCTCGCGCTCGTCGTGTCGCGACTGGTCGCGTTGACGATGCTATCGGCGAAGGAGCGGAAGTAGGCGAACCGCAGACAGCTCCTTCGCGACGCCGGACGCGACTGCCCGAGCCAGCAGCCGCTCCGGCGAGCCGTCGCTGAAGGCGCCCGCAATCGCACGCAGCGTGAAGGGCGTGAGCCGGCCTCCGGGAGCGATCGCGAAGATGGGCTCCCACACCATGGGACGGGCACTCGCCTTGAACGCCTCGAGACCGCGGAAATTGTAGAACCGCCGCCCGTGCGCACGAATCCAGTGCAGGAAGAACCGAAGCCAGGCCGGCTGGCCATCCCCTATGGTGCCCGCGTGCTCCGAGAGCGGCGACAGCCCGAGCGTCGCGTAGTGCGACCCGTCGTCGTCGAACGCGCGCATGGCGGCGTCGACCAGCAGATGCGTCGTCCCGTTAGGCGCCGATCGCCGCCGTGGCCACTGCTCGACGAGCCAGCCCCGTCGTGCCGGAATTCTCGTGGCAACGAGAAATCCCACCACGTCGTCGGATTGCTCGGCCACGAAGATCCGTCGGTCGCCGAGCGTGTCGAGCAGGTCCGGCGTGACGAGGAAGTGGAGCGGTGGGAGGCCACGCGTGTCGAGCCACTCTTTCAGTACGGCGCGCAGCACGGGCGATCGCTGCGCGCGTGCCGGCGTCCACTCCCGCACCTCCACGCCCTTGTTGCGAGCGCGATGCAACTGAGCGCGGAGCGATGACTTGTGCTGCACGATGTTCGCCCACGCACTCGGCTCCCATGCGGGCTGCGCGCCGATGCGGACGAGCGTATGGTCGCGGCGACGAGCGTACGCCTGCTCGAGCCGAGTGCCGGCGCCGAAGAACACCACGCGCGCGCCGCGCGCTCGCGCGGCGGTCTCGAGCTCTTCCGCGACGTCAGGCAGGCGGTCGGGATGACACACCGGCGCACCGGCGACCGTCCAGACGCCGCCGAACGACGCGAAACCCACGACGGCGTCGCCGGCGCTCGAGAACCAGAGCCGCATGCCGGGGTTGAGGATCTGGTACGAGACGGCGTTCCAGCCGAACCGTAGCACGAGGTCCCGTGCCGCGAGCCACTCCGAAGTCACGCATCAATGATAGCGACCGAGTCGCCCGAGCCAGTGCACGACGTGCTCGCCCACAGCACCGAGTGCGCCCGGCTCGTCGAACGTGTGTCCCGCGCCAGGGATTATCGCCAGCCGCGTGCGACCCGCCAACCGCGGTACCGACACTGTGGTTTGCTCCAGCGTATCGGTGTCTGCGCCACCGACGATCATCAGCACCGGGGCGCGGACCGCCGCTAACGAGCTGCCGGCGAGATCGACCCGGCCGCCGCGCGAGGCCACGGCCCGCACCAGGTAGGGACGGGTTGCCGCGACCACCAGTGCCGCTGCCGCCCCGGTGCTCGCCCCGAACAGCACGATGCGCTCGCCGCCGGGCACCGACGTTCGCGCCGCCCATTCCGTCGCGCACTGCAATCGACGAGCAATGCGAGGGATGTCGAACCGGGCGTCGCCCGTAATGTCATCGTCCGCCTTCTCGTGCTCGAGCAGCAGATCGATCCGCAGCGTCGCCCAGCCGCCCTGGCGCAGCCGCCCGGCAAGGTAGCGGTTGCGATAGCTGTTTCTGCTGCTGCCGCCGCCGTGGGCAAGGATTACGAGGCCGGCCGGACGCCCGTTAGGCAGTCCCAGATCTCCGATCAGCTGGCCGCGTTCCCCGGTCCCGTCCTGTCCGACCGGAATCGCGATCTCGTGCTCGTCGGCCGTGTCGGGAGCCGCCGACGCGAACATGTGCGCGCCGGACGAGCGCCCCAACAATTTTAGCACTCGCGCATCGCTCACCGGTGCGAAGTCGTCGTACCACGCCGACACCATCCCGAACGGTTCCGGTGTGGCGGCGGTCACGAGATCATCGACGGTAGCACGGACGTCGTCGCAGTGCATGGCCGACGCCACCGGTACGGCGGCAATTACACGGGCGGGCCGATGCCGCCTAACGGCCAGCGCGGCTGCCCGCAGCGTCGTACCTGACGCGAGCCCGTCGTCAACGAGTACGACCGTGCGGCCCCGCAGTTTGGGCAGCGGCGCCCCCGCGCGGTACAGCCGCGCCCTGCGACGGAGCTCCGTTCGCTCGCGATCAACGATTGGCGCGACCACCCGTCGTGGCAGGCCGAGGTACCACCATACCGAATCCTCGACGACCTTGCGGCGACCTTCGGCGATCGCGCCGAACGCCACTTCGCTCATCCCCGGCACGCCAAGCTTTCGCGCGACGACTGCCTCGAGCGGTGCACCGAGCGCGTCGGCGACGGCGCGGGCGACGGGGATCCCGCCGCGCGGCAGCCCGAGGACGATGAGATCCCGGCCGCGCCTGACGTCGCCTACCGCTGCGAGCGCGGTCGCGACCGCCCTGCCGGCGTCGGCGCGATCGGCGTACAACGGCGTCGGTGGCAAGACGGTCGCCTCGCCGCTAGTTGGCCGAGAGCCGCCCGTTGGCGCGGCCGGTACTGGCCTTGGCGACGGCCCCGAGTGCGGCCTGTGCCTTGGCTGCGTTCGCCGACACATCGCCGCTACTGGGCGCGGTCGGGCTCGAGCACGCGGCGAATGTCAGTGCCGCGCTCAAGAGGGAGAGGATCCTGCGCATCGAACCTCCAGGTTGAGGATGATGAACCATGGTCCAGCATCTGGAGAACGCGTCAATCGGTGGGGGATCGAGCCACGGTGAGCGCCGCCGTTCGACGCAGCGATCGCATGGCTCGTTTTCGAGGGAGGCGACGCGTCACGGGATACGGGCGACCAAGGCCCGAGCGGTTCTCGCCAACTCCCACCACCGAGGCCCCAATGCTCCGCCAGCCACCCGCGCGCTTCCTGACGCGCATCCTGCCTGCGTTGTCGGTCACACTCCTCTATGGTTGCAGCGACGCACCGACACCACTCGAGCCGCGTTTCGACGCGAGACCGCACATGGTCCTCGGGCCTGAAGTCGTGGTCACGAACACCGACGATAGCGGGCCGGGGTCACTGCGACAGACGATCGCCGATGCCGCGGACGGCAGCGTGATTCACTTCGACGCAGCCATTGCCGGGCAGACGATCGTGCTCACGACCGGCCAGATCGTGATCGACAAGTCGCTCACGATCGAAGGACCAGTGCCTGCGGGCATGACGATCAGCGGTGGCTTCAACTCGCGCGTGTTCTTCACCGAGTCGGCGACCACAGTGGTATTCCGCGACCTCTCGATCGTAAATGGGAACGACGCGACGACGTCACCCGGGAGCCCGGGAGGAGCAGCTATCTGGGTTACTGGCGTCCTCCTGCTGGAGCGCGTTCTCCTCGCGAACAACATCAGTACCAATACAGGCGGCGCCATCTTCGTGAAAACCGGCGGCCAGCTGACGCTCGTGAACAGCACGGTATCCGGCAACGTCGGCGGTTCCGGTGGTGCTATCCTGTTCGACGGCCCAACCACGATCTGGAACAGTACCATCACGGACAACACCGCGCTGTCCGGCGGTGGGCTCGTCGCGAACGACAACTTGTACCTTCGCAATTCCATCGTCGCCAACAACACCGACGGCGACGCCGTGCCAAATAATGAGAATTGCTACATCCGAACCGATGGCCGTCTATTCGTGTCGGGGACGAGCCTGTCGAATGACGAGAGCTGTGGAACCACCGGGGTGATCGTGGCCCCGAACGTCGGCATCGGTCCGCTTGCGAACAACGGTGGTCCGACCAAGACGCACGCGCTGCTCCTCGGCAGTCCCGCGATCGACGCCGGGTCGAGTTGTACCGAGTCAACCGACCAGCGTCACGTCGCGCGAAACCAGGGCACGTCGTGCGACATCGGCGCGTTCGAGTTCAACGACTTCGCGACCGTGACCGTGACCATCGGGCCGAACATCGCCGTGAACGCCAAAACGGGAACGGCAACCGTGACCGGGACCGTGAAGTGCTCGGCGCCGGTGGGCGTCCTCCTCAACCCCTCGTTGAGCCAGACGCAGAAGACCAAAGGCAAGTTCTCCACGATCGTTCAGGCCTCGGCGAGCAGCCTGCCCGTCGCGTGCGGCACCGCGAACAGCGCGGTCTCGTGGAGCATCCCGCTCACCCCGCCGTCGGGGGCGTTTGAGCCCGGCGCGGCTACGGCTACCGTCAGCGGCTCTGCGAACAGCAGAGGGTGGATCACGCCCACCGTGACCACGTCGGTCAAGCTGTTCCAGGCCAAGTAGGTTGCGAACCGCACCATCGCGGCGCGTGTTGGGCTCCCACGTCCGGTGGCGCTGTCGCCACCGGCGCGGGAGCGCGCCAACCACCGCTCGATTCGAGCACGCAGCAGCCAGAGTGGCACCGATCCTTCCTCGAGCACCTGATCGTGAAACGCGCGGATGTCGAACCTGGGCCCGAGCGCGGCGCGCGCCTGCTCACGCAGACGCATGATCTCGTTCCGGCCGATCATGTACGACGGCGCCTGACCCGGCCACGAGGTGTATCGGTCGATCTCGCCCCCGGCGACGCTCGGCGGCAGCACCGTATGCGCGAGGAGATACTCGAGCGACTGCTGGCGGGTCCACCCCTTCGCGTGAATGCCGGCATCGATCACCATGCGCGCCGCGCGGAACGCCTCACTCGAGAGCATCCCCATGCGTCCCACATCCGATGAATACAGGCCCATCTCGTCTCCCAGTCGCTCGGCGTAGAGCGCCCATCCCTCGCCGAAGCCTGAGTTGAACGCGTAGCGCGAGAGCCGGTGGAGGTCCTTGCGCTCCTTCGCGATCGCCGCCTGCAGGTGATGCCCGGGGATGGCTTCGTGCATTGCGGCGTTCTCGGCGTCCGCGCGCGACTTCTTCGTGGGCTCCGACGGGTTGATGAGGAAGATCGCCGGGCGAGAGCCATCGTCGGGCGCGGTCTGATACTGCCCTGGTGCGCCAGCCTTCTGGCGGAACTCGGGGTACGGTTGAATGACGACGTCGGCGCGCGGCACTCTGCCGAACCATTTCCCCATCGCCGCCTTGGCGCGCGCTACCACCGCACTCGACGTGTCGATGATCTCCTGCGACGTGCGGAACGTGTAGCGCGGGTCCGTGCGGAGCTTCGGCAGTAGTGTACCGAGTGATTCGCCGCCAAAGCTGCGCTCGGCGACGACGCGCATCTCGTTCTCGATCCGCGCCATCTCGGCCATGCCTAACGAGAATACCGAGTCCGGCGCCATGTCGACCGTGGCGAACCCCCGAATCGTGGCGCGGTAGCAGGCCAGACCGTCGGGGTTCGACGACACGCCGATCGCGTCACGGGCCTTCGGGAGGTACTCGGTCTCGAGGAAATCGCGGTAGCGGCGAATCACCGGATCGAGCTCCGTGTCGATCACGCGCGCCAGATCCGTACGGAACGCCGGGGTGGAATCGCGCTCCGCCGGTGAGTAGAAGGGCGAGCGCGTGGCCGGCGCGGCGAGAATGCCATCGAGCTGCGAGATGACATTCCGTACGATCACCTTGGGCGAGCTGTATCCCAGCCCCAGCCCCTCGCGCAGGTTGGCGATCTCGTTCTCGATGTAGCGCGGGAGCGCGTGCGCACGCGCGAGCGCGAGGGCGCGCAGCGTGTCGGTGCCCACGGGCTGCAGGAGCGCGAGGTCGGTGTACTGCGCCTGCCATCCGTTCACGTACGACGCAACGCCCCACAGCTCGAAGCGGCAGATGCGCTGCGCGCGCTCGCTCTCGAGGCCCTCGCGCAGGACTGCGTACGTCACTTCCTGTGGGAGTCCTTCGAGGGGCGCCTTATCGATGGCCGACACGGCGGCATACAGCGTGTCCATCCGTGCTTGCGCCGCGCGGACGCCTGTGAGTGAGTTGTCCCGGATTCGCCCGTGTTCGGCGTTAGGTAGCCCTTCCTCCGTGCCGATTTCGGGATAGAGAACGAGACGGGTGTCGAAGTAGCGGTCGGCGAGCGAGTCGACGCGAGCCGCAATGGCGGGGGCGTCGCGCTGCGGTTCGCGCGGCGAGGTGCAGGCGGAGGCGGCCATCAATATGACACCAGCTCGGAGAGCCGCGGCGGCAGGGCGCATGTGGTGAGTGGGTGAGGGCGGCGCCAAACGTAACCCGGCCGTGACTCCGCCGCAGCGTGCGGGATGCCCTGGCGGCCAACCATTCCGGTCTCACCCTTCAATGCTGGACGGCGTACGGCCTTCTACTCGACCTTGATCGGCAGCGCCGCCTTCCAGAGCCCTTCCCGCTGCTGGAGATCGAGACGGAGCAACCCGCGCTGGGTCGCGCGGTACTCGAAGTCCATCGTTTCACCCGGCCCGCCAATGAGCGTCGCGGGTCGAGTGATCTGCGCCTCTCGCGGCAGCTCGGCGCCATCCTTCGCGAGCGCCTTCCACTGCACGACGCTGTCGCCGCGCATGAGGGAGATCCGGGCGCTCCAGTCTATGATCATGTGGATCAACCGCAGCCGGTACGTTTCACCAGCCGTTAGGCGCAGCGTATCGGGCTGCACTTTCCCATTGATGCGCGCGCCTTTCGTTCCCGGGCCTTCCGGGCCGAGGACGATGACGCGCTCATGCTTCGGGTCGTACGTCGCCGGGTCGACCACGAGCAACGCACCGTACAGTCCAAGCCCGATCTGGAACGTCTCGTTCGAATGAGCGTGGTAGATGAACGTGCCGCTCCTCGGCGGCGTGAACGCGGCGACGAACGAATCGCCCGGCGCGATCATCGGCGCGGTGCGCGAACCAGATCCGCTGTATCCGGGAACGCCGTCGCTGTACGCCGGGACTTCGATGCCGTGCCAGTGCACGCCGGTCGTCGCGCGCAGGTGATTGACGATCGTGATGCGGACAGGCTTGTTGCGCTCGAGCACGAGCGGCGAGCTCAGGACGGGCACGGAGTCGGGCGGCGGCGGTGTGTCGCCGTCCTGCTTCACGAACGCCAGCTCGTCGAGCGTGCCCTTGTACCGCTTGGGCGCCTCCTGCGCAACGAGCCGTATCGCGCGCGCACCGGGGACGCTTTCCGGGCGGCGAGTCGATGATCGGCCTGGCTGCACCACGACGGCCATTGCCATGCCGCGCATCCCGCGCATCGGGTCCACGCTCAGCGGATCCGTCGGGTCGGGGACAAGCTTCGCCGACAGGAACAACGACGTGTGGTAGGCGACGTGACAGTGCACGAGCCAGTTGCCCGGCTCGTCGGGAATCCACCGCATGGTGAACGTGCCACCCGACATCGGCATCTCGGTGACCACATGAGATGGCTCGCTCGAGCGCGACGCCGTGTCCGCCGCCCAACTCCCTCGGCTCGTGACATCGAAATAGAAACCGTGGAGGTGCATCGGGTGCGGACTGTCTGTGGGATTCACCCAGCGCCACCGGACCGTGTCGCCCGCGGTATAGGTGAGCCGCTCGGTGTGCGGCCACGAGAGGCCGTTGATCACCCGAAGGTCGGCGGTGATTCCCGCGGTGTCCGCCGGGCCGGTCCACGAGCCGAGCACGAATACGCGATCGTTAGGTGGCGGGCCGGCCGAATCGACGATGAACGCGCCGTGAAGCTGGCTGTCGATGCCGTTGCGGTCGCCGACAGGTGTGTGCGTCGTGGATGCCCAGTAGAAGTAGGTGCCCGGCTCGCCGGCTTCGAAGTCGATCTCACGCGTGGCGCCGGGGAGCACCTGTATGGTGTCGGTCGGTGAAGTGGGCCGAGTGTGGAGGCCGTAGACCACGAGTGCCGAGTCACGTATTGCGTTGTGCACGGACACATGGATCCTGGTGCCAGTCGGAACGCGAATGAGCGGCCCGGGATTCTGCGGCGCGTGGCCAGCCTCGGCGAACATCTGCATCACGATGCTCGGACCGTCGTCGCCGTCGGGGAACCAACGACTCTCACGTGCCTCGAGGTGGAGCGTGAGCACGCCGTCTTTCAGTACCCCGCCCGCGACGCGATTGTCGTTAGGTAACACGCGGTCCACTGGCGCTTTGGCCGGAGCGCATGACGCGGTCGCGAGGAGCGTCGCGATGATCCACGCACGCTCACGGATCGACCGTGTGTGCGCCCGGAGGCAACCTGAAGGTCGGCGAGTCAGGTGAGCTCCGCTCGCAGAGCGGCGACGAGGGCGTCGACGTCCTGCTCCGAGTTGAAGAGATGCGTCGACACGCGGTTCCCGTTGAGCCAGTTCTTCGGGACGACCTTGAGCTGGACGTTGTGCTTGTCGCGAAGCCGCTTGTGCAGCTCGTCGCTCTTGATGTCGTCGGGGAGCGCGAACGTGAGCAGTGGTGACGCGAGCGGGCCCGGCGGAGCGCTGACGACCCGCAGCTTCGGCACGGCCGCAAGCGCGGCGAACAGCCGATTTCGGAGCGCGAGGTTGTGCGACTCGATCGACGTCAGGCCAATGCCCGATATGTAGTCGATCGCTGCCCCCACGCCTAACACGCTCGGAATGCTCGTGACGCCGGAAGACTCCGAGTACGCCGCGCGCCCGCCCTGGAGCGCGATCGGGTCGATCGCCTTCCCCAGCTCCTCGCTCAGGTAGAGGAGTCCCGTCCCTTTTGGCGCGAGCAGCCACTTGTGCCCACTGGTCGCGTACGCGTGGCAGCCTAACGCCTTCACGTCGACGGAGATGCCGCCGACCGCCTGCGCCCCATCCACCACCGCAATGCAGCCGCGCGAGCGCGCCAGCGCCGACAGCTCGGCTACTGGCATCCGAAGGCCGGTGGAGCTGAGCAGGTGCGAGAAGGACAGCACGCGCGTCCGCAGTGTGATCGCCTTGGCGATTCGGTCCACGATCGCGTACGCGTCGTTCTCGCCTGGCGGGATCGCGACGACGTCGAGAACGACGCCGTGGCGCCGCGCGACGTAATCCCAGCACGCGCGGCCACCGGGATGCTCCTGGTCGGTGGTGAGCACACGGTCGCCCGCGGCAAGCGTCAGGCCCTGCGCCACCCAGTTCATTCCGTCGGTGGTGGAGCGCGTGAGCACCAGCTCGTCGGTCTTGCAGTGCAGGAAGGCCGCCGCCTGGGCTCGCACGTCGTCCATGGCGTGTTCCTGCTCGCCATAGCCGTAGGCGACCGGGTCGAGCTCGAGCCGCTTCCACGCCGCGATCGTGTGCTCGATGACCGGACGCGGCGTGGGGCCGAGGGACCCGGTCTGCAGGTAGACGAGTCCGGGGGCGAACGCGAAGTCGTCGGGGCTCGAAGCCAGGCCGCGTGAGACCGCCGTGCTGTACCCGGCTGCCGACACGTGTACGCCGCCGACCCTGCTGGAGTGCGGCGTTAGGCCCGCGACGGAGAGTGCGCCGAGCGTATGGAGGAAGTCTCGGCGTGTGTGCCCGGTGGGTGACATGGGTCTAGCGCTGTACGATAAGGGGCCGTCTCACTCGTCAATGATACGCGGCGGACGGCCGAATGACCGCCCCCCGGGCTCGGGTTGGCGGCGGCATCGTGGCGGCTCCCGCTCGCTCATGCACAGACCCGAGAGGGCCGGCAGCACAGACGAACGGGGTTCGGATGCTTCGGGATCACGCGGATCCGTCAGGATCGCTCCTCAACCCAGAGAACTCCGCCCGCAACGGGCCGGGTTAAAGAATGACGGCCTCGGGAAGCCCATGCGTCCCGAAACAGTTCATCAAAAATCCGACTCGTTGTGGTACCACGTTAGGACGTGCCGGGAGCGATCCCGAAGGATCCGCCGTATCCTGATGCATCCGATCCCCATCGTCGTAGATGCCAGACTCCTAGGTGCCGGACCGAGAGGCCGGCCCCACGGACAATGGGGTGTCCCGATGCAGCGGATGCCCGGATGCGTCGCATCGCTCCTCGGTCGTGACGTCTCCGCGCGCGACGAGCCGTCGGAGGCGTCACCGCGCACGGAGCAAATCCGCGAACATTGACGGAATCGATGTTCGAAATCCGCGTTAGGTCTTGCCTTAACCCCACGGTGCCGGTCCCGAAGCCAGCGTGGTTGTCTCATTGGTCCACCGTGGCGCTCACGACCTTCCAGGCGAGATCTGCGAGCCTTACCTAAATTCGGCATCGCTCATTGGTATGTTGAGCGCTACGATGCCCGTCGCTGCTGCGTACCCTCCGCCGCGCGCGACATGATCGAGCTCGTGAGGAGGTAGCCCTCCGACCAGGCCTCGCGCACCGCCGGCGTGAACGCGGGGCCGAGCGCGGCGGCGAGCACCTCGAGGAGCACGGCACCCGCCGGCGCGTATTGATCGCGCGTCACCCCGTACGCCGCATGGCGCTGCCCGAGCAGGACGGCACTTTTCACGAACTCGCGCGGTGCGGACCGGAGTTGCACGATCTCGTCGACCATCCCGGCGAACTTCTCGTACTGCGCCCGCATGTCCGTGCGCGTGAAGAGGGGGCGCAGCTCCGGATGGCGCTCGAACAGCACCTGGTAGAACATCCGGGCGATCTCCTCGCGCCTGCCCGCGACCGCATTCCAGCTCTCGGCCAGCAGTCCCACTTGCTCGGGAGTCATCGTGCACCGGTCCCTGATGGAGGTCGACTGGCGCCGGTCTCGCGACCGGGCGCGGTTGTATCGTTAGGCGCCGGCGTCTCGCGCGGCGACGGATGGGTCGGTCGGGCACCGAGGAGCCAGAGCGCGGCCAGGAGAAGGGTGACGACGGCCAGCACGAGCCCCGCCCGGCGCCAGAGCTGGTCGCGCGAACCCGACGCGGGTGTCGCGGCCGAGGCAGCGACTGCGCCCCACGTCGTATCGGGCGTCACGTTGCTCTGGGGCTGCATGGTTTCCAATGGGACCGTCCCGCGCGGCGAGCCTGCCGTATCGGGCGGAGACGACTCGAGTTCCCCGTCGCGAGGGTCCCAACCCGCGCGGAGTCGCTCGGCGAAGGCGACGACACCGCGATCCGGCGGAAGCTCGACATCCTCCTCGATCAGCACCTCGTAGATGCTCGCCTGCTCGATCGCCCCGGCGCGGTCGCCGGCCGCGGCCAGCGCGTGCATGAGCGCAACCGTCAGGCGCCCGTTGAGCGGGTCCTGTCCCACGAGCTTGCGCCACCACCGGACGGCGTCGGCGTGGTCGCCACGCGCCTCGGCGTTGCGCGCCAGGCGCTCGAGCGCGACCGCGTACTCGAACGCCAGCTCCGCTCCGGTGCGCTCGACCCACCTCGCGAACTCCGTCGCCTGCGCGAGCGAGAACCCATAGAGAAACGGGCCATGGTACTCGGCGACCGCGTCGGCGAGCCGGTCCTCGCGGACCATCGCCGTGAAGCGATTCACGTCGCTGTCCACCAGCGATGGCTCGAGCTGGATTACGCGGTCGCCGATGAGGACGTCGGCCGGTCCGAGCTCCGCCCGGATCGCCGCCAGGGTGTTCTCGACGATTCGGCTCGACGACTCCGATGCCGGCAATCCTTCCGACAAGAGGGACTCGAGTCGTTCGCGGGGCACGCCGCGGTCGCCGGCGTGGGCGAGCACCGCGAGGCACGCGAGCGCGTGCGGTGACAGGCGGTCGCCGCGGAGCGGGCGCCCGTCGGCGCGAATCGTCAGGCCTCCCAGGGTGGAGATCTCGAAGCGGCTCGCGTGGTGGAGGGCCGCCGTGAACTCCGCCATCGTGGCGTAGCGCTGCTCCGGTATCGCCTCGAGCGCGTTTCGGAGCGCGCGATCGACCGCGGCCGGCACCTCGCCACGCCTGGCCAGCACGGACGGGATGGCATTGCGCGCCTGCAACGATGGGCCAAAGAACGGCGGGGACCCGACCAGCATCTCGTACAGCACGCACGCGAGGGAGTACAGGTCGGCTCGGCCGTCGAGCTCCCGCTCGCCTTCCATCTCCTCCGGGCTCATGTAGGCTAGGGTGCCTACGGCGAACCCCGGGTCGGTGCGCGCGGCGGACCGCGCCTCGTCGAGCGCGTAGGCGACCCCGAAGTCGGACACGAATGCGTGTCCGCTCGTGGAGAGGAGGATGTTTTCCGGCTTGATGTCGCGGTGGACCACGCGCCGCGCGTGTGCGTACTCGAGGGCCGAGGCGACCTCGCGGGTGATCCGGAGCGCTTCGTCGACGGACAGGCGTTTCTCGCGGCGGAGCCGCTCGCGGAGGGATTCTCCGTCGACGAACGGCATGGTGAAGAAGACGCGTCCGTCGGCCTCTCCGGAGTCGAAGAGGGGGAGGATGTGCGGGTGGTTGAGCCGGGCGGTGGTGCGGATTTCGGCGAGGAAGCGGTGGTGGCTGACGGTGGAGTCGAGCTGTGAGCGCAGGACCTTCAGCGCGACCGACCGGTCGTGTTTGAGGTCGGTCGCGAGGAATACGACCGCGGACCCACCGCGTCCTATTTCGCGCTGGACGACGTATTGGTCCGCGACGGCGGCGCCGAGCTCGGTCGCGAGCTCGGTGGCCTCATCGCTCACCACGGGCTCCCGGTGTCATGGTCGCTGAATGGTGGGTCCATCGGACGCCGGAGGCAATGCTCGTAACCCGTCGGCACATCAAACGAAAGGCCGCCGGACCTGGTGCAGGTCCGGCGGCCGCTGATCCTTACCCGAACCGCTATGGCTACTCCTTCGGCTCCAGAATCTCTTTGATCTGCGCCCTTACGCCTTCAATGTGCAGCCGCGTCTCCCGATCCCCCGCCTTGTCGCTCGCCGACGCGAGCTCCTTGTCGAGATCTCGCAGCTCGCCCCGCAACATGTTCTTGATCTCCCCCATGTTAGGCGGCGGCGCCTGCGGCCCCCGCCGCTGCGGGAAGCCCGGGAACTGACCCTGCTGAGCGTTCTCCTTCGGCGGCTTGATCTTGTCCCCGATCTGCGTCACGTACGCCCGCTGCAGCGCGCGGCGATACGCATCGATCTTCGGCGATCCGGAACCCAGCTCCAACCACACCGCCTTCCGCAGATCCTCGAGCATGTCACCTAACGAGTACGCGTCCTGGTCGGACGACATCGCCTGATACTCGACCAGCCGAGACATGCGGCCGTCGTTCAGCAGCGACGACAGTACGCCCGCCTGCGCGCGCTCGATCCGGTTGATCTCCCCCACCGACTCGATCCGCCGCAACACGCTCTGATCGATCAGGAACGTCGGCGTCTGGAACGCGTTGTCGGCCAGGTATTTCATCGCCGCCTTCTGCCGCGCCGCGCCGATCGGTGTGAACCGCGGGCCCGGCTGCGAGCCGTACTTCTCCTGCGAGCTCACGCCGCCGACGATGTTCGTCACGTGCGTCATCTCCGTCCGCCACTGACCTACCATCCGGTCGTACAGCTGCGCGAGCTCGTCGAAGTCCTCCAGCGGCTTCACCGTCGCCTGCTCGAGCCACTGCATGCCGCGCTTGAGGTTCTTCATCCCCAACTCGGTGGCCCTCACGGCGTCGATGTCGCCAACCGCCTCGGTCTCCTCGCCCGGATCGCCGCCGAACGTCCCCGACGTCGAGAACCTCAACCACGGCTTCGTGTCCTGCTCGCGCGCCCACGTGTCGAGAATTCTTCGCTCGTCGTCAGGCGTCTTCGCGTTCTCGATCGGCGCGTACCCCCAATGCGTCGCCCAGATGTCGTACGGCCCGATCTTCGGCACGAGATCCGCCACGTCGATCTTGTCCTCGGGCTGCGCCACGTAGTTGAAGCGCGAGTAGTCCATGAGCGTGGGCGTGTGACCCATGCGCTTCACGAAGCTCGCGTTCCGCACGCTGTCGATTGGATAGTACGAGCTCGCCTTCATGTTGTGCTGGAAGCCTAACGTGTGTCCCACCTCGTGGGCCACCACGTACTCCAGCAGCCGGCCCATCAGGCTGTCCGGCAGCGGGAACGTCCGCGCGCGCGGGTCCAGCGCCGCCACCTGCGTGTAGTACCACGTCCGCGCCAGCGTCATCACGTTGTGGTAGAACTGGATGTGCGCGTTGAGGATCTCGCCGCTCCGCGGGTCGTGCACGTTAGGCCCGCTCGCGTTCTCCGTCGTGCTCGGCAACCACCGGATGACCGAGTAGCGCGCATCCTCCGGCGACCAGTCCGGATCCTTCGGCGCTTCCTTCGCGACGATTGCGTTCTTGAACCCCGCCGCCTCGAACGCCGGCTGCCAGTCCTCCACACCCTTGATCAGCCACTTCACCCATTCCTTCGGCGTGGCCGGGTCGATGTAGTACACGATCTGCTTCACCGGCTCCGACAGCGGCGACTCCGGATCCTTCTTCTCGAGCCGATACCGCGCGATGAAGCAGCGCTCCGCCGCCTTCTGATCGGGACGGCTGTAATCCATCACGCTCATCGAGAAGTAGCCCACGCGGTTGTCACACAACCGCGGCATCATCGGGACTTCCGGCAACTTGTGAATGCTGTACGACATGACCACCGTCGCACTCGGCGCCGTGGTCCCGTTCTGTCCAAAGCCGCCACGCTGCGGCTGATTTCCGCCTCCGCCCTGCCCTGGCGGCGCCGGCGGGTTGTTGAACGTGAGCGTGGTCTCGACGTTCACGTTGTCGGGGAACGACACGGCCCGCTCGATGAAGCTCCGCGTCGGGTCGAGCTGCGCGCGGGGAGAAATGCGCTGCGCCGGCGAAAACTCGAGCGGCACCTGCGTGAAGAGCCGCGAGACGTCGATCACGATCGAGCTGTCGGGTCCGTACGCCTCGACGTTGAACACCGCGAGGATCGCGTCGACGTTCGCGGCCTGCACCGCGCCGACCACCGGCGACGTCGTGTCGCTCGCCATGACCTCGTACGACTTGCTGCGCAGGAGCACACGGTTGTCGCGCTTCTCCCACTGAAGGACGCGGTTGCCCAACGCCTGGCCACCGTAGCCGACGCCTAACGTCGTCTTCGCGATCTCGGTCACGAGCAGCTGATCCCGGTTGAGTTCCTTGCGCGGGATCTCGAACAGGAGCCGGTTCCCCACGCGGTGCACCTTGAACAGGCCGTTCCGCGTCTTCGCGTCCGCCGTCACGACGCGGGAGTACGGCTTGGGGTTGGGCTCGGGCAGCTGAGCACCGGCGCCCGCTCCCTGCCCGGCCTGCCGGCCACCCGCCGGGTTCCCTGCCGGCCCGGAATCGGATCGCTCGGGCGTGCGCTGCGCCGTGTTCTGCGCCGGTGCCGGCGCTGGAGATGGAGCCGGTTGTTTCGAGCAGGCGCTGCCATACATGATGGCCAGCGCAGCTGGCGTGATCACACGCAAGCTGGGTCGCATATACATCCCTGGGTTGGAGTACTCGCGGGCACCATCGCGATGACGCGGTGGGCACACATCTCTTCATGTGATGTATGCCTCCAACGCAGAAATGGGCGCTTGCGTTGGCATCGCCCGCAAGTCGGCATCCTATTTGGGCGAGACTCCGCAACAGCAGGGAAACGGATCAGGCGGATCCTGAACGGCGATCTGGCGGATCGCTCCATCTGGATTCAGGGCTCCTCGCGCAAGCGGCCGGGATTGGTTGTTCAACAGCCTCGGGGAAGCCGCTGCACTACCGCCCGAGACGTTCATTCTCTTCGGCTCTTCGGGTGTGGGGCTCGGGGTGGTGGGTGGACGCCATCTGCTGTGGATCAGCTGTTTTCCGCATGATCCGTGCAGCCTCTGTCCTGGATGCGGGCCGGCCGAGAGCTGAAACTCGACATTGACAGCGGCCGTACGACGATGCTAGATAAGCAGCACGCTGCTGCTTTTCTAGCACTCACACGCGCCATGCCCGAATCCCCTCCCCGACCCAAATCCGTTTCCCCGGGCGCCAAGCTCACCCGGCGCGAGCGCCAGATCATGGACGTGCTGTACCGCGACGGCGAAGCCACCGTCGCGGAGGTCATGGCGCAGATCCCCGACCCGCCGAGCTACTCCGCCGTGCGCGCCACCATGAACGTGCTCGAGGAAAAGGGCCACGTGCGTCACAAGCAGGATGGCCCGCGCTACGTCTACCTCCCCGCCGTCCCGAGGGACCGCGCGCGCCGCGCAGCGCTGAACCATCTGCTGCAGACCTTCTTCGACGGGTCCGCCGAGAGCGCCGTCGTCGCCCTGCTGCAGATGTCCGACAACTCACTCTCGGCCGCCGACTTCGAACGACTCGCCGCCGAGGTCCGCAAGGCGCGTCAGGAGGGACGTTGACCATGAGCACGACGCTCGCTGCTATCTCGCCGCTCCTCGACGCACTCGGCCGCGTGCCATTCATCGCCGGCGTGCTCACGAAGGGCACGCTCCTGGTCCTGATCGCCGCGTGCCTAACGCGTCTCCTCGCTCGCTCTCCCGCGGCGGCGCGCCATCTGGTCTGGAGCCTCGCGGTCGGCGGCTTGCTCCTTCTGCCCGCGATGGCGCAGCTCCCATGGCGTCTCGAGCTGACGACGCTCGCAGCGGCTCGCGACGCGTTCGCCCCCGCGCCGACAGCAGATCCCGCGGTCGCGATCGCAACTGCCAAGTCGACGCAGCTCGCGCTGGACGTCGAGTCACCCGCAACGCCAACGCAGTCGCCCGTCGCCCGTCGCCCGTCCCCCGTCGTCGGCATTTCGTCGCCAGCCGCCAGCCGCCAGTCGCCAGTCGCCAGTCCAGTCGATCCCGCGACGCTCCTGATTCTCGCGTGGCTCGCGGGCATGGCCTGGATGACCGGCCGACTCCTCGTCGGTGTGGCAAATGTCCGCCGCATCGTTCGGCGATCGGTGCCCGCCGATGACGACTGGCAGGAGCTCGTCGACGAAGCGCGTGCATCCATTGGCGCCGACGCGGACGTGCGAGTCGTCATCAGCGCCGAAGCCGCGATGCCGTTCACCTCCGGCCTGCTTCGGCCGGTGATCGTCCTGCCCGATTCGGCCGCGGACTGGACGCCGGAGCGGCGCCGCTCGGTCCTCCTGCACGAGCTCGCGCACGTGCGGCGACGCGACCTCGTGACGAACGCGGTCGTTCAGCTGGCGTGCGTGGTGTACTGGTTCCATCCGCTCGTCAGGCTCGCGGCCCGTCACGTGCGAATCGAGTCCGAGCGGGCCTGCGACGCGCTGGTCGTCGCGGCGGGCACGCGCCCTTCGGACTACGCCGGCGACCTTCTCGAGATCGCCCGAACCATGCGCTCGTCTGCAACTGCGACCGTGGCATTGGCCATGGCACGCCGGTCCGACTTCGAGGGCCGGCTGCTTGCGATTCTCTCCCCAGACACAGGACGCAACGTGCTCACCGCAACGCGGGCCGCGCTGGTCGCGCTGTCCTTTGCCGCGCCGGCTGTGGCGATCGCCGCCGCGGGACCAGCAGCCCCGACGACGCCTAACGCCGAAGTACGCAGCACCAATCGCCAGGAAACCTCCCGTTCATCCGCGTCGCACGAGGCTGATGTCGAACCGGTCGCTTCGGTCGCTGGCGTAGTCGAGCACGCGCTGCAGGACGTTCCACCAACGGACCGGCAAGCCCCGGCCGTGACGCAGAAGCGCGACACCGCCGTGCCGGCGCTCCTCGCCGTCCTGAAGGACGAGGACGCGGCAGTGCGACTGGCAGCCGTCGAGTCGCTCGGCAACCTGTCCGACCCACGCGCCGTCGACGCGCTCGTGGCGGCGCTCAGGAATGACACCGACGCCCGCGTCCGTGAAGCAGCGGCCGAGGCGTTAGGCGAGATCGACAGCCCGCGCGCGGTGCCGGGGCTGATTGCCGCGCTCGGCTCGGAGAAGGTCGGCGCCGTGCGCGCGAAGATCGCCTGGGCGTTAGGCGAGATCGACGACAAGCGTGCCGTGGAAGCGCTCGGCGCCGTCGTGCGCGACCCCGACGCCGAAGTCCGACGTCAGGCGGTGTGGGCGCTCGGCGAGCTCGAGTCGCCAGCCGCCGTCCCGATGCTCGTTCCCGCGCTCAAGGACGCGGACACCGAGACGCGCAAGCAGGCCGCCTGGGCGCTCGGCGAGATTCAGAGCAAGGATGCCATCGACGCGCTCGTTCCGGTGACGAAGGACGCCGACGTCGAGGTGCGCAAGCAGGCTGTATGGGCGCTCGGCAACATCGAGGACAAGCGCGCGCTGCCGGCGCTCGAGGCAGCGCTGCGCGATGCGAACGTCGAGGTCCGGCGGCAGGCGATCGAGTCGATCGGTGATCTCGATGAGCTGGGCAAGGCACCGCCCGCGCTGATCGCCGCGCTCAAGGACGAAGACCGCGAGGTGCGGAAGTCCGCGGCGGAGGCGCTGGGAAACCTGGAGGACGAGGAAGCGGTGCCCGCGCTCGTTCCGCTCACGAAGGACGCCGACGTCGAGGTGAAGCGGGCCGCCGTCGAAGCGCTGTCCAGCATCGGTGGCGCCCGCTCCGTCGAGGTGATGGCCGGGCTGCTCAAGGACGGTGATCCGGAGATCCGGAAGCTCGCCGCGGAAGCGCTCGGCAAGAAGCGTTAGGCTCACCGGAAGAGAGGCGCCATGAGACACGCGATCGGATGGCTCGTTGCAGTGCCCGCGGTCGTGATCGCGGCAACGGCGGTTGCGCGGGTGGGCGGTGGGTCGAACGCGGGAGTGGTCGTCGAACGGTCAGTCTTCGTGCCGCTCCCCGCTTCGGCGTTCCAGCCCGCACCGCGGCGGGAGCCGGCCGACTCGGCACGCGTCCGAGCGCTGCTCCAGGCGGCGCGCGGGACGAATGCGCTCGTCTGCGAGCTCGCAGCGAGAACGATCGACGGGCACTCCGGCTGGTCGAGCAGCGGCGCGTTCATCGCGGGCGGAGCGGCCGACTCGGTCGCCGGCGACGTCGTCGAGTGGATTCACGAGCGGGGAATCAGTGCTGGCGCTGTCCCGCTCCTGCGCACGGCCATCGCCGATTCCGACTGGTGTGTGCGACGCCTCGCCGCCCCGATCCTGGGACGTGTGCGCGATCCCTCGGCAACGCAGGCGATGCTCGCGGCGCTCGCCGCACCCGAGCCCGCAACGCGAGAGATGGGAGCGCTCGCGCTCGGTTTCGCCGGGGACACGCATACCGTCGCCCCGCTCGTCGCCCGACTGCGTGACGAGTCGCCGCGCGTGCGGGCCACGGCGGCGTGGGCGTTAGGCGAGATGGAGAGCAAGGCGGCGGTACGTCCGCTGATCGAGGTTCTCAAGGACGCGGACGCGACTGTACGAGAGAGCGCGGCCCATGCTCTTGGCGAGGTAGAGGACACGGCCGGGATCGTCCCGTTGACCGACGTGCTCAGATCGGATCCTGATCCCGCGGTGCGGCGCGCGGCGGCGAGGGCGTTAGGCGAGATAGCCGGATAGCGGTTGTCATTCCGAGCGGAGCGAGGAATGACAGGCTCATCGGCGCACACGATAGCGCGTCAGCATGAACCCGTTTGGGTAGGACTTCACCTCTTCCAGTGAGAGATCGGATTCCGCCACTGGCCCATCGAACAGCGGGATCCCGCTGCCGAGGATCACGGGGTTCACCTTGAGGATCAGCTCGTCGATCTCGGAAAACACCGCCGCCGCCAGCACGCCGCCACCGCACAGCCAGATGTCCTTGCCCGGTTCACGCTTGAGCCGTCGCACGTACTCGAGCGGGTCGCTCTGCACGAGTGTCACATCGGGCGACCGTGACACGACCATGCTCCGCGAGAACACGTACTGCTCGAGATGCGGGTATGGGCTCGTCACGCCAAACGGCAAACCGACCTCGTAGGTTTTCCGCCCCATCAGCACCGCGTCGACCCAGTTGTGCGCGGGACGCACGCCGAGGGCATCGCGGAGATGCGCGGGCACGGTTTCCGGATACCGCTTCACCAGGTCCGTGAGGTGAGCCCCTTCCGCGAGGAAGAAGTCGAACGAGCCGTCCTCGCGGGCAATGAACCGGTCAACCGTGCAGGCGACGAAGTATTTGAGCTCGCGCATGGCTCCTCCGAAATGTTCCTGAAAGCCGCGGATGCGCATGATGGCGGATCCCGGACGCTGCTGGGAGTACTCCAGGTCGAGGATGACACCGGAGTACTTCGTCTCAACCAGGAGGTGCCATGTCCCATCCATATCATGGACCGCGTCGACGTTCGATCCTGCTTGTGCTGCTGTTCGTCGCCCCGATCTTCGTCGCCTGTTCGGATGGCGCCGATCGTGTGCTCGCGCCGAGCAACCCGTCACTCAGTCGGACGGCCGGGCCTGCCCTGCACGTCTCGACGACCGGCACCGATGCCGGGGACTGCACAGCCACTCCATGCCGCACGATCAGTTACGCCGTCTCGCAGGCCGCCGCGGGAGACGTCATCTCGGTCGCCGCGGGGACCTACAGCGAAAGTGTGAGCATCACGAAGCGGCTGTCACTCGTCGGCGACGGCGCAACCATCGACGCCACGGGCCAGTCATCACCTCCGAATGCCATCGTGATCTCTGGAGCGGCCGCTGAAGGCACGACCGTCACCGGCTTCACCGTGCAGCACGCCGGGCTCGAGGGAATCTTCGTCGTGCAGACGTCGCGAGTCACCATCGAGAACAACCTCGTTCGCGAGAATGACACGTACGGCCCCTTCAATCCGCTGTGCGCCGATCAGCCCGATGACTGCGGTGAGGCCATCCACCTGCAGACGGTAACCAACGCCATTGTCCGCAACAACATCGTGCGCGACAACGTCGGCGGGATTCTGTTGACCGATGAAAACGGCCCGACTTCGGGCAACATGATCAGCGACAATTCCGTGCTGGACAACACGCTCGACTGCGGGATCACGCTCGCCTCGCACTGGTTCAGCCTTCAGGCGCCTGCTGCGCCGGACGTCGCCGGCGTGTATCGCAACACGGTGCAGCACAACACCTCGAACGGAAACGGGGCCGCGGGCATCGGCGTGTTCGCCGGCCCGCCGGGCGCTGCCGCGTGGGGAAATACGGTCATTGGCAACTCCGCGAACAACAACGGGGAGGGCGGCATCATGATTCACAGCCACACCCCGTTCCAGTTCGTGGACAACAACGTCGTCACGAACAACACGCTTTCCGGAAACGGAATCGACCCTGACAACCCGATCGACGATGCACCTACGGGCATCAGCATTTTCAGCGCGGTCATTCCGATCCCCAGCACCGTCGTCGCGGCGAATCAGGTCACGGGCGAGCATTACGGGATCGTTTCCTACAACGCGGTAAAGCTCTCGGGGCTTCCCAGCAACAAGCTCGACGTGCCGGTGCCGACGCGAATTCAGTGATTACGCGTTAGGCGACGGGCGACGGGCGACGGGCGACGGGCGACGGGCGGCAGGCGGCAGGCGGCAGCAAAGGCGTGTCATTCCGAGCAAGCGGCTGCGAAGTCGAGGAATCGCCGTCCTCCCGGTAGAGGGCCTCGGTTCCCAGTTCCGGGTTCCCAGTTCCGGGTTCCCAGTTCCCGGTTCCCAGTTCTCAGCAGTCGCCCGTCGCCCACTTCTCGCGTAGAATTGTGCGCATGTTGCGCATCACCCTTGCCGCCCTGCATCTCGTCGCCTTGGGACTCGGCCTCGGCGCAGTCATCGCCCGCGGCACGGCGCTGCGGGAATCGGCCAGCAACGCCGCGCTGCGGCGAGCGTTCCGGTCCGACACGACGTGGGGCATCGCCGCACTACTATGGATAGTGACCGGCGTCTGGCGGGTGGTCGCTGGCATCGAGAAGCCGACGGCTTACTACCTCGCGAACCCGGTTTTCCACGCCAAGATGGGGTTGTTCCTGCTGATCCTCCTGCTCGAGGCCTGGCCGATGGTGACGCTCATGCGATGGCGCCGGAACTTCAGCGCTGGCGAATCGGCCGAGCGGCTCATGACGAGGGGCGCGGGTCGCCGGATCGCGACGATCAGCCACATCGAAGCGCTCCTTGTGGTCGCGATCGTCTTCGTGGCCGTGGCACTGGCGCGCGGGTTTGGGTCGCCGGGCGGCTAGCCCGGGCGCAGGACCACGCCTGAACGGATTTCTTCGGATGAGCCGGATTCGCTGGACTTCGTCCCGAACTCGCCGGCTTCTTGTCGCATCTGAAGATCGAGAAAGAATGAAGGAATCCTTGCAGGTTTCCCGCTTTACGTATCACGGCGCCGATCCAAATAATCCGGCCGATCCGAAGAAGCCGAGCACCCTTTTGTCGTAGATGTCTGCCGCGTCAGGCATATGGGCCAACTGCTGCCACTCCAACGGAGTATGATCATATGGACACCACTCGACGCGATTTCCTCGGCACCATGGCGATGAACGCCGCGATGTTGGGCGCCATGCCGTTGTCGTTCGACCTCGCCTCCGCTGGCGCCGTCTCCGCACCCGCCCAGGGCGAGAAGTGGGACCTCAGCTGGGTCAACAAGATCACCGGCAAGCACAAGGCAGTCTTCGATGTCCCCGAGGTCGACAGCGGGTATGGCGTGTGGCGCGCCACCATCTGGGGCAAGCAGTACCAGGACGTGATGGGCGTGTCCCCGAAAGACCTGTCGGCCGTACTGGTGCTGCGGCACAACGGGATCACGCTTGCAATGCAGCAGGCGTTCTGGGACAAGTACGGGATCGGCAAGGCGAAGAACGCGCTCGACCCGGTCACACAGAAGCCGACGGACAAGAACCCGGCGCTGTTGTCATCGTCGCGCGGCGAGGTGCCAGAGATGTTCGACGCCATGGCGCTCGACAAGTTCATCGCGCGCGGCGGCATCGCGCTCGGGTGCAATCTCGCGTTCGCCGACTGTGTCGAGCTCGTGAAGTCGAAGGAGAACCTCGACGACGCGGCCGCACGGAAGCAGGCGCTCAGCTTCCTCGTGCCGGGCGTGATCCTGCAGCCGTCGGGCGTGTTCGCCGCGATTCGTGCGCAGGAAGCAGGCGCGATTTATCTTCGGGCCAGCTGACCATTACCCGATGCCTCCTGTGGTGCACCTCCTTTTCGTCATGTCCCTGTCGCTCGCTCCGCCTGCGCCGCCTAACGTGGCGCAGGCGAGGTGGCAGGAGATCGGCAAGACGTCCGTCGGCAATCCCGTGTACGTGGACCCGAAGAGCGTGAAGAAGGGCGCGGACGGGATCGTGACGGCGACGGTGCGGGTGACGTTCGTGAAGCCGGTGACCACCCCGAAGGGCCCGATCACGGCGTCGCGAACCGTCGCGATGTTCGATTGCAGCAAGAAGGTCGTGGCGGTGAAGGAGAACACGTACTACCACGACGAAAAATCGAACAGCGTCTACCAGCACACCGCTGCGAAAACGCCGGGCTACGGGCCAGCCATCAAGGGGACATTGCCTGACGTTGCCATGACGTACCTGTGTAAGTAACGAGGCAAGGACAAGAACAAGTCAATGCAGTTCATCACAACCAGAGGAATGCCGGGTGATCGACACCGGTGCGCGCGCGGATCACGCGCTCGTACACGCGTTGCCCGGCGTTGCCATTCGTGAAGATGACGATGGCGGAACCCGTCGCCGGCTCGGCCACGACGAAGTTCTTGAAGCCCGGGTTGTCGCCCCAGTGCCACACGTAGTGCCGGCCACCCGATTGCTCGAGGCCGATCCCCGAGCCCCAGCCTAACGCCTGGTTGATCGTCGATCGCTGGACGACCATCCGATCGAGGATCGCGCGACCACCCGAGACCGGGCCCGCCCCGAGCAACCATCTCACGAACGCGCCATAGTCCCGCGCGGTCGTCAGGAGCGACGCCGCGGCGTTCGGCACCATGTTGTCGGGCAGCACGGGGATGGTCGCGTCCACTCGCGGGAGGGCCTTCTCGACGTCCGCCGCGGTCCACTCCTCCACGGGCTTGCCCATCTCCGCCACCAGTCCGGCGAACGCCCTCCCGGCTCGAACGCCGAAGCTGTTCATCGGCTGACCGCGGCCGGTGTGCGGCGACGCCAGCGCCGCGTCGAGGTCCGGACGCCAGATGTAGCCGCTCGCCGTCATGCCTAACGGCGTGAAGACGCGATCGCGCGCGAGCCGCGCGAGCCCCTGACCGGTGAGCTTCTCGACGACACGCTGGAGGAAGAAGTACCCCTCGCCGGAGTAGGAGAACTTCGACCCCGGCTCGAAATCGGCGGTGAGGGCGTCGCCGGGGGCGTTGCGCCAGTTGCGCCACCCACTCGAGTGGCTGAGCACGTGGGTGGCGGTGATGCCTTTCGCGCGCTCGTCCGCGGGGTTGGGCAGCGGCAGGTAGGAGGCGAGCGGCCGCGTCAGGTCGATCGTGCCTTCCGAGGCGAGCTGCATCACGATGGACGCGAAGACCGGCTTGCTGAGCGACGCGGCCGCGAACACGGTGTCGCCCGTGACCTTGTCACCGCTTCCCGCTCGAAGGACCCCGAACCCTTCGACGGCGACCTCGCCGCCGTGCACGGTGGCGATCGCCAACCCCGGGACGCTCGCCAGCTGCAGCAGCGAAGGGATATCCGGCCACGCGGCCGGATCGTCCTTGGACGATATTGCGTTTTGGCTCGGCCGAGCGCACGCGGCGGCCAGCAGGGTGCTGCTCGAGGCGAGCCATTCGCGGCGGTTCATTGGCATGCTGGTCCTGGGAAGAGACGTCGAGTGAGATGCCCGGACGTGCCGGTTGGTTGGCATCTGGGACGATTGGGGCGCAGTGCGGGACGATCAGGCCGTGGCTCCGGGTCTCCCGGTCGTGATGCGCAGGCCAAGGTGGCATGCCAGCCCGACCCTCGCGAGGTTAGCTTGAGCGGACACTCTTTACCGATACGTCTCTTATGAAGTCACTCCGCTTCGCTGCCATCGCCCTGCTCGCCGCGTGTGCGTCGGCGAAGACCACCACCGAGGCGCCGGCACCAGCGCCCGCGCCGGCACCGGCGACGGCCCCGGCGACCGCGGCCGCCACGGCATCCGCCGCGCCCAAGGCCTTCACACCGCTGACCGAGGCGCCGCGGGACTGGCAGCTGCTCGATGTGTCCGATCGCGTTGCCGGCATCAGCGAGCGTCGAGCCGAGCGCGAACTGCTCGCCGGGAAGCAGCCGAAGCGGACCGTGCTCGTCGCCGTCATCGACGGCGGGATCGACACCGCGCACGTCGGCCTCAAGGCGAACCTCTGGACGAACCCGAAGGAGGTCGCCGGCAACGGCAAGGACGACGACAACAACGGCTACGTCGACGACGTCCGCGGCTGGAACTTCATCGGCGGCAAGGACGGCAAGGACGTGCAGTACGACCTGCTCGAGGTCACCCGGCTCTACGTGCGCTGCAGCAAGACGCCTAACGCCGGACCGACGGCGAAGCTGCCTGCGCCCGACGCCGCGACCTGCAAGCGCGCCACCGACGAATACCAGAAGCAGCGCGAGCAGAACCAGAACATGCAGCAGCAGGTCCAGCAGATCGCCACCGTGATGACGCGCGCGAACGAGATCCTGCACCGCGCCATGGGCCCGGAGTCGCTCACCAAGGCCAAGGTCAGCGCGTTCCAGCCCACCAGCCAGGATGCGCTGCAGGCGAAGGTCATGTGGCTCCGCCTCGCCGACGCCGGCATCACGCCCGAGGAGCTCGAGGATGCCAAGAAGGACGTCGAGTCGAAGGCCAAGTACGGCCTCAACCCCGAGTATGATCCGCGCACGATCGTCGGGGATGACCTGGCGAACGTCTCGCAGCGGAACTACGGCAACGCCGACGTCATGGGCCCCGACGCGAAGCACGGCACTCACGTCTCCGGCATCATCGGTGGCGTGCGCGGCACACCCGGCGGCGTCGACGGGATCGCGACGAACGTCAAGATCATGATGGTTCGCACCGTCCCCGACGGCGACGAGCGAGACAAGGACATCGCCAACGCGATTCGTTACGCGGTGGACAACGGCGCCATGGTCATCAACATGAGCTTCGGCAAGGGGTTCTCGCCGGAGAAGGCGGCGGTGGATGAGGCCGTGAAGTACGCCGACTCGAAGGGTGTGCTCATGGTCCACGCGGCCGGTAACGACGGAGAGAACCTGGCGGAGAAGCCGAGCTTCCCGACGCCGGCGTATCTGTCGGGTGGCCGGCCGAACAACTGGATCGAGGTGGGCGCGTCGTCGTGGAAGGGGCTCGACAGCCTGGCCGCGCCGTTCTCGAACTACGGCAAGGCGCAGGTGGACGTGTTCGCGCCGGGTGTCGACATCCTGTCCACGGTCCCCGGCGGTGGCTACGAGCGCGAGAGTGGGACGAGCATGGCCGCGCCGGTGGTGAGCGGGCTCGCGGCGATGTTGATGTCGTACTTCCCGAACCTCTCCGCCGCGGACGTGAAGCGGATCATCCTCGATTCCGCAACTCGTTATACGGATCAGAAGGTCGTGCGTCCCGGCGCGGAGAACGGCGAGCAGGTGCCGTTCGGGTCGCTCTCGGTGACGGGCGGCATCGTCAACGCATACTCGGCCGTGAAGCTGGCCGAGCAGCTGAGCGCGACGAAACCATAACTGCCGGGAAACGGAAACTGCCGGGAAACGGAAACTGCCGGGAAACGGGAAACGGCTACACGGCGGCTGGTTTCTGGCTGCTCGTGCTGGCTGCTGGATGACAAGAACCCTCGCGATGGTCTTCTCACCAGAAGGAGCATCCCGAGGGTTCTCCGTTTCCCGTTTCCCGTTTCCCGTTTCCCCTTTTCCCGTTTCCCGTCATTTCTGTCCCACCTCTTGCAACTGCAGCTGCTCCAGCACCGCCTCCGCATCCGGATCCTCGGCCAGCGCCTTCGCGAGCTTGTCTTCGGTTTCCGGCTCGAGCTCCGGCGGCAGCGTCGGGACCGAGGGGTCCACGACCGCGTCGATCACGAACGGCCTGTCGCTGGCCAGCGCGCGATCCCAGGCGTCGGCAACGTCGTTAGGCTGCTCCACTCGCACGCCATCGAAGTCGAGGGAACGCGCGAACTCGGCGTACGACAGGTCCGGAAGCGCCTGGGACGCCACGTAGCGCGGGTCGCCGTCCATCGCACGCTGCTCCCAGGTGACATAGTTGAGGTCACGGTTGTTCAGCACCGTGATCACGAGCTGCTGGTTCGCCCAGGGGCGTCCGGCCGCTCTCGCTTTGCGCCACTCCTTCGCCACGTCGACGAGCGCGCTGAAGCCGCTCATCTGCATCGCCCCGTCGCCGATGAACGCGAACACCGGTCGGTCGGGATGCGCGAGCTTGGCCGCGAGCGCGTACGGGATTGCGCAGCCCATCGTTGCGAGACCGCCTGACAGCGACGACATCATCCCACGCCGGATCCGGATGCAGCGCGCAAGCCACACCGCCGACGTCCCCGAGTCGGCGGTCAAGATGGCGTTGTCAGGCAGCCGAGTGCCGAGCTCCCACACGACGACCTGCGGGTTGACCGGGTGTGCCGGCGCGTGCGCGTGACGCTCGGCCGCCTGCCACGAGTCGCGCGCCCAGCCCTCGATCTGCGCGTGCCAGCTCTGTTCGCGGTTGTTCTCGAGCATCGGCAGGAGTCGCCTGAGCACGTCGGCCGCGTCGCCGATGATCGGCACCTCGATGGGGTATCGCAGCGCGAGGTTCCGCGGTTCGACGTCGATCTGTACGCCGCGCGCGTTCCCTGGCTCCGGCAGGAATTCGGTGTACGGGAAGTTCGTGCCGACCATGAGGAGCGTATCGCACTCGCGCATCATGCGGTTGCTCGCCGCCGTACCGAGCCACCCGACCGAGCCGGTGACGTACGGCAGGTCATCCGGGACGACCGCCTTGCCTAACAAGGACTTCGCGACCCCGGCTCCCACCTGCTCGGCCACGCGCTCGACCTCCCGGCTGGCGTGGGCCGCGCCGGCACCGACGAGCATGGCGACCTTTCGCCCGGCGTTGATGACGTCCGCGGCGCGACGCAGCAGCTCGTCAGGCGGAACGGGCGTGGATGGCGTGAACCCGGGCGCGGAGTGCTGGTGCCCACGCTTCTTCGGCGGGTCGGGGATCGCCGGCTCGAGCTGCACGTCGTGCGGCAGGATGACTGCCGCCACGGTCCGGTTGCCTAACGCCGCACGGAACGCCCGGTCGATCACGTGCGCGAGCTGTTCCGGCTTCGAGACGACCTCGAGGTAGCTCGAGGCGACGTCCTGGAGGATCGCGCGCAGGTTCGTCTCCTGCTGTGCGCTGCCGCCGACGCCGGCGAACGCCTGCTGCCCGACGATCGCGACGACGGGTTGATGGTCGAGCTTGGCGTCGTAGAGCCCGTTGAGCAGGTGTATCGCGCCGGGCCCGCTCGTCGAGATGCAGACGCCGACGCCGCCGGCAAACTTGGCGTGCGCCGTCGCCATGAGGCCGGCAAGCTCTTCATGGGCGACCTGCACGAACTCGAACCGATCACCGGCACGATTGAGCGCGCCCATCACGCCATTGACACCGTCGCCTGGAAATCCGAAGAGCCGCCGGACGCCCCATGCGTCGAGACGGTCGAGCAGGTGGTCGGACACGGTGCGTGTGGCATCGGGCATGGGTGCTCCTGACAGGTGAAGATCACCCTCGTTGCGACCCATGTGCCCGCGACGTTGCGCATGGTCGATTTGACAACGGAAAGAGGGAAACGGGAGAAAGGGAAACGGGAGAAAGGGAAACGGGAAACGGTTAGACGGCGGCTGGTGGCTGGCTGCTCGTGCTGGCTGCTGGCTGACGCCGGCTGTTAGGCGTGATTGGCGTCCCGACGGTTTCCGCTGTTCAGCCGTCGCCCGTCGCCCGTCGCCCGTCCCCGTCCCGGCAGTTCGTCTCCGTCGTCCGCTTCGCCCATCCCCCATCCCGCATCCCGCATCCCTCATCCCTCATCCCTCATCCCTCATCCCCCATCCGTCTGACGATTCGCTCGCCGGCAAACCGCAGCAGCAGCGTCAGCACCGTGAATCGGATCGCGCGCCCCACGGCGAGGGCCGGCAGAAACTCCGGAATCGGCAATCCGAACGCGCCGGCGGCGATGCACGTGAGCTTCGTGGACAGCGGGGAGATCGTCGCGACGAACACCAGGAACCATCCGTGTCGCGCGAACATCCCCGCGGTCGAGAGCAGCCTCGCCTCGGTCACACCTAACGCGGAGAGGAGTGGGTGCCCGAGGCTCTCGAACGCCTGTGCGCCGATGAGGTAGGCGATGCAGCCGCCGGCAACGGCCCCGGCCACCGCCCAGCAGGCCAGCCGTGCTGCGCGCTCAGGGTCCGCGAGCGCCAGCGGGGCGAACACCGCTCCGCTCGGCCCCGGGACGGCGGAGCTCTGCAGCACCTCCCACGTGGCCGTGGCCGTACCAGCCCAGCCCGACTCGGCCCAGCGATGAAGGGCGCCAATGAAGCGTGAGAGCATCGGCACTATCGAAGTATGTTGATCGCGGTCGACTCTCGCAGTCTGCGGCGGCCGCTCGGACGCCGTGCCGTCGAGCGACAGTGCGGGTACCGTGCCGGCGGCGATCAGCGCGCCGGCCGCGGAGGCACTGGGACGGACACGGGCGACGAATGGGAACGGCGGGCGGCTGCTCGCTGCTAGCCGCTGCGTGCTGCGGGCGGCTGCTGGGCTGGTAGCCGAGTGCTGCGCGCTACTGCCGCGTGCTGCAAGCTGCTGCTATTAGCCCAACGAGCCATCAGCCAGCGTCAGCCAGCACGAGCAGCCAGCCACCAGCCGCTGTGTCGCCAGTCGCCAGTCGCCAGTCGCCAGTCGCCAGTCGCCAGTCGCCAGTCACCAGTCACCAGTCACCAGTCACCTAACGCTTCTTCGCCAGGATCGTCCCCCGGCACGTCGGGGCGCCACAGTGGCACGGGAAGCGCCGCTTCGCAGCCGGCGTGTGCCGCTCCTCGAGCACGTACGCGTAGTCATAGGCGAGCTCCTCGCCCGGCACGACCTCGCGAAGGGTCTCGATCCAGATGCGACCGCGCTCGACCACGGCGTCGCAGTTCGGTGCACACGAGTGATTGATGAAGCGTGCCTCGTTACCGCCAACCGCGGCGTCGACGACGACCTCGTTGCCGTCGTCGTCGTCGATGGCGAACAGGTACGTGTGGTGCCGTTCCCCGGGGACATCCGGGTAGCGGGCCTCGGCCTCCGCGGGCGTGAGCCGAGCGCCGGTGTACTCGATGAGCCTAACGCCGGCGGGAATGACCTCGGTCGCGAATGCGCCGAGGCCCTGCATGGGCGAGGGCCGGATCTCGAATGGCAGGGACATCGGAGAAACCTAGATGCCAGACAAACACTGATGCCTGAACACCAATCGCTGATGACTCATCACTCAGGACTGGCATTTCGACTCGAGTCAATAATGCCAGTCAATCAGTTGCGAGTCATCAATCATCGGTGTTCAGGCATCGGCGTTGAAGGAATTCTCCCTGGGGGAAGACGGTAGAGCGCGAGCGCCGTCGCACGATCGCGATCCGTCAGCTGGTACTGCCTCCCCTCCGTCTCCGCCGCCATGATGTCCCGCACTTCCGGCGAGTGATCCAGCCCCAGGACGTGACCCGCCTCGTGACGCGCCGCGTTCTGCACGGTGTAGATGTCGTACGCCGTCGACAGCTGCACGTGCGCGAACGCGATCCACCCCATGCCACCGGTCATCCGAAACGTCGTTCCGAGCTGCCGCGCCTTGGGCATCCGCGCCCGCCACGTCACGTGCACGTCCGCCTGCGTCGAATCATCCACGAGCTCGAATGCGACACCGATGTCGACGTCGTTCCACACCGTGAACGCGCGGCGCGTCGGGCCGATCAGGTCCGGCGAGAACCCCGCCTCGGAGGACTGTGGCTGCACCCAGACCCGAATCGGCTCGGCTCGCTCGTGCCATCGGGAGACGATGCCGCCATCCTCCGCCAACATCGCGGCGAGATAGGAACCGGTTTCGAGAGACGCGACGAGTGCGCGCAGGGAATCTCGCGATGGTCGCACCACCGAATCCTGGCCGCGAACGTCCCGCTCGGCCGCTGCCTCGAGCCGAGCGATCTGAACCTGCGACAGCCACTCGGGCGCGGAATACTGGTCGCCGCGTGAGGCGATCCGGCTCCTGTACTGTGTGACGATGGCCGCGCTGTCGCGAGCCGTGAGCGAGCGCGACTCGCGGACGATCCGGCGCGGCGAGGCCAGCACTTGCGACCCGACGAACCCCACGAGCGCGACGATCACGCCGCCAAGCAGCAGCTCTCCGATCGAGGGTGTGCGCGCCATCCCTTGATGACGCCGCCAAACCGGGTGTCGCAACCAGAGAGGTATGACGGTCGGAGCAGTGGCGGATACCCACACGACGAACGGCCTCGAAGCCTTGCCCACTTTGCGGGCCGACGCATTACATTTGGTCCGTCACCCTCAAGTCTCACCCGCGAATCCGAGGAGGTGATCCATTGTCTACTGACCCTAGTACGGCGCGGATCGCCGGGAGCCGTTAAGGCTCGCTGGTACGCTCGCTGTAATGGCTGACCGACGACCACCGCGCCGTTCGGTCTGAGAAGGCCACCACCGCGTTAGGGCGCGTTGGTGGCCTTCGCCGTTTCTGTCCTGGCCCACAGCCCCCTGAGACATGTCCGACTCCTCTCCAGCGCTTCGCGCTCAGCTCCGCCGTATTCTCTCCTGGCAGGATGCCCACGTCGGCTTCGAGAAGGCCGTGGAGGGCCTCGCGTCGAAGCTGCGGGGCGTGCGCGTCGAGGGATTCCCTCACTCCGCCTGGGAGCTCCTCGAGCACCTGCGGATCACGCAGCGCGACATCCTCGATTTCTGTCGCAACCCGAAGTACGAGGAGATGAACTGGCCCGCGGATTACTGGCCGAAGTCCCCCGCACCACCGTCCGACACCGCGTGGGATGACTCGATCAGCGCGTTTCGTGAGGATCGCGCGGCCATGGAAGCACTGGCGATGGACGAATCGATCGACCTGTTCGCGAAGATTCCGCACGGCACCGGCCAGACGTACATTCGCGAGATCCTGCTCGTGGCCGACCATAACGCGTACCACATCGGGCAGCTGGTGCTCGTGAGGCAGCAGCTGGGTGCGTGGGGGAGTGCCTAACGACTGGCGACTGGCGACTGGCGACTGGCGACTGGCGACTGCCGGGGACGGGCGACTGGCGACTGGCGACTGCGACTGACGGGGACGGGCGACGGGGGAACAGCGGCTGCTGGCTGACGCTGGCTGCCGAGGGCGGCTGATGGCTGATGGCTGATGGCTGATAGCTGCGTCTCTTGCAGCCGCACGCAGCCCGCAGCGGCAACCCTGATCGGATTCCCGGCAAGGCGTCGACTCCCCTACATTCCGGTCGGAGATGCGATATCGACATCTATGACCGATCTACGGGACCGCCTTCAGGCCAGTCTCGGCGAGAGCTACCGGCTCGATCGCGAGCTTACCGGGGGCGGCATGTCGCGCGTCTTCGTCGCCCACGACATGCGACTCGGCCGCGAGGTCGTCGTGAAGGTGCTTTCGCCCGACCTCGCCGCGGGCGTCAACAGCGACCGCTTCCACCGCGAGATCCTCGTCGCTGCACAGCTCCAGCACCCACAGATCGTCCCGGTGCTCGCCGCGGGTGAAACGGACGGGCTGCCCTACTTCACCATGCCCTACGTCGCCGGCGAGTCCCTTCGCCGCCGGCTCGACGGTGGAAAGCCTCTGCCGGTGGTCGATGCCGTCGCCGTGCTGCGCGACGTCGCCCGCGCGCTCGCGTACGCGCACCAGCACGGGGTTGTCCACCGTGACATCAAGCCCGACAACGTCCTCGTCGCCGGCGGGTCCGCCGCCGTCACCGACTTCGGTATCGCGAAAGCCCTGTCGTCGTCTCGGACGTTTGGCGGCGAGCATCTCACGCGCGTCGGCAACTCGCTCGGGACACCGGCGTACATGGCGCCCGAGCAGGTTGCCGCCGATCCCAATGCCGACCATCGCATCGACATCTACTCGTTCGGTGCAATGGCGTACGAGCTCCTCACCGGGAATCCGCCGTTCGGCGGACGACCCCCGCACGAGGTTCTGTCGGCACAGCTGACCGAACAGCCCGTGCCGCTGCAGACACGGGCGCCGGGCGTACCGCCAACGCTCGCGGCACTCGTGATGAAGTGTCTGGCGAAGAACCCCGCCGATCGGCCGCAGACCGCAGACGAGATCGTCCGCGCGCTCGACCGGGTCGACCTCTCGAGTGACGGGAGCACGCTCCCGCCGGTTGCGAAAGCGAGCCTCCGTGGGCGCACGATGGCCGTCGTCGCCGCGGTAGTCATCGCGGTAGCAGTTGGCGGATGGGCGATCTGGGAACGATTTCGAAGCCGAGGCCCTGCGCTCGACCCCGCGACCGTCGCGGTGGTCCCGTTCCGCGTCGCGTCAGCCGATCCCGCGCTCTATTACCTGCGCGAGGGCATGCTCGACCTGCTCGCGGCGAAGCTGACCGGGGAGGGCGGACTCCGCGCGACCGACCCCCGGCAACTGCTCGACGCCTGGCGAAAGGCTGGCGGGTCGGAATCGGCGGAGCTGTCTCGTGATGATGACCTGGCGCTCGCGCGGCGTCTCGGGGCGGGGCGACTTCTGCTTGGCGACGTCGTGGGGACACCGAATCGCATCGTGCTCACCGCATCGCTGCTCGGCTCGACTCGCGGGGATTCGATCGCGAAGCTGAGCGTCGAGGGTCCGCCGGACAGCCTGGCGTGGCTCGTGGATCGACTCGCCGCCCACCTCCTCGCCGAGACGTCCGCCGAAGGGGCCTCGGCGCGGGCGAGCCTAACGAGTACATCGCTCCCCGCCCTGCGTGCCTACCTGGATGGCCAGGCCAAGATGCGCCGAGTGGACGTGGTGGGCGCCGCGAAGGACTTCGAGCGGGCGCTGGACGCCGACTCGACGTTCGCGCTCGCCGCGCTGGGGCTGCGCATGGCGTCCTCGTGGTACGGCGATGCCACGCTGCAGCAGCGCGGCCTCGACATCGCCTGGCGCGAGCGCGCCCGACTCAGCCAGCGCGATCAGGCGCTGTTGCTCGCGGTGGCGGGTCCTCGCTATCCGGAAGCACCCACCGCGCAGGAGCTTCTTCAGGCCCGCGAGCGATATCTCGCCATGGCGCCGGACCGCGCCGACGCCTGGTACTTGTTAGGCGACCACATCTTTCACTACGGCTGGGTGCTCAACGTGCCCAACCCGCAGGAGCGTGCGCTCGAGTCGTTCCGCCGTGCGTCCGAGATCGACTCGACCTACGTCGTCGGCTACGTCCACGCGCTGCCGCTCTCGCTCTCGCTCGGCGACACGGCCGACGCCCGACGGTTCGAGCGGCTGCGCCTCGCGGCGGACACCTCGCGTTACTGGTACGTCCTTCACCGATGGCAGAAGGCGTACGTACTTGGCGATTCGGCGCGCGCCCGCGCGATCGCCGACTCGATCGACCTGTCGCAGTACGTCTACGGGATGGACCAGATCGCGTTCTACGACGGCACGGGTACGTCCGACGTGAGGCGCGGCATCGATACGGCGCTGGCGAAGGAAACCAGCGATGCGGCGCGTCGCAGGATCGAGCGGCTCGCGCACGATTTCGAGCTCGTGTCGGGGCGCCCGTCGTCGGCGCTCGCCCACCTCCTGGCGTCCGGCGACAGCGCGACCGACGCGAACATCCCGATCCTCGAGGTTCGTGACGCGCTCATCGCCGATGGCGACACAGCGGCGGCGCTGGCCGGCGTGCGGGCGCTTGCTCGTTGGGAGATCGGGCCGGTCTCGAGCGACTCGTCGCGGCGCGCCAACCAGCGCGCCGCGACGCGCGTGCTCGAGCCGTGGCGTCTCGCGCATGGCGACACGTCGCAGACGCGCCGCAGCATCGATCGCCTTCGCGCGATCGCGCGCTCGCTCTCCGGCGCGCGGAAGACCGAGGCCGAGGTGGAGATCGCGGCGATCGAGGCGATGCATGCGGATGTCGCACACAGCCCGGACCTCCGCGCCATCACGCTGCGTCTGGACTCGCTGCTCCGCGCGCTGGACTACGCGACCGCGAATGCGGGTCGCACGTCGTTCGAGAATCTCATCGCGGCGCGATTGTTCGAGAAGGTCGGCGACACGCGCGCCGCGCTCGCTGCCGCGCGCCGCCGTACGGACGCGTGGGTACAGGACAACCCGTATCTCGCGACGCAGCTGCGCGAGCAGGGTCGTCTCGCCGCACTTGCCGGCGAGCGCGAGGAGGCGATCAGAGCGTATCGGCAGTACCTCGCATTCCGCACGGACGTCGATCCCGCACTGAGACCGCAGGTGGAGGCGGTTCGTCGCGAGCTCAAGCAGCTCGAGAAGTCGAGTGCCGGGAAATGAGGAAGGGGGATGAGGGATGAGGGATGAGGGATGAGGGTTAAGAGCGGAAGCCCTCATCCCCCATCCCTCATCCCCCATCCCTGCACTTCTTCAGCAATCGCCTCGGCCCCGCCGCGTTCGGATACAGCTCCCGCGCCGCGCCCGCGTACTGACGCACCCGCTTGCAGTCGCCTCGCGCCGCATAGGACTCAGCGAGCCGCATGTTGATCCGGAAGCTACCCGGATCGAACAGCGCCGCCCGCGCCGCCTGGCCGGTCGTCGTGGCCGAGGTGTACACCGCCATCGCAGCGATCTGGCCGCTGGAGCGAAGGACCACGAGCACGGCCGCCACGACGGCGATGCCTAACACCGGGCCCCGAACGGTCGCCGGAAGCGTGGCCCGTCTTTTTCCGGCCGGCGACAAGGCCCCGACGATCGACCAGAGAAAGAGACTCGGGATCGCTATCAGCAGCACCGCGTCGAACGCACCGACGATCGCCGCGATCACCACCGTCGCTGCGAGCGCTACGGCGCCGAGCCGATCGTGCGCCGTCGTCGCGGACTGCGCGCGAACCCAGGCGCCGACGAGCAACGTGAGCAACCCCAGCGCGTAGATCACAACCGCCGCGACCCCGCGCTCCGCCACGAACGCCACCCAGTCGCTGCTCGGCCACGGATTGGAGGTCATGCCCTCGTCGTTGAGCGACGGGTCGTTGCGCGACGCGAATTTCGGGTATGCCACTGCCCAGTTACCCGGGCCGACGCCCAGCACCGGATGCGCCGCCGCCATCCGAATGGAATTGCGATACTGCACGAGACGGCCCGCCCCACTGCCTTCCTTATAGTTGACGACACCGCGCACCGAGTCGAGATACGGCGACTCGCTCTTCCACTCGAGGGCGTTCGGAAGCACGAGTGCGCCGATCACCGCGACGATCGATGCACCGCCTAAGACAACCAGCCGGCGTCTCCGCAATACGTCTGTCCAGACATCTCGCATCCGCCAGCCCAGCAGTGCCATGAGCGCAGCGCCCACCATGAGTGCCAGCCACGCCGCACGCGATCGCGATAACACCAGCGCCGCAGCGACGAAAGCCATGCCGAGCGTTCCGAGCGCCGCCCCCCACGCGCGCCGGGCCTCCAGGGCGCAGAGGAGAATTATCGGCGTACCGATGGCCGAAAGGTGGGCCATGAAGTTCCGGTTACCGAATGTCCCGCCCGGGGCGCGGCTGAGACTCACGTATTCCGGCTCGATGCCATACGCCTGAAGGAGTGCCGTCACCGCGCCGATGACGATCGCGGTGGCGAGTCCGGGAAGTAACGCGCGTTCATACCCGGACGCGGAGAGGGTGCGGGCCACCCAGAACACGGTGAGTCCGCTCGCGGTGATCGCGAGCGCGCGGGTGGCCAGCCACCAGTTCTGGGCGAACAGCGCCGAAACGGCGCCGAGGATGAGGAACGCGACGAGGAGCGTGTCGATCCGGGAGAGATCCGGGCTCCGGCGCCGCGCGAGGACGATGAGTCCCGAGATCGCAGCCGTCATGTGCAGGGCCGCCTCCTTCGGGACGAAGAAGCGATCGAGATCGAACGCCTTGTAGGGCAGCGAAAGCAACACGACAGCGAATGCGCCGATGATCAGCACGCCGAGCGTGACACGGTCCGCGACGGAACGCGTAGACGCTCTCGCCGCGGCGCTACTCGCCGCGATGTCACCCACTGTCAGTGCCGAGTCCATGCCCTCCCTCACCCTCCAACCAGGACGCCCTGTGGCCAACAACAATAACAGGGGCCGGCTGGCGTTGGGTGGCTAGCGCTGTCGCAACGCGAGCGTCTCGGCGCGCTTGGGCTTAGTGCGAGCTCGCCTCCCACAGCGAACGCGTCACCGTTTCGGCAGGCTCGGAGAGCAGAGTGGCGTCGACATCCCCGCGCGGGAGCGTCAGCGTGAACGTCGAGCCGTCGCCATATGTGCTCGTCGCTGCCAGGTCCCCGCCCATCGCGCGCGCGAGCTCGCGGCTGATCGCGAGCCCGAGGCCCGTGCCGGCAGTGGACCGCGTTAGGCCATTGTCCAGCTGCACGAACGGCTCGAAGATCGCGTCGAGCTTGTGGGCCGGAATGCCCGGGCCGGTGTCGGTCACGCGTATCTCCACGAACCGGTCGAGGCATACGCATTCGACCTCGATCGAGCCGCCGCGCGGGGTGAACTTGCACGCGTTCGACACGAGATTGACGACGATCTGCCGCACCTTCTCCCGATCCGCACGAACGATGATCTGATCGCCGGGTGTGTGCCAGGCGTAGTTGAGCTGCTTCGAGTCGATCAGCGGCCGGCACACCGGGTCGATCGCCAGCCGGACGTCCCGGATGGGAAGCGCCGCAATACGGAGCTCCACGCGCTTCGCGTCCACGCGCGCGAAGTCGAGCAGGTCATTGATGATTGCGAGGAGGTGCCGCTCGTTCGATTCGATGCGGCGGAGAATGGTGACCTGTTCGTCGCTCATGCCGCCGTAAATGCCCATCTCCAGCAGCTCGAGGTAGCCCTGAATCGCCGTGAGCGGCGTGCGCAGCTCGTGGCTGATCATTCGCAGGAAGTCGGTCTTCGCGCGGTTCGCCTCCTCGGCCGCTGTGCGTGCGGCCTGCTCCTGCTCGAGCACGGCCGCTCGCTGGAGCTCCAACTTTCGCCGATCGGCGAGATAGCGTCGAATGTTCGCGAGCGCGAGCGCCGCTGCGATGAAGGAGACCAACAGCCCGACCGCCAGCACGATCCCCGCATCGCCCGCCCGCGCTGCCTGCTCGCGCGATCGCGACGCGTACAACAGTCGCTGATCGTCGCGAAATTCGCCGAGCAGCGCGTCGAGGCGGTCGTGTGTGCCTGCGATGTCCTCATCCTGCATCGCGACCGCGGCGGCTTCGAGCCCTCGCTGCTGTCGCAGCATCGCTATCCGCTCGAGCTCTCCGAGATGCGCACCCAGCGCCGGTGCCAATGAATCGACTCGGTTTTTCGAATCGTGCTCGGCGACCCTTGCCTGCAGCCGCCCGAGGTTTCGCTGCGCGGTCATCCGCGCGCGCTCGAATCGTTCGAGGTCGTTGGAGCGACCACCAAGCAGGTAGTCCCGCTGGGCCACGCCGGCGTCGTCGATGCTCGCGCGAAGCGACTCGACCTGTTCCAGCACTGCCTCGGTGTCGCCCGCGCTCCGCGTCGCGATCGCGAGCTTCCCGAGGCTCACGTACGAGAGCGTCCCGATCAAGGCGACCGCGACGACACCGGAGCCGAAATTGAGGCTGACCTTCTCGTAGAGTGTGAGCGTCACTTCACCCAGCCGGCTCTAGACAACAAAAAGTGGCTGCGACAAGCGAAGCGAATAGTGAACCGCCAGCCGCAATCGTCGTCGGTGACCTGCGGACCACCGGCGGACGCATGGAATCCCCCTCGTCTATAGGTATTGCTTTGACTCCGAGACTTCGCAACCCTCCACCTCGATCCAAGCGGGAGTATGGATCACCCGGTCAGCCAGCGATTTACCCACCATAACCATGCGACTTGCGACCGCGGCATTCGTCACTTTTCGCCCTACCGGGCACGCCACTCGGCAAGCGTGACGTACGTCGCAAGCTGCTTTGTAACAATCGGATAGAGGATGAGGCCGAGTAGCTAACCGTGAGTTAACCCGGTGCGGGCCGGCACGGGCGCGCCCGATGTTTGCGGACGGGATTCTCGGGGAAATTGGTCTTTCGAGCGTCAACCAAGCTTCCTTCGAGGCCCAACCAATGCGCGCACATTCGACAGATCCCCATCCGTGGCCTGAGCCGGACCCGGATCCCGACCCCTCGCCCGATCCGCGGCCCGACCCGGTCCCGTACCGCGGAGACCCGCCCGTGAGGATCATCGACCTTCCGCCTAACACACCGACTCCGGGTATCCCGGTCGAGCACACCTGAGGATCCTGCGGCGGCTTCTTGTAGTTTCAGTGCGCCACGAGAGATTATGAGCGACTCCAACCCACAGCCGCTCATGGTCTTCCGTCGCGTTCTCGCCCTCACGTGGCTGAGCATCGGCATCGGCGCCAGCGCCAGGGCGCAGGAAAACTTCACCGTCATTCGCGCCGCGCGAGTGCTGGATGGCACGGGCCGCACGATTCCCAATGCGACCGTCGTCGTGCGGGGCACGCGGATCGTCTCGGTGGGACCTAACGCGACCGTTCCGGCTGGCGCGCGAGTGTACGACCTGGCGTCGCTGACGCTACTCCCTGGCCTGATCGACGCCCACGACCACCTGGCCTGGCACTTCAACCCGCAGGGACGCTATCACGGCGGCCGGGATGACGGCGAGACGGAGTTCGAGGGTGCCCTCGCCATCGCCGGAAACGCCAATGCCACGTTGCGCGGGGGAATCACGACTTCCCAAAGTCTTGGCTCACCGGAGGACAAGCCGCTCCGCGCCGCGATCGCGATGGATCGGATTCCGGGGCCTCGACTCCTGACGTCGCTCAACCCGCTCACCGAGCGCAGCGGTGGACCCGATACGCTCCGCCAACTCGTGCGCCAACGAAAGGAACAGGGCGCCGACGTGATCAAGCTGTTCGCATCCAAGAGCATTCGGGAGGGCGGCGGACAGACCATGACCGATGAGCAGCTGGCCGCCGCGTGTGGCGAGGCGAAGGCGGTGGGTCTGCGGTCGGTCGTCCACGCGCACAGCGCCGAGAGCATGCGGGCGGCCGCGATGGCCGGGTGCTCGCAGATCGAACACGGCGTTTTCGCGACGCCCGAGGTGCTCGAGCTGCTCGCGGAGCGGAAGGTGTACTTCGACCCGCAAGTCTGCCTCGTGTTTCGCAACTATCTCGACAATCGCGCGAAGTACCAGGGAATCGGCAATTACAACGACTCGGGTTTTGCGTCGATGGAGCGTGCGCTTCCGCTGGCCGCCAAGATGTTCCGTCAGGCGATCAACACGCCCGGCCTCGACGTGGTGTATGGCACCGACGCGGTCGCCGGGGCACACGGGCACAACGTCGAGGAGCTCGTGTGCCGTGTCCGTGACGGTGGACAAAAGCCGATGGACGCCATCATCTCGGCAACGTCGCTCAACGCGCGGGCGCTCGGGATGGGTGACTCGTTAGGTACCGTCGCACCCGGAAAGCTCGCGGACCTGATCGCCGTCCAGGGCGACCCGTCGCGGGACATCGAGGCGCTGCGGCGAGTCGTGTTCGTGATGAAGGACGGCCGCGTGTACCGCAACGACCACTGAGTGGCAGACCGCGCCATGGCACAGCAGGCGTACAACTTCACGGATCGCGTGCGGCAGGTCCTGCGCCGGGCGCGTGAGGTCGCGCTCGAGATGCACCACGACTACGTGGGCACCGAGCATCTGGCGATCGCGGTCGCGCTGGAACCCGACGGGCCGGCGACAGCCGTGCTCGAGGCGTTAGGCGCCCGCTGTGATGACATCGTCGCCCGCGTGCGCGCTGCCGTGACGCCGGGAAATCCCGAGCGTCGCGTCGGGCCGGACCTTCCCTATACGTCGCGCGCGAAGAAGGTGCTCGAGCTGACGATGGCCGAGGCGCGCCTCCTCCGCCACGACTACGTCGGCACCGAGCATCTGCTGCTCGGCATCCTGGCCGAGAAGACGGGTATCGGCGCGGAGACGCTCACGGCGATGGGCGTGACGCTCGAGCGCGCACGGGGCGAGACGCGTGCGCTCCTCGGATCGCCGGCGCCCGCGACATCCGTCGACTCGCTCGCGGCACACGCCGCGGCCCCCGGCTATGCCCGGTCGCGGAGTCCGTACGGGGTGGCGCTCGTCGATGACTTCACCGGTAGGGCACGCGAGACGTTGCGAGCGGCGTACACGGAGGCGGACGCGCGGGATCACGCGACGGTCGAGCTGTCGCACGTGTTGCTTGCTCTCGCGTCCCGCGACGACGGCATGGCCGTCGTCGTGCTCGATCAGGTCATCGGCTCGCGAAAGCGCGTCGTCGAGGCGATGGTGGAGCGACTACCGGACAAGGAAGAGCGCCACGAGCGCAAATCGCTGCAGCTGTCGCCCGAGACTCAACACGCCCTCGACAACTCACTGCTCGAGGCGAGCAAGGACGGTCACCGCCGCGCGGGGACGCAGCACATTCTGCTGGCGGTGCTCGACGCCCTTCCCCTCGCGCTCGCCGCCGCGTGTGCCCAGCTTGGGCTTACTGCGAAAGCCGCCCGGGCAGCGTACGAACGTATGAAAGAATAAGGGAAACGGGAAACGGGAAACGGGAAACGGAGAACCCTCGGGATGCTTCTTCTGGTGAGAAGAGCATCCCGAGGGTTCTCGTCATCCAGCAGCCAGCACGAGCAGCCAGCTACCAGCCGCCGTTTAACCGTTTCCCGTTTCCCGTTTCCCGTTTCCCGGCTTTTACTGCTCGACCAGAATCAGATACTTCGACCCACCCCAGAAGGCGTTCGGGTCGGAGATCTTCAACGAGCCCTTCACCATGCCCTTCTTCGGGTCCTGCGGCTCGGCGAAATGCATGTCCTGGCGGGTCACAACGCGGTACGTCTTGTCCGGATCCGGCAGGCTGATCGTGAGATCCTTGAGCTTCGAGATCGTCTGGAACTGCGTCGGCTCGAGGTGGCGAGCGGCGACGATCGTCTTGCCGCGACCGAACATCAGCTTCGTGCCGCCTTCCTTCTTGATCAGCCCGCGGTTCATGAGCTCCTTCTCGGAGCCGATCGCGACGAACACCGAGTCCTCACGGGCCGACATCTCGTTGGTGCGGGCGATGAGCACCGTGTTCGCGCTGGTCAGGCTGTCGACGCGCTGCGTGAGCGAAACGATCTCGGCCTGCTGACGCTCGACCGTCGCCTTCATATCCTGGATCGACCGCTCGTACTCGGCGAGCTGGGCTACCTGCTGCGAATCGACCTTCGCATGCGCGAGCTGGTCGTTGCGGAGCTTGCGGACACGCGCTTCGCTCGCGTTGAGCCGCGCGATCAGCACGCCGATCTTCGCCTGGATCGTCTCCAGCTTGCTCGACGCGTTCGCCTCGGTCTCGGCCACGTTGCTCGCCGTCGCCTTCTTGCTGGTCTTGAGCCGAACGTTCGCGAGATCCTTGTCGATGTCGTTGATCAGCCGCGCGCTGGTCGCGGCGTCGCCGATGATCGAGCTCTGCTCGCTGAGCTGGCGGGTCTTGTCGGCGATTACGCTGTCCTTGACTTTCAGCAGCGAATCCTGCGCCGCATAACTGAGGGCGGGACTTCCGTCGGCGTTGCGACGGGGCTGCTCCTTGCACGCGAACGCCGTCGCGGCCAGAGCGAGAGCGAAGATGCGTCGGGTCATTCGAGTCTCCACGTGGTGCTGGACTATGCCTGTCGTATAAGATCGATCGAGGCGACGCGGCTTCCGGTGCGCGCCGGGTCGTAGTGTGACGATCGAAGCGTGGCTTGTGATACCAAAATGTGTCGCCATTGCGCATGGACCGGCGTGACGGCGGTCACACCAGAGCCCGCAAATTTTGTTAAGTGAGACTAACCGTTCGTGCTCCGACCGTTGTCCAGTTTCACTGCCTAACGCAGAACAAGCAGAGGCTCGGCCGGGACGAACCGGCTTGCCGTGGGAAACCGCCGCAAGCCCGTGCCGTAGGGACAGTCTCCCCGGAGCGAGGTCGCTGAGGTGCCTTCGGCTCGTGTCAGGTCCGTCCTCGGAGCGCTGGCTGTCGCGGCCACCGGTGTGGCTCCCTCGGCCGGTGCCCAGTCCGATCGCCCGCCCCGCCCCGATTCGAGTCGCGACCGTGTCATCATCCGCTCGGAGCCGCCGAACGGGCGACGTGGCGACGACGAGCGCCACTCGCGGCGAGGTCCTCTGCCTGATGCCTCGCCGTCCGTTGCCGCGAGCGCTTTCCGTGACGTGGGTGCGCGCGAGACGATCGAACGCGCCCGCCGCGCTCGCTTCTTCCAGGATTCGACCCTAACGAGTTACGACGCGACGGTGAAGCAGCGGCTTTCGGCCGGCCTGAACGTCAAGGCGATCGGTCGCGACCGGCTGCTGTTCCGCATGGAGCTCGCCGCCCGGGTGCGATGGAACCAGTCGAACCGGGTTTGGGTCGACATGCTTGGCGCGCGCTCCGCCATTCCCATCTCGTTCCCCGGCGTGCGCGTGCTGACCGGGATGGCCGAGATGGTGCCGGTTCCCTATTTCTCGGGGAGCGAACGACTCATGTGGTGGTCCAACTTCGACGACGGCGAAGGCGACGGCGACGAAGACCCGTTCTCGTACGTCCATCCGCTCGAGCGCGGCGCGGAGGCCGTTTACGAGTACCGGTCCGGGGATTCGGCGACGATTCGACTGCCCGGCGGCAAGGAGATCGTGCTGCACGAGGTGGTCGTTCGCGCGCGGGAAGCGAGCGCGGACCTCATCGTCGGCTCGCTCTGGTTCGAGTCGGGTGGCCAGCTGGTGCGTGCCGCGTTTCGGCCCGCCGCCCCGATGGATCTCAAGAAGTTCGCCGATGAGGATTCGTTCGAGGATGTTCCCACACCAATCCGTGCGACGCTCCTGACGCCGTTCACGTTCAACGTCGAGGCGTTCACGATCGACTACGGGCTTTTTGGCGAGCGCTGGTGGCTGCCGCGATCCCAGACCGCTCGCGGCGAGCTGCACATGGGGTTCGTGCGATCCACGGTGACCCTCGATCAGAGCTTCCGCTACGCGTCGGTCAATGGAACGGACACGCTCCCGACCGTGACGGAGGGGATGCGTCGGTTCTCCACGGACATCGGCGACGATATCGGATCGGTCGTCGAGGGCGTCGTCGACGGTGTAATACCGGGGAAGCAGTTCAAGCGTCGGAACCGAGCGCTGGACTGCGCGACAGGGGACACGGCCTACCATCGTGAACGGCGTGGTGACGTTCGGATGACGCTCGCCATGCCGTGCGATACGGCGGCGTTGGCACACTCGCCGGAGCTTCCGGCGTCCATCTTCGACAAGGGGGAGGAGGAGTTCGGCATTGCCGACGCGCGCGCGCTCGCGAAGGACCTCGGGATCGACAGGGAGCTCGAGGCGGTGTCCGGGTCGTCGGCGACGACGCCGACGCTCGTGTCGTATGGTTGGCGGGGTGGTCTCATGCGCTACAACCGCGTGGAAGGGTTGTCGTTAGGCGTGCGCGCCGACCGCCGGGTGAAGCAGACGTACGACGGGAGCGCCCTGCTCCGCCTCGGCACCGCCGACCTCGTGCCTAACGTAGAGCTCCGGCTTGCGCGCGGAACCGAGGAGCGCTCGCTGGCACTTTCGAGCTACTTCCGCCTGAACAGCGCGAACGATTGGGGTGACGCCTTCGGGATCGGTGGGTCGCTGTCGGCACTGGTGTTCGGCCGTGACGAGGGCTTCTACTTCCGGAGCTTGGGGGCCGAGCTCACCGGCACACGTGTGCCGAGCGCCGCAACGGGGGTGAGGTGGCGCCTCTTCGCCGAGCACCATTACGACGCGCCGGTCGGAACGCAGGTGTCGCTGCCGAACGCGTTCCGTGGGGCGGAGTTCGCGCCTAACGTGACGACCATCCCGGCAACCGAGGGCGGCGCGTCGGCACGGCTTCGGTCGTCGCATGGGCTCGACCCGCGTGGCTTCCGGTTGTCGACCGACATTCGTGCCGAAGCGGCGGCGGGGACGTTCGACTACACGCGAGGCGCGATCGACGTGAACGCCTCGCGTTACCTCTTCCGCAAGGTCGGCCTGTCGCTCACCGGCGGTGCCGGAACGAGTGGCGGCACGTTGCCTCCCCAGCGGGCGTGGCACATTGGCGGGACGAGCACGGTGCGCGGGTTTCCGCCAGACCAGCTCATGGGTGATGCCTACTGGCTTACCCGCGCGGAGCTCGCATTCATGGGCGGAACCGTCATGCGCCCGGTGCTGTTCTACGATGCCGGCTGGGCGGGCCCGCGCGATGAGTGGAGCAAATCGACAGGCAGCGTTCGAGGCGCCGGCATCGGCGTCTCGCTCCTCGACGGCCTCGCGCGCATCGATCTCGCGCGAGGCATCGACCCGCGCACCGTCTGGCGCATGCACTTGTACGTGGAGGCAACCTTCTGATCCGTATGGGGTCAGACTCCTAACGCATCGAACCAACGCGTTCGATCGACGCGGCGTGCGTTGGAACTGTGCCGGGTCCCGGTGGCGTCACAAGTATTGTCTCGCTCCACGCTATTCAGGGATCGTTCAATGCCCCGTCTGCCCCGTTGCGCCCCGCCGGGAGTTCCGCAGCACGTCATCCAACGTGGAAACAACCGATGCGCATGCTTCGCCATCGACGCGGACTATCGCTTCTTTCGCGACTGTCTGTCGGCCGCGAGCGAGAAACACGGTTGTCGGATTCATGCCTACGTGTTGATGACGAACCACGTACACTTGCTCGTGACGCCCTCGACCGAGACAGCGATCGCCCAGGTCATGCAATCCGTTGGTCGCCGATACGTGGGTCATTTCAACTCCGCGTATGGACGGACGGGCACCCTGTGGGAGGGCCGGTACAAGGCCACGGTGCTCGAGACCGACTCGTACCTCTTCGCGTGCTATCGCTACATCGAGCTCAACCCGGTGCGCGCCGGTCTGACGCCGGATCCGCGGGCGTATCCGTGGTCGAGTCATGGAGCAAACGCGTTCGGCAGGCACGACGCCCTCGTTTCGCCCCCCGAGGATTATACTCGGCTCGGACGTGACGACGCCCAACGGCAGGCCGTGTATCGCGGGTTGTTCGACGTCCCTCTCGACGAATCGACCGTCGCGGCAATCCGCAACGCGACACAAAAGGGCTGGACGCTCGGCAGCAGGAAATTCCGCCGGGAGATCGCCGCGCTCGTCGGACGCCGCACGGACGCCCTGCGAGTGTGGCGGTCGGCCGCCAATGCCAAGCCCGAAGCCTGACCTCGAAGGCTGACATCCGCTCGGGCTTTGCTGCCGAAGCCGGAGTCTTTCTCGTGGGCCGTTGCGTGCGGTGCCGGGGCTGATCGGGTGGCTTGGCCTGCGGCTGCTCGCGTTCGGGACGCTCGTCCTCCTGCCATTCGCGACTACGCTTGCCGCGGGTTCATGCTGACAGGCATTCGCCGCCGAAGCGCTGGCATGCAACAGGATGATGAACAAGGAGTCTGACCCCATACGGGGCGAAACCTTGCCGTCGCAGGCCGGGGGGCGGATGATAGTCGCCACCGCCATCGGATACGGAGGCTTGCATGTCGACAGCGTCATTGCGCACGGGCATCGCGATCGGCTCGCTCGCCGTCGGCATCGCGTCGTTAGGTGCGCAGACGACGTTCAGCCGCGTCCGGCCAATCGCGTTCGACCCCGCGGCGGCGGCCGAGCTCAGGCCGCGGTACATCGGGCCGGTAGGCAACCGCACGGTCGCCGTCGCGGGCATCCCCGGCGACCCTAACGTCTACTACGTGGGCGCGGCGTCAGGCGGCATCTGGAAAACCACCGACGCCGGGATCCACTGGGCACCGATCTTCGACAGCCAGGACGTCTCATCGATCGGCGCGCTCGCCGTCGCGCCGTCGAACGCCAACATCGTCTGGGCCGGAACCGGGGAGCCGTTCATCCGAAGCCACATCTCGGTCGGCAACGGCGTCTACAAGTCCACCGATGCCGGCCGGACGTGGTCCCGCATAGGACTCGAGGCAACCGGGCGGATCGGGCGGATCGCGATCGATCCGACGAACCCGGACATCGTGTTCGTCGCTGCGCAGGGGCATAGCTACGGACCACAGCCGGAACGCGGGATCTTCCGCACGACCGATGGCGGCACGACCTGGCAGCGCGTGCTGTTCGTCGACGAGAACACTGGCGGCATCGACGTCGTCATGCACCCGAGCGACCCACGCACGCTGTTCGCCGCCATGTGGCAGCTCGAGATGAAGACGTGGGGTCGCGAGAGTGGTGGCCCGGGCAGCGGGATCTACGTGTCTCACGATGGCGGCACCCAGTGGACAAAGCTCCAGGGCAACGGCCTGCCCGTGCACCCGGTCGGCAAGATCGGACTCGCGATCGCGCGCTCGAACCCCAACCGCGTCTACGCGCTCATCGAGACGGGCGACGGCGTGCCAATCCACGGCCAGCCGACCGACAACGGCGAGCTGTGGCGGTCGGACGACGGCGGGACCACGTGGAAGGTCGCGAGCTACGACCGCAACCTCGCCTGCCGCCAACCTTATTACACGCGCATGGCCGTCGCACCGGACGACCCCGACGAGACGTACTTCCTGTGCGCGACGTTCAGCCGCTCGTACGATGGCGGGGAGACGTTAGGCGGTCGGCGCCGCACGTCGGGCCGGCCACAGGCCGACAGCGCCGCGGCCCAGGCCCCGGTGGCCGGTGGCGCCAGCAACAGTCCCGGCGGCGACAACCACGACATGTGGATCGATCCCACCAACCCGGAGCGCATGGCGGTCGCGAACGACGCCGGGGTCTCGATCTCGACCACGCGCGGTCGCACGTGGCTCCGCGTGCAGCTCCCGATCGCCCAGATGTACCACGTCACGGTGGACACGCGCATCCCGTATTGCGTCTACGGCAACAAGCAGGACGGCCCCTCGTACCGCGGGCCGAGCAACAGCCGGAGCGGGAACACGATCGCGCGCAGCGCGTGGCACGGCGTGTTAGGCGGCGAGAGTGGCTGGGCCACTCCCGACCCGGTCGACACGAACATCGTCTGGTCGACCGCGTCGGGCAGCGGCGCGCGCGGCGGGATCGTCACCCGCATGGACCTGCGACGCCGCGAAGGCCAGAACGTCGAAGTCTGGCCGCTCAGCACCGGCGGGCACTCGGCGGCCGAGGTGAAGTACCGGTTCGTGTGGGACGCGCCGTTCACGATCTCGCCACACGACCACAACCGCATCTACACGGGTAGCCAGTTCGTGCACATGACCACGGACGGCGGAAAGAGCTGGAAGGAGATCAGCCCGGATCTCACGCGCAACGACCGCGCGATGCAGCAGATCTCGGGTGGCCTCACGCCCGACAACATTGGCGTCGAGTACGGCAACGTCGTGTACGCGATTGCCGAATCGCGCGTCCAGGCAGGGGTGATCTGGGCGGGGACAAACGATGGCCTCGTGCAGGTCACGCGCGACGGCGGAAAGAGCTGGACGAACGCCACGGCGAACATCCCCGGTATCCCGAAGTACGGCTCCGTGCGTCACATCGAGCCATCGCGTTATGCGGCCGGCTCGGCCTACATCATCGTCGACGCCCATCAGGAGAACAATCGCGATCCGTGGGTCTACAAGACCGCGGATTTCGGCAAGACGTGGACGCTCATCGTGAACGGGATCCCCAGGAGCATGCTGAGCTACGCGCACATCATCCGCGAGGATCCCGTGCGGCGCGGGCTGCTCTACCTGGGCACCGAGAACGCACTGTACGTCTCGTTCGACGACGGGGCAAACTGGGCGCCGCTCATGAGTGGGCTCCCACCAGCGCCGTTCTACGGCCTCGTGATCCAGGAGCACTTCAACGACCTCGTCATCGGGACGTACGGGCGCGGCTTCTACATCCTCGACGACCTGTCGCCACTGCAGAAGCTCACGCCGGACGTCATCGGCTCTGCCGCGTATCTCTTCCCGCCTCGCGCAGCGTACCGATTCATCAACATTCCGGGCAACTACGCCAGCAACGATGACCCCACCGTGGGCACCAACCCGCCGGGAGACGCAGTCTTCAACTACTGGCTCAAAGGCGTGCCGCAGTCGGCGCCATCGATCGCCATCCTCGACGCCGCGGGCAAGACCGTGCGGACGTTGGCCGGTACGCGAAACGCCGGTCTGAATCGCGTCTGGTGGAACCTCAACAACGAACCGACGAAAACCCCGCGGCTCCGCACGAAGCCGATGTTCAACCCGGAGTTCACCATGGATGCGGACGGGACACGTCCGGCGCCTGGCTTCGGCACGTTCTCCGTGCGGGTGCCACCTGGTCGATATACGGTGAAGCTGACGGTGGACGGCAAGTCGTTCACGCAGCCACTCGAGGTCCGGCGCGATCCCAACTCGGCGGCGACCCTCGCCGACATCAAGGCGTCGACCGACCTCCTGTTCGCGATGCAGGCAAACGCCAACACGACGGCGGACATGCTGCACACCATGGAAGCGGTGCGGTCGCAGGTCGCGACCCTGAACGCGGTGAGCACCACTCCGGCCGACGTCAAGTCCGCTGGCGACTCGCTGGATCGCAAGTTCGTCGATGTGGAACAGACGATCGTGGACCTGCGCCTAACGGGACGCGGGCAGGATGAGGTGCGCTGGCCGGTGCAGCTCGGTGGCCAGCTGAGCTACCTGGCGGGTGGCATCGGCAGCTCCGGCTTCGCGCCGACGACGCAGCAGCGTAGCGTGAACGAGACACTCGTGAAGCAAGTGCGCGCTACTCGTGCGGCGCTCGAGCAGTTGATGACCAAGGACCTCTCGGCATTCAACGCGCTACTGCGATCCCGCGGGCTCAAGACGATCGACGTGACGTTGCCGGCAGTGGTCTTCTAACCCGAGGCCTGAGATGCGACGCTCCCTCATCATCCTTGCAGTCGTCCCCGCGCTGCTCCACGCCCAGCCTGCACGTCGTCCGGCGTCGCGTGAAGACCCCGCGTTCTCGGTCGAACGGCTGCGCCGCGTGGACGAGTACCTGCAACGTGAGGTCGATAGCAGCAGGATCGCGGGCGCCGTCGGTCTCGTGCTCCGCGACGGCAAGGTCGTGTATGAACGTGCCGTCGGGTGGGCCGACAAGGAAAGTGGCCGTCGCATGCCAACGGACGCGATGTTCCGGATCGCGTCGCAGACCAAGGCGCTGACGAGCATCGCGGTCATGATGCTGTTCGAGGAGGGCAAGCTCGCGCTCGGCGACCCGGTGAGCCGGTTCATTCCCGCGTACGCTCGAACGACGGTGATGGTCAACGGCGAAGTCGTTCCGGCGAAGCGGCGCATCACAATTCGCGACCTGCTCACGCACACGGCGGGGATCTCGTATGGGACCGACTCGGCGGTGGCGATGCTCTATCAGGAGAAGGGCCTGGGTCCGGCGGCGGGCTGGGGTTGGTACACCGCCGACAAGGATGAACCGGTGTGCTCCACGATGGAGCGTCTCGCGTCGCTTCCGTTCGTGCGCCAACCCGGCGAAGCGTGGGTCTACGGATACAATACCGACATTCTGGGGTGCGTCGTCGAGAAGGCGTCCGGTGTTTCGCTCGATGAATTCATCCGGACGAGAATCACCGGTCCGCTGCGCATGCACGACACGTATTTCTTCGTCCCGCCTGTACAGCGCGACCGCCTCGTCGCGGTGTACGCCAGCGACTCGGCCAATCGCATCGCCCGCGCGCCTAACGGTGCAAAGGGGCAGGGTCACTACGTCGAGGGGCCACGTCGCAACTTTTCCGGAGGCGCCGGGCTGGTATCGACGGCACGGGACTACGCGCGCCTCCTCCAAATGCTGCTCAATGGCGGTGAGCTCGACGGTGTACGGATCCTGTCACCACAAACCGTCGCGCTGATGACTACGAACCAGTCCGGCACGTTGTATTCAGCAGACGGTCAGGGGTTTGGGCTGGGCTTCTCCATCCTCGAGCGGCTTGGTGCGGACAACAGCCTGTATTCCGTGGGATCGTTTGGCTGGGGCGGCGCGTATGGCAGTCAATACCGCGTCGATCCGAAGCAGGGCATCGTGGTCGTGTTCATGCTGAACCAGTTACCGAACCGATCGGATGCGGGCGAGAAGTTCCCGACACTCGTGTACCAGGCGTTGACGAAGGTTCGGAACTAGCAAACTGGCGATCGACAGCGCGAAGTGGGAGGTTCGGACACCGTGACGATACCTAACGCGTCCAGCCGGATCCGCACGATTCGCGGGGCGGAGCTCGCGATCATGATCGTGTGCGTCGCGACCGCAACCGGCTGCGGCTCTGCCGCCGACGTCGCCCAGGTCGGCACCGGCCCGCTCACGTCCGCCACGTCGCGTGTGTCGATCGTGCTCGACCCCAGCTCCATCAGCGTAAGCCCCGGAGGTACGACGCAGTCGATCGGGACGATACGCGGCGCGACGAAAACCGCCCTGTCGGCCATCCTCGGTGCGCCTGAAAATGTGACCGTGAGAGTCAGCTCGGTGGCGACGACGGACACCGTGTTGACCAAGAAGTACATCGTGTTCGCCAACACGGCCGCTGTCCCGGGCCGATATGTCCTCACGGTTCGCGTAACCGGCAACGGGGAGTCCGACGTCGAGACGTCCCTCACGCTCACAGTGACCGCGCCGTAACTCGCGTCCACGGCAGCTCCGGGGCCGGGGTTGTGGCCGAGCGACTCGCTCTCGATCTTGCAGTCGACAACACGCCGGCGACCGGCCCACGACGGAGTGAGCCTGCCGCGCCCTGACGCACTCGCGATGCACGCACACCGTCGCGACGGTGCGGACTGCCGAATTGCCGAGGTGCCTCCGACGGTGTCATCCAACACGCCCCGTGTCCGTCAGCTGACCACCTAACGCGCAGTCGGGTGCACCCCATGGGTGGGCGTATCAGCGCCGAGCGGTGGAGCACGATGATGGCGATCTTCTCCGACGCGGTCGAGCTCCCGCCGGAGGAACGGTCCGCCTTCGTCGCGCATGCTTGTGGCGGCGATGCGGAGCTCCTGCGCGACGTCCTGTCGCTCCTCATGGCGCCCGACGGCGATGCGGAATCCCTCCAGTCGAGGAGGTTCAAGGCGGCCGGCGACGCGCCCGACATCGGCGAGCGACTACAGCTCGCGCTCGGCACCGAGTTCCGCCTGGAGCGCGAGCTCGCCGGCGGTGGCATGAGCCGCGTGTTCGTCGCCGTGGAGACGAAGCTCGGCCGGCGCGTGGTGGTGAAGGTGCTCCCACCCGAGCTGCGCGCGGTCATGAGCCCCGAGCGGTTCCACCGCGAAACGCGGCTCGCCGCGGCGCTCCGCCATCCGCACATCGTCCCGCTGCTCGTCGCGGGTGAGTCAGCCGACGGGCTCGTCTACTTCACGATGCCCTATATCGCAGGTGAGTCACTGCAGGAGCGACTCGCGCGCGAGGGGCAGCTGCCCCTCGCCGATGTCGTGGAGATCGTCGGCGAGGTGGCCGACGCCTTGGCGTACGCCCACGCCAACGGCGTGGTGCACCGTGACGTCAAGCCGGCCAATATCCTCATGGACGGCCGGCACGCCGTCGTCGCCGACTTCGGCCTGGCGAAAGCGATCGAGGTGGCCCACGACGAGTGGGATCGAGCCCATCACGGACACGGCGCACATGACCCGTCATCCGCCCTCACTGACGCTGGGTTCGTCCTCGGCACGCCCGCGTACATGAGCCCCGAACAGGCTAAGGGCGACGCCATCGACGCGCGCACCGACGTGTACAGCCTCGGGTGCATGACGTTCGAGATGCTCACGGGGCAGCTGCCCTTTCCCGACACGGGCCTCAAAGGGATCGTGCGGCGGGTTCGCGAACCGCCACCCGCGCCGAGCACCTACCGTCCGGACCTGCCTCGTGCGGTGGACGACGTCGTGGCACGGGCGCTGGCGCCGCACGTCGACGACAGGTTCCAGAGCACGACGGCACTGGCCGAGGCGTTAGGCGCGGCGGCGGTGCCGACATCCAGCGCGGAGAGCGTCGGACCCGCCGGCGCCACTCGGTCCCGGTGGCGACGGCCCTGGATCGCAGCTGCGGTGCTGGCCGCCGCGGTTGGCGTGGCGGCCGGCACCGTGGCGTTGCGGCGCGCGTCGATCGGTGCCTCGAGTCTCGCGGCCTTTGTCGGCAACCAGCCCAACGCCGGGTCGGGCGACGCCATCCCGGCTGCCGCCACCGGTCCGAAGCTCGCCGTGCTCCCGTTCGAGAACATCGGCCCCGCCGAGAACGCGTACTTCGCCGAGGGCATCGGCGACGAGCTGACGAACCGCCTGACGAGCGTCGCGGCGCTGCGGGTGTTGTCGCCCATGAGCACGCGACAATACCGCAACACGACGAAATCGCGCAGCGACGTGAGCCGGGAGCTCGGAGCCGACTACCTGCTGGAGGGCCACGTCCGATGGGATCGCGCCGATTCCGCCGCGCACCGCGTGCGCGTGACGGTCGAGCTGATACGCTCTCGTGACGGTAGCTCCGTGTGGTCCGACCGCTATGAGGTGAAGACCGAGGACCTGTTCACGATGGAAGCCGCGATCGGCGAGAAGGTGGCGGCGTCACTGGAAGTGGCGCTCGACGAGCCCGAGCGGCAAACAATCTCGAGACGACCGACAGAAAACTTCGAGGCCTACTCGTACTTCCTGCAGGGCGAAGCGTTGCGAAGAGGAGCGGGAGACGCACTGGAAAGAATGCCTCACGCGATCGCCATGTACGAGCGGGCCGCAACGCTCGACCCCAGGTTCGCGCTCGCGTTTGCCCGATCGTCGCTGACACACGGCGACATCTACTGGTCGAATGCGGACCGGACGGCAAAGCGGCTCGCGTTGATGCGCACGGCCGCCGAAACGGCCGTGCAGCTTGCCCCCGACCTTCCGACGGCGCACCTGGCGCTCGGGTTCTACTACTACCGTGGCCTTCGCGACTACGACCGCGCCCTGGGCGAGTTTTCGGCGGGACTGAAGCAACAGCCGGGAAACAGCGAGCTCCTGATGGGACGCGCCGCCGTGCTGCGTCGCCAGGGACGCTTCGTCGAAGCGGCGGCGAACTTCTCACGTGCAGTCGAGCTCGACCCGCGCTCCTCCGATGCGACGTTCAGCGTCGCGGGTACGTCCGCCGCATTGCGCGACTATCCGAATGCGGTTCGGTACACGGAACGCACACTCGCGCTCAGCCCGGAATGGACCGGAGTATACGCCGATCTCGCGATGTACCTCGCGGCCTGGCGTGGCGACCTGACCGGCGCGCTTCGGGTCTTGGACGAGGCGCTGGCAAGGCCGGATGGTGGCGCAATCATTGGGCGCATGCGTTTTCACGCGGGTATGCTGATCGATTCCGACCGAGGGGACACCGCGGTGCTAGGCAAGCTGACGCCTGCCAACTTCAACGGCGATACGTCCGAATTTTTCGTCTGGAGGGCCGATTGGGCGCGCCGGCACGGGAACCAGGCGCGCAGCCTAACGTATGCGGACTCCGCGCGAATGCTTCTTGAGCGTCGCGTCGCCGCCGACCCTGCCGAGGCCAGGACCCGGATGTCGTTGGCGCTCGCCAACGCGCTCGCGGGCCGCAAGTCCGCCGCGCTCCGCGAAGCGTCGCGAGCGGTCGAGATACTTCCCGTCTCCCGCGATGCATGGGATGGCGCGGACCTTCAGGAGGATCTCGCTTATGTGGAGACGCTGGTCGGCGAGCACGATGCAGCTATCCAGCGGCTTGCCTACTTGCTCACGATTCCGTCCGAGCTGTCGCTGCCGTTCCTGCGCGCAGACCCGATGTGGGATCCGCTGCGCGGTGAGCCCGCCTTTCAGAAGCTGGTCGCCGCGTCACGGTAGACGGCGAGCGACCTCGATGTGAGCCGAGATGGCCGGTAGCGGCTCGTCACCAATCGGCTCACGCCCGTCGTCCGTTGAGCTCGTCACCCTTCTGTGTGAGCCAGTTTGGTGACCTTTGTCGACTAACATGATGGAGCCCCCTAGCGGGCCGCTGACGGCAGGGGCGTTCTGAGACTTTAGCTCAGGTGTTCTCATGCGCACTCACCTGCTGACAGTCAGCCTCCTCGTTGTCGTCTCTACCGCCACTGGTTGCGCACGCGCCCGGGCGGTGCCCCCCGATAGCGCCGCCACTCCCACCCGTCGGCTCGGTGTCGCGGGCAACTGCGCCGCCAACGCCGGCCAGATGATACCGGCGGCCGCCGGCGCGGTGGTAGACCGGAACGGCGACGGCTATGTCTGCACGCGGATCGTCCGCTCGATAGCCGGCGACACCGCGCGCGTGACCGTGGACAACGACGCGGCGAGCACGGAACGCGTGGTCGACGGGAACCTGTACCGACGGATGTGAGCCCGTCCTATTCGCCGTCGAGCTGCGCGCGTCGAGTGTCGACGGCCGCCGCCAGCGTGCGGAGCGACGCGGCGTTCCAGTTGCGCCACGTGTGGCGCACGAAGAGCGCGAGTGCGTCACGGTCCATGGTACGCACCGCGTGCAACCACGCCTCCACCAACTCCGCCGGCGCCGCTCTGAGGCAGAGCGGGTCGGGGTCAGCTCGCATCGTCTTCCATGCGGCTAGAGGGGCGGCCATAGGCGCGCGTCGATCGAAGTACCTGGCCTTCCTGCAATGGCTGGGCCGCCGTCCCACAAACGACCTGTTCGGCCTCTCCCTCCTACTGCACGCGCATGGTGATGACCGGGTCGACTCTCGCGGCACGCAGCGCGGGTATCCAACACGCCACGACCCCGATCCCAGCCATGGCCAGCGCCGCCATGACCAGCGTGACGGGATCGTTAGGAGATATCCCGAACAGCATCCCGCGAACGATGCGACCGGCGAAGAAAGCGCCCGTGACGCCTAACACGAGACCCTTGACGACCAGGGTCCCCCCTTCCCTCAGGATCATGCGCTCGATGATTCCGCGGTCGGCGCCGAGGCTCATCCGAATGCCGATCTCGTTCGTGCGCGTGCTCACCGAGAATGCGAGCACACCGGCGATCCCCACTGCCGCCACGACCAGCGCCAGCGCACCGAACGCCGAGATGAGCGCGGCATTCAGTCGCTGATTGGAGACACTGCGGTCCTTGTACTCCTGAATCGTCACGACGTCCTCGATCAGCGCCGTCGGCGCGATCCGGCGCACGACGCGCGTTGCTGACGCGGCGAGGGCGGACACATTGCTGCCGGCCCGGATCACGAAGCCACCGCCGCTCGGCATGTGGTCCACCGGCGAGTACAGCGTGGGTATGGGCTCGGCATCCAGGTGCTCGCCGTCACGCGTGTTGCCCACGACGCCGATGATGGTCATGAGCTCCGTCTCCATGGCCGGGTACAGCTCCCGCACGATCTGTCCCGTCCAGGCCACCTGCTTCCCGATGGGATCTTCGTTCGGGAACACCCGGTCCGCGTAGGCCTTGTTGATGATGGCGACCGACGTGCCCGCGCCCATGACTCCATCGCGCTGCTGGAGGACGCGCAGGCCGGCGTTGCTCGTCTCGTCGCCCGTGCTGAACAGGCGGCCGCGGAGAAGCGGAATCCCAGCAGCCTTGAAGTAGCTCGCGTCAGCCGAACGCTGTTCCGCCCGTACTGGTGGCTGGCCAGCCACGGGTGGCCTGCCCTCGACCTTCACGTCGTTCGCGAAGCCCGACATCCGGAGCGGCAGCGTGGATCCAATGCCGACGGCTATCACGCCTGGAAGCGCCGAGAGCTCGCGCCGCATCTCGCCGAAGCGCTGCCTTCCTGCCGCGCTCGTAGCGGGGTCTCGCGACTCCGAGCGGGTGAGCTGCGTGATCTGCATCGTGAGCACCTGTTCCGCATCGAGCCCGGTATCGACCCGGGAGAGCTGTATCAACGTACGTGTCAGCAATCCGGCGCCCGCCAGCAGAACGACCGACATCGCCACCTGTGCCACCACGAGGCCACGCTGCAGGCGCTGCCTTCTCACGGACCCGGTCACTCGGCGTGCTCCCACGGCGATCCACGTCGCCAGCCGGCCTTCGGGTGGCGTCCATCCGACATGCGAAAGCACGAGCGCGACGAGAACGGACAGCGCGACGGTGAAGCCGAGGACCTCGTCATCCAGCGCGATCTCGTTCGCGCGCAGGGAATAGCGCGCGGCGAATGACGTCAGGAGCTCGAGGCCACCGATGGCCATGAGTACACCGCATGCGGCTCCCATGAAGGCGAGCAGCAGATTCTCGACGAGCAGCAACCTTCGCAGCCGCGAGGTTGCGGCGCCGAGGGCAGCCCGCACGACCAGCTCCTGCTCTCGGCGCACGCCGCGCATCAGCGTGAGATTGGCCACATTGGCGACCGCGATGATCAGGACGAGCAGGGCAGCCCCCACGAGCAGCCGGAGCGTGAGCTGCGCTCGCTCGCCGAACACCTCGCGAAACGGGATGACGGCGACGCGATAGTGCGATGCGGCGTCGTACGCTTCCGGGTGCTGCCGCTGCATGCGCGCGTACACGGCGCCGACTTCGGCTCGCGCGCGAGCCAGCGTGGCGTTGGGTGCGAGCCGAGCGACCACCTGCGTCATGCGATGGGCGCGCCCCTCGACCATGGCCGCGCTCATGTGATGCTCGCTGTTCACCATGTTGAGAAAGGCTTCCACGCGCTCGGGGAAGTTCGGCGCCGGCTGCAGAACGCCGATCACCGTCACCGGGCGCTTGTCCAGCGTGATCTGCCGGCCGACGACGCTTGAGTCACCGCCGAAGCGGTTGATCCACGTTGCATACGTGAGCACGGCCACGGGGGCTGCCGCGGGCCCATCGTCGGCATGCAGCGTTAGGCGTCCCAGCACGGGCGCCAGCCCCATGACCTGGAAATAGTTCCCCGTGACCAGACCGACGCGCCAGCGGACCGCGCCCTCGCTGGCCTGATGGACCACGCCGAAGGCCGAGTATTCCGCGATGCCGGCCAGGGATGGCACACCGTTGCGCAGGTCGCGCACCTCCGGCACCGAGAAGGTGAGCTCGGCGCCCCCCAGGCCGTCCATGGAGTGCCGGAGGTAGAAGAGACGGTCCCCATCCCGATGCGGGAGTGGCTTGAGGAGCACGGCGCGGACGACGCTGAAGATGGCCGTGTTGGCACCGATGGCTAACGCCAGCGTGAGCACGACCACGGCGGTGAACACGGGGCTATGGCGCAACGCGCGGACGCCGTACGCGACGTCCGCGGCAACGCTCTCGAGCCACGGGACACCGCGTTGGGCCCGCGCCGCGTCGGCCGCCTGTGTGAGCCCACCCGAGGCCAGCAGGGCCCGCCGTCGCGCGTCGTCCGGGCGCATGCCGCGGCGAACGTATTCGGCGATCTCCATCTCGAGGTGGGCCTCGAGCTCTTCGCGGAGCTCGGCGTCAGCGCGGTACTTCGTGAACATGCCGATGATGCGCGAGAGCGCGGCGCGAACCCGTGTCATGTGGCCTCCCGGGCGGGGGCTTCATATGGGATTCCCATATGAAGGTAGCGCGTTACGTCCCGGTGCGCAATCGGCCATGGACTACTCTGCTAGTTCCAGCGGAGCCCGCGCAGCTGGTCGAGGTTCACGTTGCCTCCCGACAGCACGACGGCGACGCGCGACCCGGCCGGCAGCTTGATGAGCCCGTGCAGCAGTGCGGCAACCGGCGCCGCCGCTGCCCCCTCGACGACGAGCTTGCAGCGCTCCATCACCCAGATCATCGCCTCGAAGATGTCGCGGTCCGGCAACGCGACGATCTCATCGACGAATCGCTGCGCCACCGAGAATGTCTTCTCGCCGACGCGACGGACGCGAAGGCCGTCGATGATGGTGCGACAGTCGATCGTCTCGAGTCGGCCGGCTTCCACGCTCATCTTCATTGCCGGCCCGTCCGAGGACTCCACGCCGATGACGCGCACGTTCGGGTTGTGGCTCTTCATCGCCATCGACACGCCCGAGATGAGCCCGCCGCCGCCGATCGGCACGACGATCGCGTCCAGGTCCGGCCAATCCTGCACGACCTCCAGGCCTAACGTCCCCTGCCCCGCAATGAGCTGCTCGTCGTCGAACGGATGCACGTACGTCAACCCTTCCGTGCGAACGAGCTCCTTCGATTTCTCGTTCGCCTCGTCCCAGATGCTGCCATGAAGCACGACCTCGGCTCCGTAGGCCTTGGTCGCCGCGACCTTCGCCGGCGTCGCATTCGTCGCCATGCACACCACGGCGCGCATGCCGTGAATCTTCGCCGCCAGCGCGACGCCCTGCGCGTGATTGCCGGCCGACGAGCAGACGACGCCACGACGCTTCTCGTCCTCCGGCATCTGCGCGAACTTGTTCAGCGGGCCACGGATCTTGTACGACCCGACGCGCTGGAACATCTCCGCCTTGAGCCGGATGTCATATCCGGTCGCCTCGCTCAACTGGCGCGAGGTCAGGAGCGGCGTGTGCTTGATGTGCTCGGCGATGCGGGCGCGGGCGTCGCGGAAGTCGGCGAGCGTCAGGACGAGCGGAGCGGCGGCGGTCTGCGTCACGTTATCGTTAGGTTCGGCGTTATGGCCTGCGGGTCGTCGCGTCGACTGCGTTCAGGAAATCGCGAACGACGCGATTCGTCTCGTCCGGGTTGTCCCACTGCACGATGTGCGCGGCCCCGGAGATCACAGCGTATTTCGCGCCGGGTGTCATCTGCGCCTGGCGCTTCACGGTCGGCGGATCCGCCTCGTCGAACTCGCCAACCGTGAACAGCATCGGCACCTTGACGCTCTTCAGGAATGGTGTCGCGTCGTACGTCTTCAGGGTACCGGTGATCGTGAACTCGCTCGGTCCCTGCATGTAGTTGTAGATGCCCTCGTTCACCGTGGACGTCAGGCTGTCGAGCTCCGCCGGCACGGGGTGGCGCCAGACATACTTGCCGTAGAAGTCCTCGAGTGCAGCCTGATAGTCGGGAGCCGTGAAGTTCTTTTCCGCCTCGCGCGTCGTGATGGCCTTCTGCGCCGAATCGGGCAACGTCTTCACCAGGCGATTCGCGTTTTTCTCCCACGTCGGGATGTCGATCGCGGAGCTCATGAGCGTGAGGCTCGTGACGTGCTCGGGGTGCGCGCGGTAGTACTCGAGTCCGAGGATCGTCCCCCACGAGTGGCCGACGATGTGCACCTTGCCGTAACCCAGGTGCGCGCGAAGCGAATCCAACTCGCGCACGAAGTGCGGAATGTTGAACAACGCCGTGTCCGTGACCCTGTCGGACTTCCCCGCCCCGAGCTGGTCGTAGCGCACCAGCGGACGGTCGGCACTCAGCGCTTCCATCGATCGCATGTAGAAGCTGGAGTAGCCCGGCCCGCCGTGCAGCAGAATTACCGGTGTCGCGTTGCCCGATCCAACGACGCGATACCAGATGCGGCCCCCATCAACCGCCAGTCGCGCTTCGCCTGGCGGCAGTGGGTTCGGCGCCGGTGCGGCGACGGCGGCAGACGACGCCGTTTCCGCCGGCGGTGGCGGTTCCTTCTTGCACGCGATCGCGGGCAATGCGGCGAGCATCGCCGTGAGACACAGACTGGTGCGCATGGAATCGGCTCCGGGAAAGACTTTCGACCGTCCGGCCGCGAGCGAAGATGGGAGCATCGCGTCAGCCCGTCGAGGGTGTGTGTGGAAAGACGTCGGTGTCAGCGTTTCTGCCTGCGCCATCGAACCATCACTCCCCGGAGCTCGACCCGGTTGGTATTGTAATCGCCGCGTTCAAGACACGATCCCACCCTACCGTCAGGAGTCGAGGAGAATGCGTCGATCGCCACGATTCATGGTACTCAATGGTGCGCTGGCTCTGGCGTGCGCGTTGCCGGCCGCGGCGCAGTCGGCGAGCGTCATGTCCGACCTCGGGAGTGACGTCGCCGAAGTCGAGAAAAAGTTCATCGCGCTCGCGAAGGAGATTCCGGCCGAGAAATACGATTGGCGGCCTGGTCCGGGTGTGCGATCGATTGGCGAGGTGATTCGCCACGTCGCGAGCGACAACTATTTGATCCCCGCAGCGCTCGGTCACGCGGCCGACGCGTCGACCGGCATCAAGGGTGACGACTACAAGACCGCGGCGGCGTTCGAGAAAAAGCAGGCGACGAAGGATCAGACCGTCGCTGATCTCGAGAAGTCATTCGCGAACTTGAAGCAGAGCATGCAGGCGACAACGCCGGCGAAGCTTGGCGAGACCGTGAAGCTGTTCGGGCAACCATTCACTATGCAGAAAGCGTGGGTGCTCGGCACGACGCACCTGCACGAGCACCTCGGTCAGCTGATCGCCTACGCAAGGACGAATGGCGTGAAGCCGCCGTGGAGCCAATAAAGCCGGAATGGGGGATGGGGGATGAGGGATGAGCGTTCGCGTTTCCCTCATCCCTCATCCCCCATCCCCCATCCCTCATCCCTGCGGTCCCTATTTTTTCGCCGCAGCAATACACTCGATCTCGAGCAACGCGCCGGGAACCACGAGGCCGGCCACGGCCACCGTCGTTCGCGCTGGCGGGTCGGTGGGAAAGAACTCACGGTAGACGCCGTTCATCGCCTGGAAGTTCGCCACGTCGGTCAGGAACACGGTGCATTTCGCGATGTCGGCCATCGTGACGCCGGCGAGCGCCGCGGACGCCTTCACGTTCTCCAGCGCCTGACGCGTCTGGCCCTCGATCCCCCCGTCAGCGAGGCCACCACCGCCGGGCTTCGTGCCGAGAGCGCCCGAGAGGAAGACGAGGTCGCCGACGCGCACGGCGCTGGACAGCACACCACCCGGTCGAGCGTTAGGCGGGTTGATCGCCTGCTTGTTGCCCTGCGCGGCGGCCTGCTGGGGCGCCGTGGCGAAAGCCGCCAGCACCAGCGGCGCGATCAGTGAGAACCGACGAACTCGCATGTTCGACCTCGTTCGTGATTGAAATTGTCGCAGGCTCGAAGACCGATGACTACGTTAGACCAGCACGCGCAGCGCGCCCGGCACGACGCGCACCTCGAACTTCGTCCCTTCCGCGACGAGATCCCCGCAGCCGAAGAAGGCCGATTTGCGTTCCGTTTCGATCGTGACGCGCACCGCGCGCCACGCCGAGAAGACGTTCGACGCTACGCCCGAGCCGCGCAGAAGCCGCGTCAGCGCGGCGAGCAACCGTACCCGGGCCACGTCGTGGACCACGCAAACGTCCAACGCGCCATCCGCGTTGTCCGCCGGCACTGGAAGAGCGATGCCTCCGCCCATCATCCGCTGGTTCGCCACGAACACCCCATGGGCGCGCACCTCCATCGACTGGTCCGCCGCCTCGCCGGGAACCCGCCACGTCAGGCGCACGCGCTCGGCGAGCCCGGGCCGGAGCATGACGTTTGCGCCCGCCGCGATCCGGTAGACCGCGCCGCCTAACGACTCGGTCGCCATCCGGGCGAGCGGGTGCAGGGCCTTGATCCACGGCACCACGAGCGCGGCGTGCGCGCCGATGCCGGTGCCCCCCGCCGTCACGAACGGCCGGCCATTCACTTCAAGCATGTCGATCGCGCGCGTGCTGCGGCGGACGATCCGGTCGAGCGCACCGGCAACGTCGTCGGGGATGCCGTTCGCGCGGGCGAAGTCATTCCCCGTGCCCAGCGGGATGACACCCAACGGAACGCCGGTGCCCGCGAGCTCCTGGGCGACCAGCCGGACGGTGCCATCGCCGCCCGCGGCGACGACGACCGCGGGTCGTTGCTCCGCGGCCATGCGCGCGCGCACGACCTCCGCCGCCTCGAGCGCGGAGCCGACCGAGACTATCTCGATCCCGTAGCGACGGCCAAGCGCGCGCTCGGCAGGCTTGCGCCACTCGCCGCGTCGAACTCGGCGAGCATTCGGGTTCGCGACGACGAGCGCCGCCGCGGTGGCGCCGGGTGGAGTTGGGCGGTGTGACACCGGGAATCAGCCTCGACGCCCAGATGCGCCGACGCGGGGAGATGATACGAGCACTCGCCGGTAAGCTAACCTGGGCAGCCACCCTTGCCAGCGGTTGAGATCGTTCCTGCAATGGCCATCATTCAACCGGCGATTCCGATTCCCGATCCCGATTCCCGACCGTGTATCGGCACCTCGACGACGACCGCATCATTGAAACGCTCGAGCGGCTCCGCCAGCGGATCACCGAGCGATTTCCGACCTCGAGTCTGGCAAGCGTGAGCGAGGAGCTGCTCGCCATCGCGCACGAGTCGACGTCACACGTTGCGTACCTGGCGAGACCGAACTGGCCGATTCGCACGAGCGTCGGAGCCGCGATTGCGGTGATGCTGGCGGTGGTGGTCACCGCGGCCTCACAGGTTCGGTTGGCGGGCAACATTGCCGGCTGGCCCGAGTTCCTGCAGGGGGTCGAGGCCGCGATCAACGACCTCGTGTTTCTCGGGATCGCGGTCTTCTTCCTGCTCACGATCGAAACGCGACTCAAGCGTCGCCGAGCACTCGCGGCGCTGCATCAGCTGAGGAGCATTGCCCACGTGGTGGACATGCACCAGCTGACGAAGGATCCGGAACAGCTGCTCACGAATCCGCCGTCCACGGCGTCGTCGCCGTTGCGCACGATGACGCGCGTGGAGTTGGGGCGATACCTCGACTACTGCAGCGAGCTACTGTCGGTGACGAGCAAGATCGCGGCGCTGTTCGTGGAACGATTCGACGATCCGGTGACGCTCGCCGCCGTGAACGAGATCGAGTCGCTGACGGCGGGCCTATCGAGGAAGATCTGGCAGAAGATATCCATGCTGCTGAACACGGCAGACAGTGGCGTGTAGCGGGCTGTTACTGGCTGCGGGCTGCGGGCCGCTGCAAGCTGGTAGCCGACGGCTGCGCGCTACTGCCGCGTGCTGCAAGCTGCTGCCAATACCGCCGGGGATGACGCGCCTCTTTGCCGTCGCCCGTCGCCCGTCCCCCGTCCCCGGCAGTCGCCAGTCGCCGGTCGCCCGTCGCCTAACGCCGAGCCTGTCGAGTTCGGGAAAGTTTCCCGGTTGACGATACGCCCGCCGCGGTGAATGTTGCCGCCGCGTCCGAAGGAAACGGTCAGTCTCGGGCGCGATGCTCTCCGGTGGGACGCCAACGGAGGGTTGCCTGTCGGATGTTCGGCAACGACAGGTCGGTCGCGGGGTCGCTGGCCGCGACTGTAGCTTCGAGCGAATTCGGAAGCACCTGAGCCGGGACCGTTACGGCAAGGGTAAGGGAAGTCGACCGGTCCGCGCGCAAGCGCGGTGTCGAACCAGACGATCGAATCCCGCCAGCGGAAGAAAGCCCCTCGGATCACGGTTCGCCGCGGTTCGAGGGGCTTTTCACGCGCCGCCTTGGCGCCAAGCCGACGGACAGCCCACCGGCATGCGCGTTGCGCCTCCCGCGCTCGAGATGACAGCTGTCGAGAACCGCTCGGGGAGCACGGCCAGCCAGGATAGCGGAGTAGGCGGCCAACGCGACACATCCCCCAAGCGCGAGCAATCCAACGTCGCGATCTATGCATCGATCGGCGCCAACGTCGCCATCGCGATCACCAAGCTCATCGCGGCTGGCGTAAGCGGAAGCTCGGCAATGGTCGCCGAGGGGATTCATTCGCTCGTCGACGCGTCCGACGGGACGCTGCTCCTCGTGGGCCGACGCCGCAGCCAGCGCCCGCCCGACCCCGCACACCCATTCGGACACGGCAAGGAGCTGTACTTCTGGACGCTCATCGTTGCCGTGATCTTTTTCGCGGTCGGCGGAGGCGTCTCGATCTACGAGGGCATCCTCCACCTCATTGACCCGGAGCCGCCCCGCAGCCCGCTGCTCAGCTACGTGGTGCTCGGAATCGCGGCCGTGTTCGACGGTGCGTCGTTCATCATCGCGCTCCGGACGCTTCGGCGCGAGGAACCCGACCGAGGCCTCGTGGAGATCGTGCGGCGTGGCAAAGACCCGTCGACCTTCACCGTCGTGCTCGAGGACATCGCCGATCTGACCGGGCTCGCACTGGCATTTCTCGGGGTGTGGCTCGGGCATCGCCTGGCGAACCCGTACCTCGACGGCGTCGCGTCGGTCGGCGTCGGACTCGTGCTCGCGGCGGTCGCGCTGGTGCTCGTCGGCCAGAGTCGCAAGCTGCTGGTGGGCGAGCGCGCCAGCGAAGACGTACTTCAGGCGGTGCGCGACGCCGCCCACGACGGCATGATCGATTTCGCCGAGTGTCCGTTGAGCATGCAACTCGGCCCTAACGCGGTGCTGGTGGGCGTGACCGCGCAGTTCGCATCCCACCTCTCGGCCGACGACGTGGCCGCGGCGATCCAGCGGTTCGAGGACCGCTTGCGAAAGGCTCGGCCCGATGTGAAGTACATCTGCGTCGAGCCCATTCCCCGCCAGGCCCAGCGGTCCCAACCGAGCCCGATCGCGCGATGAAGAGCGAAGAACCGAGTGAAGTCCTGTCGGTCGCCGGCCGACAGGTTCGCATCACGCACCCGGACAAGCCGTACTTCTCGCGCGACGTCAAGCTCACCAAGCTCGATCTCGTTCGGTATTACCTGTCAGTGGCCAACGGTGCCCTCGCGGGAATCCGGGATCGGCCCGTGGTCCTCAAACGGTTCGTGCATGGTGCGGAGGGCGAGCCGTTCTATCAGAAACGGGCGCCCGCCGGTCGGCCGGCATGGCTGCGAACGGTGACGCTGACGTTCCCATCCGGTCGCACCGCGGAGGAGATCGTCGTCGATGACGCCGCCGGCCTCGCCTGGATCGTGAATCTGGGATGCATCGAGCTCCATCCGCACGCCGTGCGCGCGTCGGACCTCGATCACCCCGATGAGCTGCGCATCGATCTCGATCCCGGCCCCGGCGTCTCGTGGGACGACGTGCGGCGGGTTGCCGTGGAGGCAAGAGACCTGCTCGACGAATTGGGGCTTCGGGGCTTTCCCAAGACGAGTGGCTCGCGTGGCATGCACATCAACGTGCGCATCCATCAACGGTGGACGTTTACGGAGGTGCGTCGCGCGGCGCTGGCGTTCTCGCGGGAAGTCGAGCGTCGTGCGCCATCGCTGGCGACGTCAAAATGGTGGAAGGAAGAGCGCCGCGGCGTGTTCCTCGACTACAACCAGAACGCCAAGGATCGCACCACGTGCTCGGCGTACTCGGTCCGGCCGCTCGCCGACGCGCGCGTCTCGACGCCGCTTCGATGGGAGGAGATCCCCGACTGTGACCCGGCGGATTTCACGGTGCAGACGGTCCCGGCGCGGCTGTCGTCGTTAGGCGACCCGAACGACGGGATGGACGGCGCGGCAGGTTCGTTGGAGGCGCTCCTCGAGCTCGCGGCTCGCGACGAGGCGGCGGGCCTCGGCGACGCGCCGTGGCCCCCGCACTTCCAGAAGATGGACGGCGAAGCGACGCGCGTCGCGCCGTCGCGCGCGAAAGGCGTCGCGAAGGTGAAGAAGGTCGCCAAAGCGCCGCGCACGAAGATGCCGCTCATCGTGGTCGCGAACTCCACGAAGAAGGACGCCGCCCTGGCCGGGCTCGCGCGCTGGAAGGCCAGGTACCCGGAAGCCGCCGAACACCTCGCGGTCGACGACGTCCTGGTGGACTCCATGCGTGGCCGCTCGTCGACGTGGACCCGCATTCGCGTGAACCTTCGCAACGTGCCGGAAGCCATCCGGCCTCCTCAGGAAACGCCGGATCCGGATGACGATCCCACGCGCGCCTGGCGCGAATGGAGAGACAAGGCGAAGGGAAAACCGGCCGACTAGCGACCAGTCGCGAAGATCTGGCTCAACTCGTGCGGCGGCACCACCTCGAGCTGCGCGAACGTGCAATCCCGTGGGCGCTTGTCGAACCGCCAGCGGCGGAATTGCGCGGTGTGCCGGAAGCGGCCGCCTTGCATGTGATCGTACGCCACCTCGACGACGAGCTCGGGCCGGAGCGCTTCCCACGAAAGGTCCTTGCCCTGACTCCATCGGCTGATCGATCCAGGCCGGCGATGCACCGCCGTCTCCTCATCCGACGGCGCCTCGGCCCACGCGCGCCATGGGTGGCCCTCGAGAGCGTTCTCGCGATACGGCTCCAGAAACGCGACCAGCTCTCGTCGTTTGGCGGCCGTGAAGCTCGCGCAGACGCCAACGTGCTCCAGGTTCCCGTCATCGTTGTAGAGTCCGAGGAGTAGTGAGCCGAGGGCCGTGCCCTTCCCGTTCTTGTGCCAGCGAAAGCCTGCCACGACACAATCGCACTCGCGTTCGTGCTTCACCTTCAGCATGACCCGCTTGTTAGGCTCGTACGTTCCGTGTTCGGCCTTCGCGATCACGCCATCGAGCCCGGCGCCCTCGAACCGACCGAACCAGTCGGCAGCAACCGCGCGGTCACGCGTCGCCGGCGTGAGATGCAGCGGGGGTCTCAGGCTCCCACCCACCAACGACTCGAGCGCCGCACGCCGCTCGCGAAACGGCATCTTGCACAGGTTGCGGTCGCCCTCGCAGAGCAGGTCGAAGAACACCACCGACGCGGGGATCTCCCCGGCCAGGAGCTTCACACGAGATGCGGCGGGATGGAGTCGCAGCTGCAGCGCCTCGAAGTCGAGACACCCATCCCGCGCGATGACGATCTCGCCGTCAAGGACACAGCGCTCGGGCAACTGGGTCTTGAGCGGAGCGACCAGCTCGGGGAAGTAGCGCTCGAGCGGCTTCTCGTCGCGGCTCTGGATGAACAGCTCATCGCGATCGCGGAAGATGAGCGTTCGGAA
>DASUGD010000235.1:0-8508 GCA_036274195.1 Gemmatimonadaceae bacterium | reverse complement strand
AACGCTGGCGACGGTGCTGCCGGTCATCACGGCACCGCAGCCATGGAAGGCGCCGACGCCGTAACGGCGGCGCCAACGACCATCGCGACCGGTTGGGCCAGTGACGAGTACGCCAGTCATCCGCGATCGGTGGTCAGTCATCAGCCCCAGGGTCCTCCGGCTTCCCATCGCTGGACTGTTTCGTGGCAACCTTCCGCGCCGGCTTGCGAGATACCTGCTGTTTTGTCGGCTGGACACGATTGGCGCGAGCCGCAGCAGCAAGTATGGATCGGCGGAGCGCGGAAAGCATCTTTCGGAGTTCGATCACTTCCTTCGCGAGTGGCTTCCACACGTCGTGCGACATCACGCCGAGGTCGCGGGCGAGCTCGAGCTGATAGTCGACCTCGGAGGTCGATTTGATGCTGATGTCCACGTGCGAGCGAACTCGAGCCGAGTCGCGGCTCCGCAGCCTTCGACGATGTTGTCGACGATCGACTGCGCCGCGCGCGTCATCTGCGACTTGAGGTCGGTGTATCCTACGCGGGGCATTTCCTGTGTGGCCCGCCGAACACTCAGCGCGAATGCGTGCGCTCGTCTCCAGACGTGAAGCTGTCGAAAGTCTTGCATGCCGCAATGTCGCGCGGTGGCCGCTCACCCCTTGGCATCGAACGAATGCCCTGGGCAGCGAAGCAACGCACCCTGTGCGGTACACTGAGTACTGGGAATCTCCCGACTGATGACTGACCACCGACGACTGTTGACTCGAGACTGAGTACTGGCATTTCGACTCGCTGTAAGGAACTCCCTCGCACAGCAACTAATCCTTAAGTAGACCCTCGTGACCGAGGCCGTCGTTGCCCACGAAACACGAACAGACGTTCCTTGCGCTCATACGTGAGAACGATGGCAGACTCCGTCACATCTGCCGCGTCTACGCGCGCGACGTCGAGGCACGCAAGGACCTGTATCAGGAGATCATGTTCCAGCTCTGGCGTTCACTGCCGTCGTTTGCCGGCGCATCCTCCATCGACACGTGGGTGTATCGCGTTGCGCTCAACACGGCGCTCACGCACGCACGTCGCCGACCGGCGCACGCGGAGACGTCACTCGAGGACGACCACGTCGAGGCCGCGGATCTCGCGGCGTCGCTGGACACCACGGATGACACACTCGCCCTGAGCGAGCGATCCGAGCGACTCTACGCTGCCATCGACCGCCTCGGCGACGTGGACCGGATGCTCGTCACCATGTATCTCGACGATCGGAGCTATCGCGAGATGGCCGAGGTGATCGGGATCAGCGAGAGCCATGTGGGCGTGAAGTTGCACCGCATCAAGAAGTCGCTCGCGCGCTCGCTGGCGGAGGAGCCCGTATGAAGCCCGCATCGGACATGGCGGACGAGCTGACGACCCTCACCGACGAGGAGATCCTCGCCCTCGTCGAGACGCGATCGCAGCGCTTCCAGCGGCAGATTCGGTTCCGCGATTGGCGGGAGCTCATCGCTGGCGGGGTCGCTGGCGTCATGATCGCACCGGCTGTTCTGCGTGGGCCGTTGCTGGCGCGCGTCGGCGCGCTGATCATCCTCGCGGGTATCGGGCTCGTCGCGTTCAGGCTGTTCGCCGCACGCCGCCTAACGCCGTCAGCCGGGGTCGACCCGGCCCTGCCCGTTGCCAATGCGCTCCGTGTCGAGCTGGACCGCGTGGACGCGCAGATCTCGCTCCTGAGCGGTGTCGCGTGGTGGTACGTCGCGCCGCTCCTCGGCGGATCAGTCCTGCTCGCGGCCGGCTCACGCGGCCTCGCGGGTTGGTCGTATACCCTGGGCTATACCGTGTTTGCGGCGCTCCTGGGCTGGGGCATCATCGTGTTGAACCATCGGGCAGTTCGACGCACGCTCCAGCCGAAACGGAGGGAAATCATGGCCCTGCTCGCACAGATCGAGTCGTAGGCGCGACCCCGTTGCGCGCGGACGGCTCTACACTCTCGGAGACTCCCATGTTCGATTTTCGACTATTGACCCTCGCCGTCATCGGTGGCTTCGCTGCCAGCACAGGGCTCCGCGCTCAGCAGCCAACGAGTGCGACGCCGGCATCCACGCGCGCGAAGGCGCTCGCCTCCGACGCCGAGATTCTCGGCATCATCAAGCAGCGCGTCGATGAGAAGCGGAGCGCCGGCATCGTGGTCGGCGTGATCGACGCCGATGGGCGCTCGCGCGTCGTCGCGTATGGCGATCCCGGTGCGGGTCAGCCGGCGCTCGATGGCAACTCCGTGTTCGAGATCGGGTCGATCTCGAAGGTTTTCACAGCGACCGTGCTGGCACAGCTCGTCAAGGAAGGCAAGGTCAGCCTGGATGACCCGGCCCAGAAATACTTGCCGGCGAGCGTCAAGCTCCCGACTCGCGGCGACAAGGTCATCACGTTAGGCAGCCTGGCCGAGCAGAACTCCGGTCTGCCGCGGATGCCCACGAACTTCAAGCCCGCCGACCCGGCGAATCCGTACGCCGACTACACGGTGCAGCAGATGTACGACTTCCTGTCGGGGTATCAGCTGACGCGGGACCCTGGCGCGGAGTTCGAGTACTCGAACCTTGGCGTCGGCTTGCTCGGCCACGTGCTGTCACGTGCGACGGGGCAGTCGTACGAGGAGATGGAGCGGCAGCGTGTGTGGGCGCCGTTAGGTATGACCAACACGGCGATCACGCTCACGCCGTGGATGAAGGCCCATCTCGCCCTCGGGCATGATGAGAAGGGTCAGGTCGTGTCGAACTGGGACATTCCGACGCTCGCCGGCGCTGGTGCCATTCGTTCCACGACCAACGACATGCTGAAGTTCCTCGACGCCAACCTGCATCCGGAGCGCGGCCCACTGCAGCGCGCCATGGCGTTCGCGCACGAGGAGCGTTCGCGCGCCAACGGCATGATGATCGGTCTCAACTGGCTCAGCATGCACGCCGGCACGGACACGATCGTCTGGCACAATGGCGGCACGGGTGGCTATCGCACGTTCGTCGGGTTCGAGCCGTCGCGAAAAACGGGCGTCGTCGTGATGACGAACACCGGTGGTGCGGGCGCCGACGACATCGGCTTTCACATCCTGAATCCGGCACTGCCGCTTGCTCCAAAGCCGGCGCCCCCGAAGCAGCGTACGGCAATCGAGCTCGCGCCCGACGTTCTCGCGCGTTATGTGGGCACGTATCAGCTGGCCCCGAATTTCACGCTCGAGATCACGCTCAAGGACGGCGCGTTGTGGGTGCATCCGACGAATCAGGCGACGCTGCGTCTGTGGCCGGAGACGGAGACGGACTTCTTCCTGAAGGAGCTCGACGCGCAGCTCAGCTTCGTGCGTGACGCGCAGGGTACAGTGACGGCGGCGGTGCTGCATCAGGGCGGTCAGGACCAGAAGGCGCCCAAGGTGCGTACAGGAGGATAGAACCTCGTGATAGGCTGGCATCCAGAACGGAGGGGTCACACGCATGAGCGGCATGAGCCGCATACTGAGGATCGATTTGCACCCCAAGACCGGTTCTAACCGCGGAAGTCGCGGAGAGCGCAGAGCACGGCCTAACGCACGAGCGGTCCTCCGCGGCCTCGGCGACCTCCGCGGTTCAATTCTCTCGAGTCAGGAGCCTCCCGAGCGCGTCCCCCGCCTAACGCGATGCCAGCCACGACAGCGTTGGTCATGGACGGAATCCGCGCACCCGGCCGCCGACCTGCCCCGAGAACACCACTCCCGCGCCACTCCTCGCAAGCCCCACTGAGCGAAGCCGCTCGACGGTCCACCAGTTACAGTTGCGCGTCCACAGATACCGGCCATAGGCCGGGAAGAATCTTCCCGCGTATCCCACGTGGCTCGCGTACGGAGCCACTCGGCTTCCGTCGGCCGCGCGGCGAAACGTCCGCTCCAGCTCACCCAGCAGTGCGCGCAGCGTGGACGCGTCGACGACGCGAGTGTAGACCGCACGCGCGCCCGCGAATGACGGCGGACTGTTGCGGCCGTCGAGGTAGAGGACCGACTCGGTCGGCAGGATGAGCGTCGCATACACCGACTGCGGCCAGAAATTCGATTCCATGTAGAATCGCCGGTCGCCCCACGCATACTCGAGCAGTGGTGCCCGCTCCTCGCCGGGTGGACCGAGCGCCCACCCGTCGGGCTGTGGAGCAACGATCGTCGTGTGATAGCCCCAGTCGACGACGTACACGCGATACATCCCGTTCGGGACGTTAGGCAGCAGCGCCGACGCCCCGACCTGTTCGGGCACCGTGATCGCGTAGATGACAGGATACAACACTGTGAACGCGAGCACGCCAACCAGCACCCATCGCGTTCCTATCCACTTCGGCACTCGTGACACCGGTCGGCGTCACCGTGCGAAGCGTGATTGAAGCTCATCGAGCCAATTGAGCACCACGAGGAACTGCGTACCCGCGTTAGGGTCGGCCTTCACCATGAGAAACCGTGCATCCGGTCCGACGTCCCAGTTGTCATCCTGCAGGAAATCGTATCCGCCCCCGAACAGCCGCTGTGGCTTCCCGGAGAAGGCCGGATGCGTGCGGACCGGGACCGCCATGATGTCCTGGCCATTTCGGTAGTACAGCTCCGCACCGTCGCGCGACCAGCGCGGCTCGACCCCACCGGACGACGAGACGGCGATTGCATCGCCCGGGCCCGGGAACGGACGCACATAGACCTCCCGGGCGCCCGACGCGTTGGAGCTGTACGCCAGCCAGCGGCCGTCAGGCGACGCCACCGCCTGATTTTCGAGTGCGGCGGACGCCACGACCGGTGTGACCACGCTGTCACCCACACGAAATGTCACGACGTCGCGGCGTGGTCCCGCATAAAGGTGTCCGATGACCCGCCCACCGGGTAGCCAGGTAGTGGGCACGATGGATAGCTCGGTCTGGTTGTTGAGCGCCGGCTTCACATCGGGCTCGCCGTCGACGACAGCGATATCGATCGTCGGGCCACGACCATACATGACCTGCCGGCCGTCAGGAGACCAGACAGGATGAAGGCGATGCTCATCGTCAGGTCGCCCGGGTGCGGCAACAGGGACCAGAGCACCGCTCCGCAGGTCGACCACCCACGTCTTCGACGGTCGCGGGTCGATCGTCACGACGGCGCGCCGGCCGTCGGGGGAAATCCGCGGAAAGCGGAACCCGCGGTGCGGAGCCGGGACAGGTACCTCACGGCCGTTCCGGTCCACCAACACCAGCGATCGATCGAAGCCGCCCGGGACGTAAACGAGCGTGCCGGATGACGACACGGCGAAGTAGCTGCCGCCGGCGCCGGGCCCGCGGAACGCCTCGAAGGCCGGTATTGCCGCGCCATCGACGAGGAGCTTCCGGGCGTCGAACGGGACCACTCTGACGCGGCCCTCCCCGGCGGAAAACACCAGGTGGCCCGACGGCAGATAGGTCGCCTGGTCACCGGCGAGGAGCGATCGCAGCGTACCGTTCGCGACGTCCACGACGGCGATGCTGTCACGAACGGACACCAGCGCGTCCCGACCACCGGGTAGAAGCTGCGGCCAGTGAACTCCGCGATAACCTAACGTGGTAGGCAACGGGCCTCGGGAGTCGCGGAGCGCGATCTCGCTCGTCGTGTTCGTCGTGGCGACAGTGAGGTACAGATGTCCGTCTGCCGCGAACAGCAGGGAGTCACCAACCCAGCTGACCCCGCCGGGCCGCCCCGGTGCCGGCGCCACGACGATCGGCGTACCTCCCCCCACCGGGACCTTCAGCAACTGCGCCTGCGCGAAGTACGCGATCCACTGGCCGTCGGCGGAGAAGGCGGGATGCGTTGCTCCCTCGGTGTTCGCCAGCTCCGACTCCGTGAACTCGGCGAGGCGCCTAACGAACAGGCGCCGCCCGCCATTGCGCTCAGCGGCGTAAACGAGCGTCCGGCCATCCGCTGAGATGTTCAGCGGATACAGCTGGTCGCCCGTGGGAAGCGTGAAGCCTCGCGCGATCGGAACCGTGGCGCGCGTGACACCCGCGGTCGGCGCCGCCGCCGGGCGCGCCCGCGAGAGCGCCCATCCGGCGCCGGCCAGCACCGCAGCCGCGCCGAGCACCGCCATCGCGCGGCCGATCGTCAGGCGCCGCGCGGCGACCGTCGGACCGGAGGCGTGCAGTGCTCGCGCGAACTCGGCCGCGGTCTCGAACCGATCGGCGGGAACCTTCTCGAGAGCGCGCAGGATCGCCGACTCCACGCCGGGCGGCACGGTGTCACGCACCACGCGAATCGGTGTCGGCTTCTGTGTCAGGGTCCTGGCAAGCACGACCTGCTGGGTTGCGCCGGTAAAGGGCGGTTCACCCACCAGCATCTCGTAGACGACGGCGCCTAACGCATAGATGTCAGTCCGCGCAGTGAGATTCCTGTCCCCCGCCGCTTGCTCGGGGCTCATATAGTACGGCGTGCCGAGGCTGACGCCGGTCTCGGTCAGTCGCGCGTCGACCGCGGCGTCGGCAGCGAGGGCGATGCCGAAGTCTGCGAGCACGGCCTGGCCCTCGTGGAGGAGGATGTTCTCCGGTTTGATGTCGCGGTGCACCACACCCTGCCGGTGCGCATAGTCGAGCGCGGCGGCCACCTCGTCGGCAATGCGGAGCGCGTCAGCCACCGGCAGTTGTGTCTCGCGCTGAAGGCGCCCGCGGAGGGTCTCGCCGGTCATGACCGGCATCACGTAATACAGGATGCCGTTCCCGGCGTCGCCGGAGTCGAGGAGCGGGAGAACGTGCGCATGGTGCAGCCGCGCCGTGGTTCGAATCTCGGCCAGGAAGCGCGCGGCGCCTAACGCCTCAGCAACGTCCTGGTGCAGCACCTTGATGGCGACGTCACGGTCGTGCTTCAGGTCGCGCGCCAGATAGACCGTGGCCATGCCGCCCCGGCCAAGTTGGCGATCGAGGCGATAGCGATCGGCGAGGGCAGCCGAAAGCGCGGACGCAGGCGCGGTCATGCGGGGAAAGTGCTCTCGGTACCACCCTCCCTCAATAGGTGGCGCCTGTTGGCCGGCTACTGTTTTGTCGCGTTCTTCTCCACCTGGGCCATCATGATCCGGAGCAGCTCCTGGTTCGTCCACGGTTGCCACCCGTGCGGCTTGAGCGGCCTCCCATACTCGACCGTCCCCGCGTAGTACGGCCCTTTCCCCGGCTCCTTCGTGCTCTCGAGGAACGTCTCCATCCGATACACGCCGAGGTTGAGGAAATAGTTGTCCATGTCCCCGACGGCGATGTGGATCTTGCCCACGAGCTCCGGGCCTAACGTCTTCCAGTTTCGCTCCGCGTAGTCGCGCAGGTCGTACCCCTTCTCGCGCATCGACTCGACCACGTCACGGTTGATGTGGCCCGTTTTCTTGTCCCAGACCGGCTTCGGGTATCCGTCTGGCCCCACCGGCGCCCAGGCCGCCTGCCAGCCATCCCACTGCCCACCCGACCTTCCCTTCGACGCGATCACCAGCTCCGCCTGGTTCTCCTCCCGCACCGTGAGCGTCGTCAGGCCCTCCACCGTCCGGCTCGACGGGATCTCGCGCGGCAGCCACGAGCCATCCACCTGCACGTATGCGTTCGTGTCCGAGTAGACGTTCCCGAACTGGTAGCTCCTGAAATCGAGCTGGTCGGGGAAGAGACCCCACGCTCCACCGAACACGTTCGGGTAGTGGATCTGCAGCGCCAGCACGTCCCACCCGCCCGTCGAGCCGCCGGTGAGCACGCGGGCGTACGGCGCGGCGATCGTGCGGAAGCGCTTGTCGATCTCCGGGATCAGCTCCTGCGTGATCGCGTCGCCATACGGGCCGTTGTTGGCCGAGTTGAGCACGTAGCTATCGTCGTAGTAGGGCGTCGTGTGCTGGATGAAGACCGCGATCATCTCCGGCACCTTGCCCGACGTCCACGCCTGCTGGAACTCGCAGCCCGGCTCGCGATTCGTTCGCGCGAGCCGCTGCTTGCGCGCTTCCGGCGTCTCGGGCTTGTCGCATCCCTCGAACGTGAAGCCGAGCGGCGCGCGCTCGCTGTAGTGGCCCACGGTGTACACCACCGGGTAGCGCTTCGTCGTGTTCTCGGCGTAGCCCTTCGGCAACAGCACGACGGCGCCTAACGTCATCGGGTGGCCCCAGAACGCGCTCGCGAGCTTCGACGTGATCCGGAAGCGCTTCACCCACTCGGTCTCCTGCGCAGCCGAGATGGCGGGAATCGTCTTCGTGAGCGCGAGCGCCACGGCCGGCGTCTTGCGCGCGGGGTCGATGTGGACCTTCTGCACTTCACTCACGAGCGAGCCGGGCGAGGCGTTGAACCGCTGGCCCTCGCCCGCATCCATGTGCGCCCAGATCGTGTGCCCGTCGCTGCGCTTGAACCTCGTGTAGGGCAGGAGCATGCCCTGCACGTAGTAGTCGCCGGTGGGAAGCTTCGAGAGCGACGCGACGGGGAAACCGGGAACGGTGGGATCGATCGTCACGGTCTTGCCCGGCGCGAGCGTCTCCACATCCACGCCGTAGAATGGCTCGCTATCGCGGTCCGGTCCTGATTGGAGCCGCGGCTC
>DASUGD010000234.1:0-43040 GCA_036274195.1 Gemmatimonadaceae bacterium | reverse complement strand
TGCGTTGGAAGGATGAAATTCGACTCTGACCCCAATCCCGGATCTTGCCCAAGGGCGCCGGCGTGGTGCCAATTCCTGCCTGACAACTTCACGGCAAGGCGTCACAGCGGGCATGACACGAACCGGAGCACGGCATGACGTTGAATCGGAAGGTGCGGTACGGGATGGTGGGCGGAGGGCCCGGCGCGTTCATCGGCGCGGTGCATCGCAAGGCCGCGGCCCTCGATGGCGAGATCGAGATCGTCGCCGGTGCGTTCTCGTCGGACGCGGCGAAGTCGAAGCGCCAGGGCGAGGAGCTGTTCCTCGACCCGCGACGCGTCTACCCGTCATGGCGGGCGATGGTCGACGCGGAGAGCAAACTGCCCGCCGGCGAGCGCATCGACTTCGTCAGCATCGTCACGCCTAACGCATCGCACTTCGAGATCGCGCGCGCCTTCATCGAGGCCGGCTTCCACGTCGTCTGCGACAAGCCGATGACGACCACGGTCGAGGATGCCGAGTCACTCTGCCGGCTCGTCGCGAAGCACAAGAGCGTTTTCGCGCTGACGCACAACTACACTGGCTACCCCATGGTCAAGCAGGCGCGCGAGCTCGTGCGCCAGGGAGCACTCGGGACCGTCAGGAAGATCGTCGCCGAGTACCCGCAGGGCTGGCTGCTCGGGGCGGGGATGAATATCTGGCGGCTCGACCCGAAGTACGCGGGAGTCTCGTCGGCGGTCGGGGACATCGGGACGCACGCGCACAACCTCGCCCGATACATCACCGGCCTCGAGGTCGAAGCGCTGTGTGCGGACCTCACGACGTTCGGCAAGGGCTACGAGCTCGAGGACGACGCGAACATCCTCGTACACTTCACCGGCGGAGCGCGTGGCATCATCTACGTCTCGCAGATCTCCGCTGGAGAGGAAAACGGGCTGCGGATCAGGGTGTACGGAACGAAGGCGGGCCTCGACTGGCGCCAGGAGAACCCGAACTACCTCGACGTGCTCCCCGCTGACGGACCCGCTCAGCTCTACAAGCGCGGCAACGACTACCTGGCGCCGATCGCGAAACACAATACGCGCATCCCGTCCGGCCACCCGGAGGGTTTCATCGAGGCGTTCGCGAACATCTACCGGAACGCGGCGCGCGTGATGGCCGCACGAATCTCAGGTGGCTCACCCGGCGGGTTCGATACGGATTTCCCGACGGTCGAGGATGGCGCGCACGGCGTCCACTTCATCCACAAGGCAGTCGAAAGTGGGAAGACGCGTGGGTGGGTAGATGCGCGGTACTCGGCTCCCAGGTCAGTCGACTGATGCCTGAACTCCGTTAGCCGACGACTCATCACTCAGGACTGGCATTTCAACGAGGATTGCAGATGCCCAGACCCGTCACGCTCTTCACCGGACAGTGGGCCGACCTTCCACTCGAGACGCTCGCCGGGAAGGCGGCGTCGTGGGGCTTCGATGGCCTGGAGCTCGCCTGCTGGGGCGATCACTTCGAGGTGGACAAGGCGCTCGCCAACGACCGCTATGTGCGCTCGCGCCGCGACATCCTCGAGAAGCACGGGCTGAAGGTGTTCGCGATCAGCAATCACCTCGTCGGCCAGGCCGTGTGCGACCGGATCGATGAGCGGCACAAGAGCATCCTCCCGGCACGCGTCTGGGGCGATGGCAAGCCGGATGGCGTCCAGCGTCGCGCGGCGGAGGAGATGATGAACACCGCACGGGCGGCAGCGGCGTTAGGCGTCGGCGTCGTGCCAGGGTTCACCGGCTCGTCGATCTGGCACCTGCTCTACAGCTTCCCGCCCGTCGCCCCATCGATGATCGACGCTGGCTTCCGCGACTTCGCGGACCGCTGGAACCCGATCCTCGACGCGTTCGATGAGGCCGGCGTGCGCTTCGCCCTCGAGGTGCACCCGACGGAGATCGCCTTCGACGTCTCGTCGGCGCAGCGCGCGCTCGATGCGGTGAACCGCCGGCCCGCCTTCGGGTTCAACTACGACCCGAGCCATTTCGGCTACCAGGGCGTGGACTACGTCGGCTTCATCGAGCGCTTCGGCGACCGCATCTACCACGCGCACATGAAGGACGTCTGGTGGTCGGACGTGCCGAAACCGTCGGGGGTCTTCGGCGGGCATCTCGACTTCGGCCACCGCGATCGCTACTGGGATTTTCGCAGCATCGGGCGAGGGAAGATCGACTTCGAGGAGATCGTGCGCGCGCTGAACCGCGTCGGTTACTCGGGACCGCTATCGATCGAGTGGGAGGATGGCGGAATGGACCGCGAGTTCGGCGCGCGCGAGGCGTGCGCGAAGATCAAGGCGACGGACTTTGCTCCATCGCAGGTCGCGTTCGACGCCGCCTTTGCGCGGGAGTAGGCCCGCGCGGAGTTCACACGTCAGGCGTCAGTGATACGTGCGCGCCTATTGCGCCGGCTTGTCGATCCGCTCCACGCGGAACCCATTCGCCTCGGCGATCTGGGCAAAGACCTTCCACCCGTTCTTGCCCTTGAACGCCGTGATGATCATCTGCGTCGCCGATGGCGGGTACCCGTACTGTGACTTATCGCTGACGCGCCCGTACGCACGGAAGATCCCACCGTTGCCGTTCAGGAACCCTCCATTCTCCCTCAGCGCCTTGGAGACGCTCTCGCCTGTGTGCTTCGACTTCCGTCCGATGCCACCGCCCGGATCGATGTGCGCCGCGACCAGACTCGAACGGTCCGCGCTCATCATGAAGCAATAGGTGCAACCGGTGAACTGCGTGGTGAGCATGACACTGCAATCCTCGTAGTCGGTCGAGCGGGTGCCGGTGAGCGAATCGAGCGATCGCTCTACCGTCTCGAACAGAACGGCCGGGACGTTGATTCCTCTGAGCTTGGTAGGCGTTTGACCAGGGTTGCCGGCCGTGATCTTGTACGTGCCCCCATCCATGGCGAATCCGTACTCGAACGGCCCCGCTTTGGGCCTGCCGGTCACGGTGATCTTGTATTTCTCCAGGAACTCCCGTGGACTCGCCAGCAGAAAATCGCGATTCGGACCGGCTTTCGAGCCACTGCAGACGGCATCGTACGCGGTGGGGAACGACAACTTGTACAGGTCCGCCGGCGTGACCTTGTCCTTGTTCGTGGCGTTGCTCTCGCCTGCCCACTTGGTTCGGTCGGGATCGATGATAGCGCATTTCAGCAGGATGGCTGCACGCCGGTAAGCGCGGTCTGGTCCCTTGGATGGGCGGTTGGGCGCTTTTTCCTGCGACATGAGCTCGCTCAGCTGTTTCCGCTGATCGGCTGGTGTCGACTGATTCCACTCATCGAGTGCCCCCGTCACCACCTGTCGGTCGCCCGTGAAGCCAGGGGCGGGAGTCTTCTTGATGAAGGCGATCGTCTCGCTGAGCCGCTGGTTCCAGTCTTTCGCCATGACCTGTCCCTGTTCCGAGGTGGCGACGCCGCCTGCCTAACGATCACCCGCCGCCGGGCGCCGCCGGCCATTCGTGCCATGAACAATGCGCACAGCGGGGCGGTGTGGCAAACCGGGCGCGTCCAGCGGTCGGCCCCAACCCGGCCGAAGCCAATTGTCAGCACGAATTGCCTCGCGTACTGTCGTTCGTATAACGAAAGACGCTATCAGTTCGGCCGGACCACCGCCGATAGCGGCAGGACGCGTCCAGGCATCACCGGCAACCACGAGGCATCCCGTGCCCGCGACCCTTACGATCCGAGACGAAACCGCTACCGGAACGCCCGTGCACGAATTTCCTCTCGAGTTCCAGAGCGAGCGCATCACCGTCCGCGACCTGATCCGCGAGCGGGTGTACCAGGAGGTCAGCGAGTACAACTTCCGCAGTCGCCGAGCCGGCGGCTTGTTCCGCGGTCTCGTGCAGCCCACCGACGCCGAGCGCACGCTCAACGGCTTCAAGGTCCCGAAGAATCGCGACATCGACTGGGAAGCCCAGTTCGCGCAGGCCATCGACGCTTTTCGCCGGAACGGCTACTTCATCCTCGTGAACGATCGTCAGGCGGAAGCGCTCGACGAGACGATCGACATCGGTCCCGGCACTCACGTGAGCTTCGTCAAGCTGACGCCGCTCGTGGGAGGTTGAGTGAAGTGGCCGTGGAAACGCGCCGGGTCGGTGGAGGCGTTCGTCCCTCCTGACGGCTCCGAGCTCGATGCCGAGCATCGCGTCGTCTCACGATGGGTCGAGGACGCATTGCGCGCGACCGATGACGCTCACTGGTACCAGGACGTCGAGCTGAAGAGCCAGCCGAGCGGGCAGGCCATGCTCGACGCGAAGCCCGACGAGGCGCGCCGGTACGTACACGCGGCCGCGGTGCAGACGGCCTACTGGGACGCGCGGGCGCGGGACATCCGGTCGCAGGGGAAGACGGAGCACGAGCGCTTGAGGGCGCATCTCCGCCCCGACTGGAAAGAGGTTTGGGGGAGACGACGTCGAGCCGCGACCGTCGTCGCGACGCTCATGCGTCGCACGCTGCCGTTCGTGGAAGCGGACCTCATCGCTCTTCTGGACCTGTGCAACGGGATCGAGCGGCTGTCGAAGTACGAGGCGCCCGTGGGCGCTATCACGCGCGCGCTCCAGCGCTTTCTCGAGACCCATCCATTGAGCGACGCCCTGCGGACACGACTCGCGCGCTTCGCAGCCGGCCTTCGCGGTTCGAACGACACGGATACGAGTCGCCATGGCACCGCGGTCGAACAGCTGCTGGCCGGCCCGGCGCAAGCCAGCGGCGCCGCATTGGCGCCGGAGCCTAACGACGATGCCCGGGAAGCCAGTGCACCGCCGTCACCGCCACCGACTGCGGCGCCGGCCGGCAACCCGGCGGTCCTCGATGCGCTCAAGCGGCACGTCGGCGTCGCGGGCGGCGACGCCGCCACCGAGCGACTCGAGCCGGACGAATTTCTCCTCCGTGCCGATTCACCCCTCCGCGCCGAGCACGCCCTCCTGAGCGAGATGCTCGCGTCGGTCATCGGTACGAGGCTCTACTCGCAGCCCACGCTCGAGAGCATCCGTGGCGGCGATCGGGTCCTTGGCATGGACCCGGTGTCGACCGGCCGGCTGCTGCTCGCCGCTGCCGAGCGCGATGCGGCGGGCTTTCTCGCGGGAGCCAACACGGCCGCCCCGGGGCTGTGGCAATCTCGTTATGCAAGCGCGGCACTCACGAGAGTGCTGGCCCAGCGCCCAGTCACGCTCGATCGAGCCGGGCTCTTCGACTTCCTCCTCTACCTCGCGACACGCGCGGCGGCATCGGATCGCCGAGCGTTCCAGCCGGCCTTCGACGCACTGCTCGGCCAGGTCGAGCGGGAGGCCGCGCGGGCGCCACTGACCGAAGGCGAGCGGTACGTTCTCTACCTCCTGCGCGCGTCCTGGATCAGCGGACCACCGTTAGGCATCGCGACGGAGGTCGATCGCCTCACGCGGCTCGTGGGCGACGCGCGAGCAATTTTTCTCGTCCCCGGCGAGGCGTGGACCGACGAGCTCAACGATGACCTGACGGCACTTCCGCGGCGCGAGCGCGAGGCGTGGATCGCGCTGCTCAGGCACGCGCTGAGTGCAACGGCGGCGCGGCCGTCCGGAAAATGGCTCAAGACGGGCGAGAAGCTCATCGCCGCGATAGGGCAGGCGAAAGTGCTCGCGGCCGTCATCCGTTGGCTGCCGCGAGTCACCCAGGGTGGCTCGATCGCCCGGCTCGGCGCGTATCCCGGCGACACACGATCGGCGTCCGAGCTGATGCACGAGGAGAATGCCACGTGTCTCCGCGGGCTGCTCTGGCTCACGCCGACGCTGGGCCGCGATGGCAGCGATGGCGGTCCGACTGACGTCATGCGCACCGTCGCTGCGGTCGCCGCCTCGGCCTATCGCAAGGTACCGGGCGTCGGGCCGCGTGCCATCAAGGTGGGCAACGCCGCGGTCTACGCTCTTTCCGAAATGGGATCGCCCGACGCCGTCGGCCACCTCGCGATGCTCAAGGTCCGCGTGAAGTTCGGTACGGCGCAGAAGGAGATCGACAAGGCGTTCAACACGGCGGCCGAGGCGCTGTCGCTGCCGCGGGATCAGATCGAGGAGATGGCCGTACCGTCGTACGGGCTCGATTCGGTCGGAGTGCGCCGCGAGACGTTCGCGGACGGCGAATACATTGCCGAGCTGCGTGTGGACGGGCGTGACGTGGATCTCCACTGGAGTCGCGCCGATGGCAAGGCACAGAAGTCCGTCCCTGCCAAGGTCAAGACCGATCACAAGGACGAACTGAAGGAGCTGCAAGGGGCGGCGAAGGACATCGCATCCATGCTGCCGGCACAGAGCGAGCGGCTGGACGCGATGTTCCTGCTCGAGAAGCGTTGGCCCGCCGGCGTTTGGCGCGAGCGGTACCTCGACCATCCGCTGGTCGGGACCCTCGCACGCCGTCTCATCTGGACGTTCACGTCGAACGGCGGCTCGCACGCCGGCGCGTGGTCTGGCGACGCCATCCTGGACGTGTTGGACAAGCCGCTCGACGTGCCTAACGATGCCGAAGTCGAGCTCTGGCACCCGATCGGCCGGTCTGTGGAGGACGTGCTCGCGTGGCGCCAATGGATCGAGACGCACGAGATTCGCCAGCCGTTCAAGCAGGCCCACCGCGAGGTCTACCTGCTCACCGACGCCGAGCGGCATACGGAGACCTACTCCAATCGGTTCGCCGCACACGTGCTACGGCAGCATCAGTTCAACGCCCTCTGTGCGGCGCGCGGGTGGAAGAACAAGCTACGCCTGATGGTGGACGACACGTACCCACCGACGACTCGTGAGCTGCCGCACTGGGGGCTGCGCGCCGAGTACTGGGTGGAAGGCGCGGGGACGGAGTACGGGGCGGACACGAACGAGAGTGGCGTGTACCTGCACGTCGTCACCGATCAGGTTCGCTTCTACCGGGTCGGCGCCGCGCAGAACCGCGCTCACGCGGGCGGCGGAGGATACCTGAGCGCGGCAGCAGGCCCCGGGACGCGCGGCGTCAACGAGCCGTTGCCGCTCGACGAGATCCCCGCACTCGTGTTCAGCGAGATCATGCGCGACGTCGATCTCTTCGTCGGCGTGGCGTCGGTGGGGAACGACCCGACGTGGCAGGACGGCGGTCCCGGTGGTCGCTACCGCGCCTACTGGACGAGCTACTCGTTCGGGGAGCTTGGCGAAACGGCGCGGACGCGTCGGGCGATCCTCGAGCGCCTCGTGCCGAGGCTCAAGATCGCCAGCCAGTGCACGTTGACGGAGCGGTTTCTCCTGGTCCGAGGGAAGCTCCGCACCTACAAGATCCACCTCGGCAGCGGCAACATTCTTATGGAGCCTAACGATCAGTACCTGTGCATCGTTGCGGCCCGGGGTGGAGCAACGGCCGCCTCGGACCGACTGTTTCTCCCGTTCGAGGGGGACGCGACGATGTCGATCATCCTCAGCAAGGCGTTCCTGCTCGCGGACGACAGCGCGATCAAGGACCCGACGATCGTCAGGCAGATCTCCTCGCGGTGATGACGCCCGTCACGGGCGCCATCCCGCGGGGAGCGGGCCGCTGTCCGGTATCTCGGTCGTGGTGCCGACGACGCGGAATCGCACGGGCTGCCCGTCGACCGACGATCCGGCCGCCCACACGGTGAAGCTTCCCGGCTCGACGACGTGTTGCATGTGGATGTCGTAGAACGCCAGATCCTGCGGCCGCAGCGTGAACGTCAGCGTACGGCGCTCTGCCGGCCGGAGCATGACGCGCCGAAAGCCCCGCAGCATCTTCACTGGCCGCGTGACGCTCGCCGCATCATCGCGGACGTAGAGCTGCACGACCTCCTCGCCGGCGCGCGAGCCCGAATTCGTGACGTCCACACTCACCGTGAGCGAGTCCGTCGGTGCGATCTCCGTCTTGCTGACGCGCGGCGTGTCGTACACGAAGGTCGTGTAGCTCAGCCCATACCCGAACGGCCAGAGCGGCGTCCACGGCACGTCGATGTACTTCGAGTTCCACCGAATGCCCTCGACAGGCGGGCGCCCGGTGTTCTTGTGGTCGTAGTAGGTCGGGACCTGACCGACCGTGCGCAGGACGGACACCGGCAGCTTCCCGGCCGGGTTGAAGTCGCCGAAGAGGACGTCGGCGAGCGCGGGGCCGGTTTGCACGCCAAGGTGCCACGCCTCGACGATCGCCGGGACGTTCTCGGCCAGCCACGGCACGGATAGCGGACGGCCGTTCATCAACACGACGACCAGCGGCTTGCCTGACGCACGTGTCGCGGCGTAGACGGTTTTTGCCAACTCGCTCTGCACTCCCGGCAAGTCCAGCGATGCGCGACTGTGTGCCTCTCCGCTCATGTCTTCGCGCTCGCCGATCACCAATACCACCGCGTCGGCCTCGCGCGCGACGCGCGCGGCTTCCGCAAATCCGCTCGAGTCGGCCGTGTCGGCCGATGCCCCACGCGCGTACAGGACGCGACCGGCAGCTCCCAGGGCTTGTCGAATCCCGGCCAGCGGCGTCACCGCGTCCTCCGGGCGTCCCGCACCGGCCCACGCGCCGAGTGCGGATGTCGCGTCATCGGCAAGCGGACCGATGACGGCGATGGTGCGAAGGTCCTTCCGCAGTGGAAGCACGCCTCCGTCATTCTTGAGCAGCACGATCGACCGACGCGCCATGTCGCGCGCCTGGGCGATGAACGCTGGGGCCAACGTGAGCGCGCGCTCGCGCGCCACGCTGCTGTAGCGATACGGATCCTCGAACAGCCCGCGCTCGTACTTCACGCGCAGCACGCGGCGCACGGCGCTGTCGATCACGCCGATCGGAACCCGTCCGGCACGCACCTCGTCGGGGAGCTTCTTCAGGAAGAAGGTGCTCACCATGTCCACGTCCACGCCCGCGCGGATCGAGATGCGCGCAGCTTCCGCGGTGTCCGCGGCGACTCCGTGGTTGAGCAGCTCCATCACACCCGTGTAGTCGCTGACGAGAATGCCGTCCCACCCCCATCCGCGCCGCAGGATGCCGTTGATCAACTCGCCGTTGGCGTGCATGGGCACGCCATCCAGCTCATTGAACGACGCCATCACCGAGCGTGCGCCAGCATTCGCCGCGGCATGGAACGGAGGCAGGTAGATCTCACGAAGCGTTCGCGGAGGCACGTCGGCGACGTTGTAATCGCGTCCGCCCTCGGCGGCGCCGTAGGCGACGAAGTGCTTCGCGGTGGCGATCAGCGTCAGGGTGTCGCGGAGCTTGTGCGTGGCACCCGTCGTGGAGTCGGCGCCCTGGAAGCCGCGTACGCGTGCGGCCGCCATCACGGAGCCAAGGTACGGGTCTTCGCCCGAGCCTTCGATGATCCGCCCCCATCGTGGATCGCGCGCGATGTCCACCATCGGCGCGAACGTCCAGTGGAGTCCGTTCGCGGCGCCCTCGGCGGCGGCGACGCGTGCCGCGCGCTCGACCGCAGCCGGATCCCAGCTGGCTGCCTCGGCGAGCGGCGTGGGGAAGATCGTGCGGAACCCGTGGATGACGTCGTAGGCGAAGAGGAGCGGGATCTTCGTGCGCGACTGCTCCATGGCCACGCGCTGCAGATTCCGCGTCACCTCGGCGCCGGATGTGCCAAGGAAGGACCCGATGCGCCCGGCACGGATGTCGGCCGTACTGGCTTCGGGTAACTGTGGGCCGGTGACGGCGGCGCTCAGCACGTTCTGGGTGAGCTGTCCGAGCTTCTCTTCCAGCGTTAGGCCGGCGAGCACGGAGTCGACGAAGCGCTCCATGCGCGTGTCGGACGGCGTCAGGGGCGGTCGGAGGGCGACGCTCGCTGGCGTGCTGGCGAGGTCGGGGGATCCGGTGGCGGCGCGTGTGCAGGCCGCGGCCAACAGGCCGAGCATGGCGGCGCCGGCGAGGATGCTGGTGGGAGTCACGTCCGGGAAGTTGTACCGCGGTTGCCGGGCTGACTAGATGGAGCGTTGCCGGCCGGGCGACGGTCAGGGTCAGGGAGAGTGACGTTCTCGACCAATGGGGCGTTCAACCAGGCATACTTCACACGGGTGCCTGCAAACGGCTAGCCGCGGTGGCATCCACACGTTTGTTGGTTTGCTCACGCTCACTTTCATAGGAACAGCCGCAACACCATGTCCGCCCTTCTCTCCCCGGTCGTCCTTCGCACCACGTTCCTCCTCGTCTGCTCGAACGTCTTCATGACCTTCGCCTGGTACGCCCATCTCAGAAACCTGAGCGGCCGCCCGTGGTACGTGGCGGCGATCGCGAGCTGGGGGATCGCGCTGTTCGAGTATCTCCTGCAGGTGCCGGCGAACCGGATGGGCTATACGCAGGTCAGCCTCGGGCAGCTCAAGGTCCTGCAGGAGGTGATCACGTTAGGCGTGTTCGTGCCGTTCGCCGTGTTCTACATGCGCCAGCCGCTCAAGTGGGACTACGTATGGGCGGGCCTCTGCATCCTCGGCGCGGTCTATTTCATGTTCAGATCAGGGGGGGCAGGACACTAACGGCGCCGGCCCTAGCGGCGCCTGCAATGACAGCGCCGACAGAACGGCGCCGGCCCGAACGGCGCCGGCCCGAACGGCGCCGGCCCGAACGGCGCCGGCCCGAACAGCGCCGACCAGAACGGCGCAGTACCCCAACGGCGCAGGGCAGAGAGGCGCCGGATGCCTGACGGCGCGTACTGACTAACGGCGCATACGGCCTGACGGCGCAAAATGCCAGACGGCGCGACAACACCGCAGGGCCACAGCGGCGCAACGGCGCGGGCGGCGCGGAACCATCCGCGGTGCGCCGTGGCGCCCCTGGGGCCGTGCGCGCCTGTGGCTGTGCGCCCCTGTCGCGCTCTTAGGCACCATGCGCCCTTAGGCCCCTGCGCTCTTAGGCATCTGGCGCCGTCAGGCATCCGGCGCCTCTCTGCCCTGCGCCTCTCCTGCCGGCGCTGTCATGGCCTGCGCCGTCATGGCTTGCGTCGTTCTGTCGGCGACGTCAGGGCGTGGTGATGTCCACCATTTTGACGAGCTCGAAGTCGGATGCGGTTAGTTGTCCCATCGTCGCCAGGTTGTCGTCGCTCCAGCGAGAATCCGGCGCGCCGCTCAAGTAGAAGCCGCTCCCGTTGTCGGCCAGGAACATTCCGTACTTCTTGAGCGCCGTGAGGATCACCTGCACCTCCGGCGGATACGTCGAGATGTCCACGCTCGCCTTCAGTCGCACACGCGCACCCATCGGCATGTAGCTCGTGCTCGTCTGCGAGCTGGCCCAGTGCCGTGCCGGCGCGAGATACGCCTTCCGCGTCGTCGGGCAGGTGAAGCGCAGCGCGTGCGTGATCGCGCCCTTCGTGACCGCCTCGTCGTAGCGGACGAGACCGGGGAAGATCGGCAGCCCGGCGGCATCGGCCGAGGTCCAACCCGCCGGGCGCAACGCGTTCGAGCTCAGGTCCCAGGTGGCTCCGGAGCCCGCATGCCAGCTCGAGCCGCCGTTCAGCGGATGCGCGTCGTACAACTCGTACAACCGCCACGCCGTCGTATCCACCACGATCACGTGGCGATCGCCCGTCGCGCTGGGCCCGCCCTCGATCGGGGCGTTCGCGGGAACGGGGTAGGGGCCCGGATCGCTCTCGTCCGCGTAGTCGAACGACACGGCGACCCTGGCCTGCGCCCCACTCACGAGAATGTACGGAATACCGTTCGGGGCACCGTCCCAGACGGTGCCGAAGTCCGGGTGCACTCGCTTCGTGGCGCCGCCGCAGCTCGCGATCAGCGTCGCGGAGTTGGGATCGACGGGCGCGGCGGAGATGTCCGTGTTCCACGCGTTGTCGGCGGGAAAGATGGTTCGAGTGCCCGTAGAGCCTCCACCCCCCGCACTCCCGCCGCCCCCGCCTTTTTTGGCGTCGGCCGAGATGTCCGGACCGAGGGTCGAATCGCCCCCACAGGCGATGCCTAACGCCAGGAGACCTCCGATCGCTGCGGTTGCGGCTTCGCGACGCATAGCGGCACTCCGTTCCAGAGGGTGGTGCACTCGGTCCGCCCACGATAACAGCGACCGGTGCGCGACGGTGGGGGCTGCCGCACGTGCCGTCCGAGGCAGGGGTTGCATCCACCCTGTGCATCACATCACGCGAGCCCGAGCCGTCCGGAAGTGGGACGTCACGTCCGGCTCCGCGACTGGCCCGTCATCCGCCCGCGACGGGGCGCCCGCGCGCAACGCGTTGCGAAAGTTGCAGTTGTCCGCACCGTGATGTGTGGCACCAGCTGTGCTTCACGATAGTGCAGGTTTGCCGTTGCTGCTCGCGGCCATTTGCACTCGGCGCGAGCTATCTGACTCCGCGGGCCGCCGCCCGTATCGACCCACAACAGGCGCTCGGATCGAACCTATGACCACGTTAGGCGGCACCCCGACACTCATCGGCCTGCCGTACGACGCGAGCTCGTCGTATCAGCGTGGCCCGGCCGAGGCGCCGGCTGCGATTCGTGAAGCACTGTGGAGCCCCAGCGCCAATACCTGGAGCGAGCTCGGGATCAACATCGGTGCCGAGGGGGCGATCACCGACGCGGGGGATCTGGAGATAAACCGATGCTCGCCGGCAGATGCGCGCCGCGCGATCGAACACGGCATCACTCGGCTGCTCGCCGTGGGCGCCCGACCCGTTTCGCTTGGCGGCGATCATTCGGTGACTTACCCCGTGCTCCGCGCGGTGCGGCGCAGCGCCCCGAGCCTGACGATCCTTCACGTCGACGCGCATCCGGACCTGTACGACGAGTTCGAGGGCGATCGGTACTCCCATGCGTGCCCGTTCGCCCGGATCATGGAGGAGCGCCTCGCCGATCGCCTCGTCCAGGTGGGGATCCGGACGATGACCGAGCATCAGCGTGCGCAGGCGCGCCGGCTCGGCGTCGAAGTCATAGAGATGCGGAGCATTCGGGGCGACCTGCGTGTCCCCTTGTCCACGCCGGTCTACGTTTCTATCGACATCGACGCGCTGGACCCGGCGTTTGCACCTGGAGTCTCGCATCGCGAGCCCGGCGGCCTGTCGGTGCGACAACTATTGTCCCTGCTGCAGGCTGTCGAGGAGCCGATCGTTGCCGCGGACGTGGTGGAGCTGAACCCGCGGAACGACGCAACAGGTCTCTCGGCAATGGTTGCCGGTAAGATCGTTCGCGAGCTGATCGGTGTGATGTTGCGGTAAGGAAGTACCGCCGGGCCTGAAGGCAACTGGCCTTCACCGGTAATCGGTCATCCCCGCCATGCACGGTTCGTCACTCGGCACTCCGCGTCGGTCCGTGCGGTAGCTTAGGATGGTCGAGACTTCCACTTGCTCGGCGCATGTACCTTGCACGATACTGGTTGTAGCAAGACTTCCATGTCAGCCGCCCGGAGTCGGACGCTCTGTCCGGGCATCAGTGCTACGGGAGGAGGCTTCAATGCTTCGCCTCTTGCTCGAGTCCAACACGAAGCGCTTTCAGTTCAGCCAGGGCGCTCTCGTCAGCCTCGTCACTCACTCGCTGCTCATCGGGGCCTCGATTCTCGCCACGCGAGACGGCCCGACGCCGGCCATTGAAGAGGCACAGGAGAAGGTCACCTTTCTCGTCCCGATGAATCACACGACCGCTCCTCCGCCGCGCGAGGAGAGCGTGAAGTTCCTGCGTGAGGGAGAGAAGGCGGGGAACGGCGGTTTGGAGGACAAGATCGTCGACAAGGCAGCCACAAGGCAGGCGCCAGTCCTCGGGAGAGGCAAGGAGGAAGGCAGGCCGGAGGAGACTTCGCTGCCGGAGGTGCCGACCGCCGTTTTCGACACCATAGCGACGGCGGTCGATGTCGACTCGACCGTCACCCGATTCCCCGACAGCGCGGCTCCGGTCTATCCGCCCAAGCTGCTCGAGCTGAAGATCGAGGGCGGTGCGTACGTCCAGTTCGTCGTCGACACGATGGGGCTGGCGGATACAACGTCGTTCCGTGTCATCAGCGCGACGCACGCGGAGTTCGCCCAGTCCGTCCGGGATGCGCTCCCGGGCATGCGATTCCATCCGGCGATCCTGCGGTCGAAGAAGGTCCCGCAGCTGGTCGAGCAGCCCTTCATGTTCAAGATCGTGACGCCCGCTCCGGCGACGGCAGCGGTGAAGCCGGTGAGCTCGCCAAAGCCATAGGGAATCGGGAATAGCGGGAACGGGGAACGGGGAATCGGGAACAGAAGCTCGGTCGAGCTTCTGTTCCCGGTTCCCCGTTCCCGTTTTTGCGAACGGTTTTTCCCCGAACCGTGTCTATCCCTCCGAAGCAAATGCCGAGAGTCGCGATTCTTCGGGAAGAGTCGGTGCCGCTGGACGAACGAGCGCTGATCGCTCGTATCCTCGACGGAGACCGGGTAGCCGGGCGCCAGCTCTACGAGGCGCACGCGGCCCGGGTGCATCGGCTCGTCTACCGGCTCTGCGGCGACGCGGAGCTCGCGCAGGACTTCACGCAGGACACGTTCGTACGGGCGTTCGACCAGCTGAACCGGTTCCGTGGGGAGGCCGCGTTCGGCACCTGGATTCACCGCATTGCCGTCACGGTCACCCTGAACGGGATGCGGAAGGTGAAACGGATCCGCGAGCGGGAAACCACGCTCGACGATGGCCCGGGATTCGGCGCCGTCTCGCAGCGTGCCGACCCCGATCTGAGAAGCCAAATCGCCGCGGCGATCGACGCACTACCGGAAGGTTCGCGAATGACGCTGATCATGCACGACATCGAGGGCTACACGCACGCCGAGATCGCCGAGTCGCTCGGGATCGCGGAAGGGACGAGCAAGTCGCGGTTGTTCGAGGCGCGCGGGCGGCTTCGGCAGGCGCTCGCGGCCTTCGTGAGGGAGTGAGACGCATGAAGGAAGACGAGTTGGACGAGCGGACACGTGAGGCGCTGCGCGGCTACCGCGTACCGCCCTCGCCGCCGCTCGATGCGATGTGGCAGCAGATCGAGGAGCGACACTTCGGGGCGCCCGTCGTGTCACTCACGGATCGCGCCAGTTCCCGCCCGCGGCGGCGCCGGGCCTTGGGCCCGCCATCGTGGAGCGCGCTGATCGCCGGCATCGCGGCCGCGTTGATCATCGGCGTCGCGGTCGGGCGGATGTCGCGCGGGATCGCGCCCGTGATTGCCGACAACGGCCGCGAGGGCCAATACGACTACTGGACCGCGAACGCCGAACCATATCGTCAGGCGACGACGGAATACCTCGGGCAAACGGTCGCGCTGCTCACGGCGCTTCCGGCGGCCGCGCGCGATGGACAACCCGACGCGCGGTTCGTGACGCAGGCCAGCGATCTCCTCACGACCACGCGTCTCCTGCTCGACTCGCCGGCGGCGGATTCGGATCCGCGCCTCAAGAGCCTGCTGGAAGACCTGGAGCTCGTCCTTGCCCAGCTCTCGCGGCTGCCATCCGAGCACGGCGGGCCGGAATTGAATCTCATCACCCAAGCGCTCGAGCAGCGCGACGTCGTGCCGCGAGTGCGTGCGGCGGCGGCGAGCATCTCGAGCGATGACTGACGAACGACGACCCTCGAGACCACAGGAACCTGGATCGATGACATCCGCCCTTCGCCTAACGATGCTGTTGATGGCTGTGCCGGCGGCTGGCGCGTTTGCGCTGCAGGCGACGCCTCCGGTACGGCCGAAGCGCGCGCCGCAGCCGCGCGCCGAGGCGCCCCGGGTCGAGAAGCCACCGCGCGCGGACGGCTGGCGCGGCTTCGAGCTCGAGACGCCGGATTTCTCGTACGAGATGCCTGACGTGCACTTCGATTTCCCGGGCTGGAAGCTCGACATGCCGGATTTCCACTACGACATGTCCGACATGCGCTTCGAGATGCCCGACGTGCACGTCCCGGAGTTTCACTTCGACATGCCGAAGATGGACGTCTGGATGCCAGGCATGGACATGAAGCTCGACGGGTTCGACAGGTTCGACGCGTTCGACAAATTCGACAAGTGGGACATGAAGTTCGAGCACAATGCGGATCGGCTGGAGAGCCGCGAGCCATTCATGACTCGTCCGCGCGCGCCGTGGTTGCAGGGCGACGTCGCCGACTCCGTGTACAAGAGTGCGTACGAGCTGCTCAACCGTGGTGAGTGGCGTCGGTCGGCGACGGCGTTCGCCAGCATCCCGCAGAAGTATCCGAACTCCGGCTACGCAGCCGACGCGCTGTACTGGCAGGCATTCTCGCTCTATCGCATCGGCAACACCGACGACCTCCAGACGGCGCTCAAGTCCCTGCAGACGATGCGGGCCAAATATCCGCAGGCGAAGACCCAGTCCGACGCCGCGGCGCTCGCGGCGCGAATTCAGGGAGCGCTCGCGGCTCGCGGTGACCGTAAGGCGGAGCAGGATCTGCGGAACACGATGCGCGAGCAACCGGCGCAATGCGATCGGGAGGACCAGGCCGTCCGCGCCGAAGCGATCAAGTCGCTCGCGAACACGGACCCGTCGTCGCTCGCGCCGATCGCCAAGCGTGTGCTGGCCAAGAAAGATGCCTGTTCGGCGCCCTTGCGGCGCACGGTCGTCTACTTGTTAGGCCAGTCGGGCGACAACGACGCGCCGGCCATCCTGCGCGACGTGGCGCTCAACGACTCCGAGCCCGAGGTGCGCAGTACGGCCATCCAGTATCTCGCGCGGTCGCCAAGTGACATCGCGGTGAATACGCTCGACGAGGTGCTGCGAACGTCCACGGACCCGAATGTCCAGCGGGCCGCGGCGCGAGCGCTCGCAGCCAGCCCGAGCCCGCGCGCGCGTCAATCGGTGCGGGCGCTCATCGAGCGTGCGGACGCGCCCGAGCGATTGCGCATCGAGGCCGTCGGCGGGTTCGAGGACTCACAGCGCACCACCGACGAGGACGCGGCGTACCTCCGCTCGGTGTACACGAAGATCGACAATCCGCGCGTCAAGGCACGCATCGCCCGCGTGATCGGCAACCTTGGCGGCGACGCGAACGACCAGTGGCTCATGGGGCTCATGCGGAACAACGACGAGCCCCTCGAGGTTCGCACGGCAGCCCTGTCGCGCGTCGCATCGCGCAAGATGCCGATCGCCGATGCGGTGAAGTTGTACAACACCGTCGCGGATCGCGAGATGCGGCACCAGCTCATCAGCATCTACGGTCAGCGCACGGAGCCCGAAGCGACCGACAAGCTGCTCGACATCGTGAAGAACGACACCGACTACAACCTTCGTCGCCAGGCGATCGGCGCGCTGCAGCGGAAGAACGATCCACGCGCGACGAAGCTCTTGCTGGAGCTCATCGACAAATGACCGTTCACGCATGGCTCGTCAGGCACCGGGCATCCGCCGCGATCGTAGCCGCGACCCTCCTGCCACAGGCGGTGTTCGCGCAGAGCCTCTCCCAGCGCATAGCGTCGGCGCCCGACGGCGCCGTGCAGTTCGCGTACGCCGCGCGCCCGGGCGTCTGTGGCAACGGACGCACGTATTACTCGATCAACGGATCGATGTGGTTTGGATCGATGAACGACAACACGCTCCGATCCGATCCCTGTCAGCCCGGTCCGGTCCGCGTGGTGCTTGGGAGGGCAGGCAAGGAGATCGTGGACGTGAACGTCTACGTCGGGCCGGGTCCCGCCCAGCAAAGCCCCGGCGTCACCGACCTGGGGACGGTGCCCGCGAAGGACGCCGCCGAGTACCTCCTCTCGCTCGCCGCGAAAGTGGATGGCCGTCCGGGTCGCGACGCGATCACGCCAGCAGTCCTCGCCGACAGTGCCACGGTGTCCCCCCAACTGCTCGCCATCGCCCGCGACCAGTCCCGCGCCCGCGAAACGCGAAGCTCGGCCATCAATTGGCTGAACCGGGCGCCGGACGAACGCGGCGGCGTGTCGCCGAGTCAGCTCGCCAAGGCGTTAGGTGAGATGGCGCGCGACGAGAACGACAACCAACAGGTCCGCCAGAGCGCGCTGCGACTGCTCGCGCGTCAGGAGAATGGCGAAGGGATTCCGGCGCTAATCGAGATCTCGCGCAGTACCCAGGACATCTGGCTCGGCAAGCAGGCCTTGAGCGTCCTCGCGCAGTCGGGCGATCCCCGTGCTCGCACGTACCTGCGCACGGCGGTCCAGCGTCCCGACCTCAACGACGAGATGCGCGTCGCGGCCATTCGTGGGATCGGACGCGAGTACGCCACGAGCCAGGACGCGGAGTTCCTCCGCGGGCTGTACGGGAAGCTGCCGAGCGAGCGAACGAAGGAGGCAGTGCTCGAGGCGATGGGCGAGATGGGCGGCACGGCGAACGCGAAATGGCTGATGACCATCGCCGGGAACAACGACGAGTCGCTTCGCCTTCGTCGCCGCGCGATTCAGCTGAGCGAGCGCGCCGGGACCTCGGTGGCCGACCTGGCGAAGTTGTACGACCAGACGGACGACCCGCAGATGCGGGAGGCGATCATCTCGACGCTGTCGAACAACGGGACGAAACCGGCAACCGACAAGCTGCTCGCGATCGCGAAGACCGACCAGAACTACCAGATGCGGCGCCGGGCCGTGAACGCGTTAGGCCGGTCGGACGACCCGCGTGTGAAGGATGCGCTCAAGGATATTGTCGAGAAATAGGGGAGACGGGAGACGGAGACAACCGGGAGACGGGAGACGTAGAACCCTCGGGAGGCCTCTCTTACACGAGATGAGCATCCCGAGGGTTCCCGCATCTTACCCGTCTCCCGTCTCCCGTCTCCCTAATGGGTCTGTATCTCGACTCCGACGGCCACCGTCCCGTCAGGCTTCTTCTCGACGTGCGGGTGCAGGAAGATCTTGTCGATCTTGTTCCCCGGGTGCGAATGGTGATAGCGCACCACCTTCGTTCCCGCGAACGTCCCGATCGCCGCGCCCATCACGACATCGCTCGCCCAGTGCTTGTTGTTGTACATGCGTGAGGCCGCGATCATCGTCGCGCCGCCGTACATCACCGGCGCGATGTACCAGGTCGACTTCGGCCACCACTTCGACGTTTCGCTCGTCACCGCGGCGGCCGCCGCGAACCCCATTGCCGCGTGTCCTGACGGGAACGATCGATACGCGTCGGTATTCTTGAAACCGCGCGCGAGCACGAAGCTGCGCTCGTCGTTGATGTCGACCTCCGGTCGTGCGCGCCCCGCCAGGCCCTTGAGCACGTAGACAGTGCCCGAGGCGAGGAAAAGCGCTTCCGTTCCATGGAGGCCGAGGTCGGCCATGCGATCGATTCGCGCGACGCGACCCACGGCGTACATCCCGAGGCCAATGTACAGCGACCCCGGTGTTCCCATGAATCGGAAGTCGGTAGCCGCGTTCTGAAGGAACCGGTTTTCCTGGTTGTGCGGCGCCTGCAGCTTGCGCGCGAAATACCGGTCGGCCGGGTACAACGCCACCGTCCCGGCGGCGAACCCCAACGCTACCCAGGCGTCCTTCTTCGTGAAGAGAGGCTCCTGGGAGATATGAGTGGTATCAGTGGGCTGCGCCTGCGCCACGGGAGCGATCATCGCCACCGCCAGCCCCAATCCGGTTGTCAAAGTGAGCAGCTTGTTCACGAATCCTCCGAGTCGGGCCATCTGACTTCCCCGCTACCACGGCGAGCTCGGGTTGATCTCCTCTGGGCATCCTCGCTCGCGTACCAGCCGTGTTTAAGGCAACCCGTGCGCCGCGAAGACGACCCATATCGGCCTCGAGCGAGCTTCAAATCAAACCTGAACAGCGGGCTCGGCTTCTGAACAAAGCAACGTATGGCACACTATTGACCGGGGAAGGCGCATAACCCACTATACCATCCGACGGTATATCGTATTGCGGTATAACTCACCTCGCCCCTCCATGTCGGAATCCAGACATCCAGAAGCCGGCGTCCCGTTGAGCGCGCAAGTCTTCCAGATCTTGCTCTCGCTGCTCGACGGGGACATGCACGGCTACGCGCTCATCCAGGACATTCGACGCCGAACGGACGACGAGATCGTGTTGACCGCCAGCACGCTGTACGCTGCCGTGAAGCGGCTGCTCGGTGTGGGATGGATCGAGGAGGTCGAGCCGGAGGAGCCGCCTCCGGGTCACGACGAGCGCCGTCGCTACTACCGCATGACCGCGCTCGGCCGGGCAGCCGCCCGGGCGGAGGCGCAGCGTCTCCAACGGCTCACCGACATGGCGCGTGACAAGCGTCTCCTGGGTCCGCTCGTGACCACGCCGCAGCCCAAGGGTTCGCGATGACGCCGGTTGGACGAGTGGCGCCGCGACCCTCGCGCACGTCGCGCACGTTCCGTGCGGCGCTGCGGTTGCTTCCATCCACCTTTGCGGCCACCGACGCTCGCGAGCTCGCGCACATCTACGACGCGCTCGACGCCGAAGCGCGGCGCACTCGAGGCTGGCCCGGCGGGGCGCTCGCCCTCGCGCGAGAGCTTCCCGGCCTGGTGCATCTCGTGGCGCGAGAACACGCCGCGGCATGGCGCGCGAGGCGGGTGCGTCGCGTTCAGCTGCGCCGCATCGCGTCGTATCAGCGCCCCTACTCCGAGGACACCTCGATGATCGAGTCCCTGTTGCAGGATGTCCGCTACGCCGCGCGGGCGCTCCGCAAGAACGCGTCGTTCGCGGCCATCGCGGTGGCGACGTTGGCGTTAGGCATCGGTGCCAACGCCGCCATCTTTTCGGTCGTGAACGGCGTCCTGCTCCGGCCGCTCGCGGTACGGGACCCCGACCGCGTCGTGACGGTGATGAGCTATGCGGCGACTCAGCCGCCGTCGGTGTACGGGTCGTCGCCGGCGAACTTCATGGATCTCCGTCGCGAGACGCGCGCGGTGAGCCAGTTCGCGGCGTTCTCGACGTCGCTCGCGACCGTCGTCGGTGCCGGCGAGCCGGAATCGTTTCAGGCGGTCACGACGGTGGGCGACATCTTCGGCGTCCTGGGAGTGCGGCCGCTGTTCGGCCGGACGCTGACACCTAACGATGACTCGCCAGAGGCGGCACCGGCCGTCGTCCTCTCGCACGAGACGTGGCAGCGCCTGTACGGTGAGGATCGTTCGGTCATCGGACGGACGGTGACGGTGAACCGCAAGCCGCGCGTCATCGTCGGCGTCATGCCGCCGGGTTTCCGGTTTGCCGCCGCGCCAGCCGACCTGTGGATGCCGGAACAGTGGTCGTCGGAGTATGCCGCCAACCGCGATCAGTACTATCTCCAGATCATCGCGCGGCTCCGTCCCGGTGCGACGGTCGAGCGATTCTCGGCCGAGCTGGAGACGGTTGCCACACGACTGCGAACCGATCACGCGGAGTACAACACCGACCTGCATCTGCGCGCGACGTCGCTGCAGGAAACGATCGTGTCGGCGGTGCGGCCCCGGCTGCTCATGCTGATGGGGGCCGTCGCGTTCCTGCTGCTCATCACGTGTGTCAACCTCGCGAACTTGACGTTCGCGCGTGCGTCCTCGCGGCACGGCGAGTTCGCGGTGCGGCGGGCCCTCGGCGCCGCGCGCGGTCGCGTCGTCAGGCAGCTCCTGACGGAAAGCGTTCTGCTCGCGACGGCCGGAGGACTCGTGGGGATCGCCGTCGGCGCCGGCCTGCTCCGCGCCATCATCGCGGCAGAGCGCGCGTCGCTCCCGCGCGTGGACGAAATCACGCTCGACCCGGTGGCCCTCGGCTTCACCGCCATGGTGTCGCTGCTCGCAGGTGTCGCTGTGGGGCTCCTCCCGGCGATGCGAGCGTCGACGGCGCGATCCATGGAGGTCATCCGCCAGGGTACGCGGGGGAGCGGGGCACATCAGCGCGCGCGAAGCGCGCTGGTGGTCGTCGAGTTGGCAGTCGCCCTGATGCTGCTCAGCGGCGCAGGACTCCTGCTCAGAAGCTTCGGCCGCTTGCTTGCCGTGAACACCGGGTTCGAAACCGAACGGCTCCTCACGATGCAGATGAGCGTTGGCGGGAAGTCGACGCAGGCCGTGGAGCAGAGTCTCGAGCGGCTCCGTGCGATACCGGGTGTGCGGTCGGCGGCGGTGACGAGCCAGCTGCCGGTGACGGGCCGCGGCGGTGGGGCCTGGTTCAACATCGTCGACCGGCCAACGCCACCTAACGAGACACCGCCGTCGGAAGCCTATCGCGTCGTGTCGCCGAACTACTTCGCGACGGTGGGGATCCGCCTCGTGCGCGGCCGCTTCCTGACACCCGACGACCGCGTGGACCACGGACCGGCGGTCGTCGTCAATGAGGCGCTGGCGAAGAAGTACTGGCCCGGCCAGGATCCCATCGGGAAGCAGATCATGCTCGGCGCGCCGGGGAACTATTTGAACCCCGCGTCGCCGATCGTGGGCGTCGTCGGCGACACGCCGGACGGAGGGCTCGACAATCCGCCGATTCCCACCGTGTTCATGCCAATGCGCGTCGCGCCGTGGTGGCCGGTCTTCACCTATGTGATCCGCACGTCGGGGCCGCCGGAGGCTGTGACGCCGGCGGTGCGCCGCGAGCTGCGCGCGGCGTTTTCGACCGTGGCGATCCGGAACGTGCAGACGATGGAGTCCGTGCTGCACGATTCCGTCGCTCCCGCTCGCCTGTCCATGCGCCTCGTCGGTGCCTTCGCGATCGTCGCGCTGGTCACTGCGGCTCTCGGCGTGTTCGGTGTGCTGTCGTTTGTGGTTGCCCAGCGCACGCGCGAGCTCGGAATTCGCATGGCCCTCGGCGCTGCGCCCGGTGATGTGCGCCGAATGGTGATCGCGTATGGGGGCAAGCTGGCGACCGCCGGGCTCGTGATCGGCCTCCTGGGATCGTTCGCGGTGACGCGGCTCATCTCGAGGCTGCTGTTCGGCGTCGCGCCCACTGACCCGCTCACGTTCGCATCCGTGTCGGCGATCCTGTTAGGCATTGGCGTGCTGGCGAGCTGGATCCCGGCTCGCCGCGCGACGCGCATCGACCCGATCGCTGCGCTGCGTTCCGATTGAGGACGTTCCGACGGTGTTTGACGGGCTGGCGTCGCGACCGGGACGTTTTCGGAACAAGGGACCGCAGAACGCGCAGAACGCGCGGTACGCGGGCGACGCAGAATGACGCAGAAGGGCTGCGCGGGCTCCTCGCGCAACGAGCCGGTTTCCTCAATGGACTGCCCCGGGAGGCCAATACTGGCATCCCGAGGCTGTTCCCTTAAGAAGGGCTCGTTGCGAGCGGGGTTAGAGATGCCGAGCCGTTTTCTGTGTCGTTCTGCGCCGGCGCGAAGCGCCGTTCTGCGCGTTCTGCGGTCCCTCATTTTCGACTTTCCTTGCAACGAATCCGACTTCGTACGAAGAGCCAGACAAATCGTCTGGCCCTTCGACCGTTCGCTCGGTTCCTACCCCGGCCGCCAGCTACACTGTCCGTCTTGCTCCGCGTATGAGCCTGAGCAGGAACAACAGCACCACCGCGCCAATGAAGGCAATGAAGATCGTGCCCGGCAGCCCGCCCCACGGAGACGACACGCCGAGTGAGGCGAAGATCCAGCCGCCGACAAATGCGCCGACGATTCCGACAATGATGTCGCCAACGAGACCGTAGCCTGTGCCGCCCATGACGAGCGAGGCGAGCACTCCGGCGACCAGTCCGACGATGATCCAGGTGAGAATTGTCATGGCAGCTCCTGAAAACCGATTCCGATAGCTGAGACGCCATCCCGAAAGGCAAAGCGCGTGCCTTGCCGAGCTCCTTCGAAGGAGCCACATCTGGCCCGCCGTGTCATTCCGAGGGCCTTTTTCAACGTGGCGAATGAAGATTCTGTGCTGCCTCAACGCCGATGTGGTGAGCAATGTCGCGCTGAACCTGTTGCTTCCTGCCCTGGCTCGGCACGAGGTCCGCGTCGGGCTGACTGCGCGGGTAGGCGCCGCCCAGCAGCGCGAAGAGCCGCATTCCCGGCGCGAGCTTCGCGCGGCGGAGCAGCTTTTGCCGCTCGAGGTGATCTTTCCGCTGATCGAGCGAGCCGGGCAGCCTAACGAGGGGCGGTATCTGACGTTTGCCGAGGTCGAACGAGCTCGCGGCATTCCGGTGCGCCCGTTACCCAATCCCAACGTCGGCGACGGTCTCGCGTCGCTCCACGCCTTCGCTCCCGATCTCGTTCTCTCCATTCGCTACGGCGCGATCTTCAAGGCCGCCGCCATTGGCGTACCGAGGCTCGGTGTGCTCAACCTGCATGGAGGTCTTCTCCCGGACTATCGCGGGGTCCTTGCCACGTTCCGTGCGCTCATGACTGGCGAACGGGAGATCGGATGCACGCTCCACTACATCACGGACGGGACCATCGATACGGGCCCCGTTGTCGGGCAGACGAGAGTGGCGGTGGATCCACGACGCTCACTGTTCGCGCACGTGCTCTCGCTCTACCCGCCAGGCGTGGCGTTGATGGCGGACGCCGTCGCGCGGCTGGGCGCCGGTGAGCGGTTGGAGACGCACCGTCAGTCCGGGGGGACGTATTACTCCTACCCGAGCGCGGACGAGTGGGCCGAATTCCTTCGGCGCGGCTGGCGGGTCGCGGACGCCAGTGACTTTCACGAGTTGTACGGGATGTATCTGTCGCGAGGATGACAGACGCGGGTGCCGGAGCGTACATTCGCGTCAACTTTTTCTAGCCCAATCATGCGCGCCTTCTATCTTGCCCTCGGATTCGCCGTGCCGGCCACCGCGCAGATGTCCAAGTCACCGCAACCGGTCGACTCGGCGTCGATCGCCATCGTTCCGCGGCCCGAGAGCCTTAGCGTTGGCCGCGGCCGGTTCGTCATCAACGCGAACACGGTCATCTACACCGACGCGGCGTCGGCCGACATCGCGCGGCGCTTCGCGGCGTCGCTCCTTCCGGCAACCGGACTGGCGATTCCGGTTCGGATCGGGGCCGCGCCGGCCACCGGCATCGTTTTGCAGCGCAGCGCGGGCCTAACGCGACTGGGCGATGAGGGGTACGAGCTGACCGTGACGGCGCGCCGGGTTTCCATCCGTGCCAAGGAGCGCGCCGGCGTGTTCTACGGAACGCAGACCATCCGGCAGCTTCTGCCGCCGCAGGTGTTCCGCGAGGCGAAGGTCGACAGCGTCGCCTGGGCGATCCCCGCGGTACGCATCGTCGACCGGCCACGATTCGCCTGGCGCGGCGCGCACCTCGACGTCGGCCGGCACTTCATGCCGAAGGAGTTCGTGAAGAAGTACATCGATCTCATTGCGCTGCAGAAGATGAACACCTTCCACTGGCACCTCACGGAGGACCAGGGCTGGCGCCTCGAGATCAGGAAGTACCCTCGCCTCACGGGAGTCGGCGCGTGGAGAACGCAGACGGTCGTGGGTCGCCAGAACAGCAAGACGGATTCGACGACGTGGCACTTCGATGGCCAGCGACATGGCGGCTTCTACACGCAGGACGACGCGCGCGAGATCGTCGCGTACGCGCGCGACCGCTTCGTCAACGTGGTACCCGAGATCGAGATGCCGGGCCATGCGCTTGCCGCGATCGCGGCGTACCCCGAGCTCGGCGTCACCGGCCAACCGGCCGATGTGGGGACGCGCTGGGGCGTCTACGCGAACATCCTGAACGCGGACTCCTCCACCGTGAGCTTCATGCAGGATGTGCTGACGGAGGTCATGGCGCTGTTCCCGAGTCGATTCATCCACGTCGGCGGTGACGAGGCCGACAAGGCGCTGTGGAAGACCAGCCCGCGCATTCAGGCGCGCATCAGGGAGCTCGGGCTGAAGGATGAACACGAGCTGCAGAGCTGGTTCATCCAGCAGATGGACGCGTTCCTCACGGCGCACAAGCGGCGCCTCGTCGGGTGGGACGAGATTCTCGAAGGAGGGCTGGCGCCCGGCGCGACGGTCATGTCATGGCGCGGAACGCAGGGCGGGATCGACGCCGCGCGGGCCGGACACGATGTGATCATGGCGCCGACCAGCCACACGTACTTCGACTACTATCAATCGCAGAACACGGCCGGCGAGCCGTTGGCCATCGGCGGATTCGTCCCACTGCAGATGGTCTATTCGTTCGAGCCGGTGCCGGCCGAGCTCGAGCCGCAGTACCGCTCGCACATCCTGGGGGGCCAGGGCCAGATCTGGACCGAATACCTGCCGGGACCGAAGCAGGTGGAATACATGGCGTTCCCGCGCCTAACGGCGCTCGCCGAGGTGTTGTGGACGAAGCCCGAGCGGAAGGACTATCGGGATTTTCTCGACCGGCTTGCGGTGCACCTGGAGAGACTCTCGGCCCTCGACGTCGCGTTTCGCCCGTTGGGTCCGTAGCTGGGGACTGGGGACTGGGGACTCGGCCGGGATGCTACTAGCACCGAGAAAGATTCCGCGCGAGTAAAAGCCTCCCGGCCGAGTCCCCAGTCCCGATGTCCCCAGTCCCCAGTCCCGAGTCCCCAGTCCCCAGTCCCCGTTGATATGCGTCTCAACGCTCGTCATACCGTCACGGCACTCGCGCTCCTCTCCGCCCCCCTCGGCGCTCAGGAAAAGATCGACACCGCGGCGATCAATCGCATCAAGGCGGAAGAGCGCGACCGATCGCAGGTCATGGAGATCGCGAGCTGGCTGACTGACGTCTTCGGCGCCCGACTTACCGGTTCGCCTAGCGCGAAGGCCGCCGGAGATTGGACCGTCAAGAAGCTCAACGACTGGGGAATGGCGAACGCGAGGATGGAGACATGGGGGCCGTTCGGGCGTGGTTGGTCCAACGAGCGGATGGTTGCCCAGGTCGTGTCACCCCGGCAATTCCCGATCATCGCGTACCCCGCCGCGTGGACACCGGGAACCACCGGCGCCGTGAAAGCCGAGGTCGTGTTGATCAAAGCCGACAGCGTGCCGGACTTCGAGAAATACCGCGGAAAGCTGCGCGGCAAGATCGTGTTCGCGCAGGCGGCGCGCGATTCGGTGCCACCCCACTTCATTGCCGATGCGTCGAGATGGACGGATACCGCGCTCATGAAGCTCGCCGAGGCGCCGGTCATCGCCGATCCACCTCGAGGGGGCGGACCTAACGCGGCTGCCAACCCCCAGGTAGCGCGGTTCCGCGCCGCGCAGGAATTCCAGCGGAGCCTGGCTGCGTTCCTGGCCGATGAAGGCGCCGTCGCAGTGGTCACCCCTGGGCGTGGCGACGATGGCACCGTGTTCACCGGCGCAAGCGGGTCGCGCGACGCAGCGAATCCAGCGAAGGTGCCCGGCCTCATCTTCTCGGCCGAACACTATGGGCGGATTGCGCGCATGGTCGAGAAAGGGGTGCCGGTGACCGTCGAGCTCGACGTGAAGAACACGTTCTACGACGACGACCCACGCTCCTTCAACATCGTGGCCGAGATTCCGGGCACGGACCCGAAGCTCAGGAATGAAGTCGTCATGCTCGGCGCTCACTTCGACTCGTGGCACACCGGCACCGGTGCGACGGACAACGCCGCCGGCTCGGCGGTCATGCTCGAGGCGCTGCGCCTCATCAAGGCAACCGGTCTCAAACCGCGCCGAACGATCCGGATCGGTCTCTGGACCGGGGAAGAGCAGGGGCTGCTCGGCTCACGCGCCTACGTGAAGGAACATTTCGGCGATCCGCAGACGATGCAGCTGAAGCAGCCGGCGCACGGTCAGTTCGCCGGGTACTTCAACGTCGACAACGGGACCGGTGCGATTCGCGGCGTCTATCTGCAGAAGAACCAGGCGGTGGCGCCGATCTTCACCGCGTGGATGGCCGCGTTCAACGATCCGCGCATGCACACGCTCACCGCGAACAACACCGGTGGAACGGACCACCTCGCGTTCGATGCGGTCGGCCTGCCTGGGTTCCAGTTCATCCAGGACCCGGTGGACTACGGGTCCCGGACGCATCACTCGAACATGGACGTGTACGAGCGACTCGTGCCCGGCGACATGAAGCACAACGCGGCGGTCGTGGCCACGTTCGTGTATCTCACTGCGAACAGGGACGAGAAGCTGCCGCGAAAACCGGTACCGACGGTTCAGTAGGCTCGTTAGGCAGCGCGGGCCGCCTCCAGCGCGTGGCGTTTCACGCGCATGAGCATGGCGTTCAGGCCGACCTCGCGAGTGCCGAGCCCCAGGCTGTCCATGATCGTCCGGACGAAATCCTCGGGAATCGCGAGCGTCGTTTCCGGCGGCTGGCCGTTGATGGCGCTGAAGAGGATGCTCAGAAACGCCGCGATCGTCGGGGACTGGCGCGGGTTCACGTCGGCATAGAAGTGGAGCTTCCCGTCCTTGTACTCGGGGAAGAGATCGACGCGCGTTTGACACTCCGGGACGGTGAAGGCGGCGCGATCGAGTGCGAGGAAGCGCTCCGGGACGGGCTCGAGCTTTTTTGCGTACCCGACGAGCGCCTGCATTTTTTCCTCGCGCCCCAGCGACCTGAACCGGCTCAGCACGCGTTCGATCGACGGCGGGACCCCGCTGGGAGAGTGGTCGGTAGTCACGCCGGAAAGATAAACGGTTGATTCGGCTGCGATTGAGCGGAGCTTGACGTCGCTAATTAATCGTTTAATTAATTACGCGTGACCGATTCGACATCGACCCAGGATTCGATTCTCGACGCCGCCGAGCGGCTGTTCGCTCGACAGGGATTTTCCGCGACGACCGTCAAGCAAATCGGAAAGGAGGCCGCGGTGAACCCCGCCTTGCTCTACTACTACTATGACAGCAAGGAGACGCTGTATCGCGCGATGCTCCAACGCATCCTCGGACAGCTGCTCGAGCGCGGCACCGACGCGATCGAGCGCGCGTCCAACCATGCAGACCGCATCCGCGCATTCGTTCGTGCGCAGGCAAGGCTGCTTGGCGAGCACCCGCACTTTCCGCAGCTGCTCGTTCGCGAGCTCGTAGACCACCAGGCTGCCCATGCGGAGCAGGCGATCACCAGCACCGCCGCCGGCGCCTTCCGCCGGTTGTGCGAGGTGATCGAGGCCGGGCAACGAGACGGCGCGTTTCGACGATCGCTCGACCCGCGGTTCACGGCGATCTCGATCATCGCACAGGTGGCGTACTTCGCGATTGCGCGCCCGGCGGTGGGATTGCTGCTGGGATATGGAACCTCGGGTCTGCCGCGCGCGATCTCCGACGACTTCTTCGTGCACGCCGAGGAATTCGCGCTCGCCGCCCTGACGGAAGGACGGCCGGCATGACACTGCCCGGCAGACTGTTGGCGTTAGGTACCGCTGCGTCGCTCGTGACGGCGCTCGCCTGCGCACGCAACGCCACCAATCAGGTCACCGCCGATGGGACCGTCGAGCTGACTCAGGTGGACGTCGCGCCGTTCGTGTCCGGTCGAGTGGTGCGCGTGACCGTCGATGAAGGAGCCGTCGTCCGGCGTGGTGACACGCTCGTCGTGCTCGCGCAGTCCACGCTGCCTGCGGACATCGAGCAGCGGCGAGCGCGAGTATCGTTGGCCGAGGCGCGGCTGCGTGACCTGCAGGCCGGCGCCCGACCCGCCGAGATCGAGAAAGCGCAGGCAGATCTCCGGTCGGTGACGGCGGAAGCCGAGCGCGCCGAGCGCGAGCGCGCTCGCCTCGAACCGCTCGCCGCCGCGGCGACAATCTCGAGGTCGCAGTACGACGCCGCCGTGACCGCCGCTCGCGCCGCCGCCGCTCGGCGCGATGCGGCGGCCGAGGCCCTGCGACTGCTGCGTGAAGGCGCGAGGCCGGAGCAGGTGGCTGCTGCGCGAGCGGAGCTGGCGAGCGCTCGCAGCGCGCTCGCTGCGGGCGAAGCCACGCAGGGGGATCTCGTGATCACTGCGCCGATGGACGCCACCGTGCTCGGACGGTACGTGGAACGCGGCGAGGTGCTGGGCGCCGGCGAGGCTGCCATGACGTTAGGCGACGCGAAGCGGCCATGGGTGCGCGTGTACCTGCCGGCGCCAGTGATACCGTTCGTGAGAATAGGACAGCCAGCCCGCGTGACCGTGCAAGGGCTCGGGTCGCGGTCCGCGCCAGCCCGAGTCGTGTCGGTGGCTACCCAGGCCGAGTTCACGCCACGCGTTGCACTGACCGAGAAGGAGCGCGCGGATCTCCTGTTCGGCGTGAAGCTCGACTTGATCGACACGACCGGCACGTTCAAGGCTGGCCTGCCGGCCACGGTGACGATCGACACGACGGCGGGGCGCGCTCTCCCGTGACGGCGCCCCGTGAGCGCCCCGTCGTGGGCATGCCTAACGCACCCAACGGCCCCGCGGTACGCGCCGAACGGCTGCGGAAGGTATTCGGGTCGCTGGTGGCGGTCGATGGGCTGGATCTCACGATCGATCGCGGCGAGGTGTTCGGCATGCTCGGGCCAAACGGCTCTGGCAAGACGACAACGATCCGGATGCTGTGCGGCCTCATGGAGCCGACGGCCGGCCGCGCGCAGGTGGCGGGTGTCGACGTCGTCGACGACCCCGAAGGCGTACGACGCCGCATCGGCTACATGTCGCAGAAGTTCGGCCTGTACGATGACCTGACGGTCGAGGAAAACCTTCGCTTCTACGCGTCGGTGTACGGGCTCCGCGGCAGCGCGCGAACGACGCGCATTGCCGAGCAGCTCCGCGACCTTGGTCTCGAGGAGCGGAAGCTGCAGCTCGCCGGCACGTTGAGCGGCGGGTGGAAGCAGCGACTCGCGCTCGCGTGCGCGACCTCGCACGAGCCGGAAGTGCTGTTCCTCGATGAGCCAACGGCTGGCGTCGACCCCGCGTCACGTCGGCTGTTCTGGGACTGGATCTATCAGCTGGCGAAGGGCGGCACGACGATCCTCGTCACGACGCACTACATGGACGAGGCGGCGCGATGCACGCGGCTGGCGTTCCTCTCGCGCGGGCATCTCATCGCGGTGGGCACACAGGACGAGATTACGCGGCAGTTCGGGCAGGAGAGCATCGAGGACGTTTTCATCGAGTTGCAGAAGAGAGATGAAGGGGAGCGACCGGGAGACAAGAGACGGGAGACGGGAGACGGACTGCCGGGGACCGGCGACGGGCGACGGGCGACGCAAAACCCGAGCGATGCGCATATCACCAGCAGCCAGCGCCAGCCAGCAGCGACCATGCGCAGCCAGCCGACAGCCGCCGTTCCTCCGTCGCCCGTCGCCCGTCCCCCGTCCCCCGGCAAGCCCCGTTCGAGATCGCTGGCGCCGATGCTTTGGAAAGAATTCGTCCAGATGCGTCGCGATCGATTCACGCTCGGGATGATGGTCGGGTTGCCGGCGATCCAGCTGCTCCTCTTTGGCTTCGCGATCCGCACGGACGTGCGCCACCTGCCGACCGTGGTGCTCGACGAGTCGCGCACCACGGAAAGCCGCGCGTTCGTGGACGCCGTGCGCAACACCGGCAACTTCGACATCGTCGGTTCGATCGGTAGCCGGACCGACCTCCGGAAAAAGATCGAGCGAGGCGACGCGCGCGCCGCGGTCGTCATTCCGCCCGATTTCGAAACGGACATCAAGCGCCGCCGCACTGCCGAGGCGCAGGTGATCGTGGATGCTGCCGATCCGCTCGCATCGTCGGCGGCGATCTCCGGCGCGACGCTCGCCGGCCAGGCACGATCGGCCGCGCTCGCACCGCAGGGTTCACGGCGCCCGTTGCCGATCGATGTGCGAGTGCGGCCGTGGTACAACCCCGGGCTCGAGAGCGCCATCTACATCGTACCGGGAATCATCGGCCTGTTGCTGACCCTGACGCTGCTCATGATCACGGCGATGGCGCTCGTGCGCGAGCGCGAGCGAGGCACGCTCGAGCAGCTCATCGTCACACCGATCTCCAAGACCAGCCTCATGCTGGGCAAGGTGCTGCCGTTCGCGCTCGTAGGCTATGTGCAGGTCACCGTGATCCTCGTGCTCGGTCGGCTCGTCTTCGACGTGCCCGTTCGCGGCAGCCTCGGGCTACTCTACCTGATCACCGCGCCATTCATCATCGCGAGCCTCGCTCTCGGTCTCTTCGTGTCCACGGTCGTGCGCACGCAAGTCCAGGCGATGCAGCTGTCGTTCGTGTTCATTCTCCCGACCGTGCTGCTGTCCGGCTTCATGTTTCCGCGCGAGGCGATGCCGGCGTTCGCCCAATGGCTCGGCGCGGCGTTCCCAATCACCTACTACCTGCGCGTACTGCGCGGCATTCTGCTCAAGGGCGCCGGGATCGATGCGATGTGGCGCGACACGCTCGCGCTCGTTGCTTTCGCCGTCGTGCTCATCGCGTTCAGCGTGCGCCGCTTCCAGAAAACCATCGAGTAGTTGGGCCGGCTGACGCGACATTGCCGCGGAGTGTCCTTCGCGCTGCGTCGGGGTTCTGCATCGGGTCAAGCCTTTCCGGGAACAGCGATGAAAGCGGATCCGGCGGAAACCACCGGATCAGTTCCTAACGGCAGACAACCCGTGCGGATGCAAAGCCGGATCCGGCTGGGTCGGCCACATCCGCTTCACCCTGTTCTCGAAACGGTCTGCCGAACACCGAACCCCGTCCGCGGGCATGGATTGATTATGGCAGTTTACTATTCGCGTTAACTCGAACCGGAGCGATGGGAATGCCGAAAAGAAAGGCGAGCGCGGTGTGGCAAGGGGGGCTCAAGGGTGGGACGGGCACGTTCAAGGCGGCAAGCGGCAACATCAGCGGCAACTACTCCTTCTCATCGCGATTCGAGGAAGGGGCTGGCTCGAATCCGGAGGAACTGCTCGCTGCTGCGCACGCCGCGTGTTTCAGCATGGCGCTCAGCGCTCAGCTCGAGGGCAACGGTACGCCGCCTACGACCGTGGAAACGAACGCCGTGTGCACCGTCGAGAAGGCCGGTGCGGGCTTCAAGATCACGACCATGCACCTCACGACGCGTGCGAAGGTGCCCAACATCGACAACGCCAAGTTCCAGCAGATCGCGAACGCCGCGCTGGACGGATGCCCGGTGTCGCAGGCGCTCAAGGGCAACGTGAAGTTCGAGATGGACGCGAGCCTCACGTAACGGCCGGAGACAGATGGATACGTATGGGGTCAGACACCAATTCTGACCCCTCGCCAGTCGTTTAACGACCAGGCGCCAACGACTACCGACTACCGGATGGCCACGCGTAGAGCGTTCGGTACATCGCCTGGTTGCGGAGCAGAATACGCACGTAATCGCGCGTTTCGTCATACGGGATTCGCTCCACGAACAGCTCCGGGTCATCGGTGCCCCGCTTCTGACGCCAACGGCGCACCGGCGCGCCGCCCGCATTGTACGCGGCAAGCGCATACTCGATGCGCGGGTACTGGCGAAGCATCGCATCGAGGTGCGCCATGCCTAACCGCACGTTGACGTCGGGCTGATACAGGAGCACTCGCTCGTACGATGACAGGCCCTGCGCCTTGGCGATGCTCGCGCCGACGCTCGGGAGGACTTGCATCAGGCCCACCGCCCCAGCCCGAGACGTCGCGCGAGGATTGAAGCCCGACTCCTGATGGATGAGCGCCGCGACGAGCGTCGGATCGACCTGGCGCGCCGCCGCCTCGGCGCGTATCGCGTCAGCGTAGACGAGGGGGTACAAGAGCCGAAAGAGACGTGTGTCGCGCCGAGCCGATGCTGCGAGCGCCCGACGCGCAAGCCCGATTGCGCGAGATGTCTCGCCGTGATCCATCAACACCTCGGCCGCGCCGACCATCGAGTCCGGCGTCGTGCCGGACGCGCCTAACGCTTCGTACTCGAACCCCTCCTCGGTTCCCATGCCCAGCACATCGAGCAGCTCGGCGCGATCGGCCGCCTCTCGCAGCGCCGGGAAGTGCTTCGACGAATCCGTCGGCGACGCGGGTTTCCAGGGCGCGACACCCAGCCGGCGCGCGCTCGCGAGCGCGTAGTACGAGAGCGGATCCGTCGCCAGGACTTCGCGCCAGCGCTGCGCTGCGCGCTGGCGATCGCCCGCGCGCTCGCGCGCACGCCCGGCCCAGTAGCGCGCGGCCGACGCATCCGTGCTGCGGGGATACCGCTCGACGAGTCGGTCGAAGTCGCGAGCGGCGACGTCGAATGCGCCGGCCGCGTACGAGATCGTTGCAGCGCGAAACAGCGCGGCGGGCGCGAGGCCGCTGGTCGGAAACCGCGTGGCGACCGCGCTGAATCCCGCACGCGCATCCGAGTCGCGGCCATCGTCGGTCGCGAGATCGGCGAGGAGAAACAGCGCCGGCGCGACCACGCTCGTGTCACGCGGGAACGCCGCCGTCACCCGGCGCAATGCTGCGCGCGCGGTAGCGGTCTGGCCCGCGCGGAGCAGCGAGCGCGCCCGCTGATACGCGGCAACGGCAGCTTGCGGCGAGCTCGCGGGAACTCGCGCGAACTGGCCGGCCGCGTCGACATCTCGTCCGAGGCGAGAGAGCACCGTGGCGTACGCATAACGATCCGGCGCGTCGAGATCGCGGTCCGCGCGCGCGAATCCGGCCGCTGCGCGTGCGAGGAGCCCGGCACCGCTCGCGGCGCGTGCCACCGAGAGGTTCTCCGCCGCCGACAGCGGCGACAACGATGAGTCGAGGAGTGCGATGGCGAGTCGCGCATCGTTCGCCGACGGCTTGGCGGCGAGCAATGCGAAGGCGCGAGAGCGGACACTCGCGCGCGTCGCGCTGTCCGGCCGGGCGAGCAGCTCGAGGCGCAGCGCCTGAGCCTTCTCGCCCATGTCGGCGTAGGCCTTCGCGGCACCGGCGAAGTCGCGCCATCGCTCACGCGCCTGCGCTTCGGTGGGCGCGATGCGCGCGCGCGCTACCGGTGTGCCTACCCGGGTGTAGTGGCGCTGGCGTCGCGACGCGTCGGATATCGCGCCGGCAGCTCTCAGCTCCAGCCAGTCGGCAACCGATGGAAGGCGACGTGCCGCCCGGAGGTACACCCCAGCCGCGCTATCTCCCAGCGCTCGTCGATCCAGCGCCCGGGCGAGGAGCACCTCGCGAATCCCCCGGTCGCGGTCGGTTCGTGATTCGGCAACCGCACGCTCGGCGTGCACTTGTGCGAGGGAGTCCGCGCCGCGAGCGAGGGCAGCTCGCGCGAGGAGCTCGCGGCCGCGTCCGGCGAACATGGAATCGATCCAGGGCACCGCCGCGAGCTCGCGGTCAACGCGATCCCAGCCACCCCAATTCGCGGCCGCCATCGCCGAAAGCAGGACGACGTCCGGACCGCGCGTTGCCGGAGATCGATAGGCCGAGTCGAGGATCTCGGTCGCTCGCCAGGGGCGCCCGGACTCGAGCACGGCGGCCGCCGCTCGGACCGCGGCGTCCCTGCTCTCGGCGAATGGTAAAGTCGAGCCGTCGAGCTGCGCCGGCGCATCGGCCGGCCGCGAGCAAGCGACCGCGACTGCCAGGAGCAGCGGCCGAAGCACACCAAGCCTCATTTCAGTCGCCCATTCAGCATCCGTACCAAACGACCGTTGCACTCGAGGGCAACCATTTGAGGGCAACCATAGTCGCAAAATCGTGTACGAAGGTGTATCCTCGCCGTTGTGTCCGTGTTCGATCGGGGCCCGGCTCGATCGGCGTCGTGACCAATCTGCCACATGAGGTGTCGAACGTAGGGCCATGCGCTTAGCAGAGGCCTCAGGAACTTCGCGCATTACCTTGCCGTCATGAGCCGCACGCATCGGATCGCCGTCACTGGTACGCTGCTCCTCGTCCTGATCGCCGCCGTTTCCTGGGCGATCACGACGCGCCGATCGCGGCACGTGCCGATGACGCGGGAGGTCGCGCGAGAGATGCGCCTGGGCAGCGAGTTCGCTCAGCAGCTCGATCGAAGGCTGGCGACCACGCCCGCGGAATCGATCTCGGTCTCCGACGCGGTGGCGGGCGGATATCTCGAGCGCCTTCGGCTGGGTCTCGGCAGCCCGTTCCGCCTGATCGACTACGCGCTCGCTGATTCGCTGCTGACAGATTCGGTTCGCCACCTGGTGACCTACGCGATCCTCCAGCGGACGCTCGACGGGAACTCCTATCACGCGCCGGGTGCTGCGATGGCTCTCGCGGGTGCAACGATGTCGGAGCTCCCGCCCCGGCTGGCGGCTCGCCATATCGCCCTGATCGACAGCGTCGTTGGTGGCGCGGCCGACCCGCGCGGCGGGGAACTCACCATCCGCGAAGCCTACCGCCTGGCCGCTGCCGCCGGGTCCCTTGGCCGGCGAGGCGCATGGCTTGGCACGCAGGCGGCTGCGCTGGCTCGGGACCGCGCGCTCGCGCGGGGCGACGTGGTCCGGCTGCTGGCGATTGCTCGCCGGAATCGGGTGGATCCGCTGGGGCTCATCCCGGTGTGGCGCCTGGAGCGTCGATTTGCCGTCGAGCGACCGCTAATGGATACGCTGCGGTCGGACGTCGAGCGCGATGCGCTGGTGCAAGTTCCGGCGGTCGTGCGTGAGCTCGACGCGATAGCGGCGCTGGAGCGAAATGCGGTGCACGATACCGCGGGCGCGACGTCGTCCTTCGACGCTGCGCTGCCGGCGGAGGCGGCGCGTCGGCTCGCCTGGGTCACGGCCGTACGCGCATCGCCACCTCAGGCACCGATCACGGTCGCCGTCACGAGCACGGTTCGGCCGGTCCGCTTCGAGGTTGCCGAGCCGGGGTCGCCCGAGGCGGCGTTCAACAACGCGATTGGCCGGTTCGTGAACCGGGCTGTCAACGAGGAGTCGCTGGCCGCGGAGTATTCGCTGTTCGTTTCGCGAGACACCGTGCACGACTCACAGGCCGCGCTCGCTGTGCTGTGGGCGGCGGTGTCGATGCGCGCGTACGGCCAGGAGCGCGTGTGGTTCCCCGGTGACGGCGGGCCGTCGGTGCCGGATCTCAAGGACCGGTTTGGCCTCGCATCCGTTAGCTTCGACGCCGAGGTCCCCACGGTATGGCGCCCGTACTATCTCCGTATGCTCGGTTCGGTATTGACGGATCTGCAGCGGGTTCTCCCTGCACTGGGGGTGCGCGGTCTTGGCGTCCACTTCGGCGAAAGTCCGATGCGGGACGCCGCGCTGGCCATGCACGACCCGGCCACGCGCACGGTGTTCTTCCCGATCGCAACGAGCGCCGGCGTCATGGCGCACGAGATCGCACACGATCTCGATTGGCAGTCGGCGCGGACGCGCTACGGCCTGCGCGGGACGTACAGCACGGACCGGGCGGTGCGGCAGTACCGGGACCGTCTGGCAGCGTCGATGCTCGAGCTGAGCGACGCCGGGCCGGGCGAGAGCTCGTTGGGGATGGACGGCGTGCGGCCGATGCCCAGCACTCGTCCCACGGAAGTGTTCGCGCGCAACGTGGATTGGTTCGTCAGCGCGGCGCTCGCCCGCGAGGGGCGGATGAACGGCTACCTGTCGGCGGTGCAGGACGGTGTCTTGACCGGGTACGGCGCCGTGGCCGCACCGGAAGTGGCGCGCGATGGCGCGGAGGCGATGATCCGCGCGCTCGACGAGATGACGCTCGTGACGCCCGCGACCCGGACGTGGTTCGTCGAAACTCACGGGCGCGGCCGATCGATTCCGGTCGCCGAGCTCACGCGTCGGGTGCTCGAGGTGCCGCTGACAGGCGCCGACCGACGACTCGGGCCGGTGGAGCGATCGGGTGCCGAGATCGTTGCCCCGAGCGGCGAGGCCAGTGCGCGGGCGCTCATCGCGTTAGGCTCCGGCTGCCGCGAGTCCGCGCTGGACAGTCGGCTCGCGGACGAGCGCGCGCGCGTGCTCGTGGAAGCGGCCGACGCACGCGCTCGCGGGCTGCTCGCCCGCCGCGCGCGCTACGCCGCCACGTCGGACCACGCGCCGTGGCAGCTCAGAGCGCTGCTGGGCAAGGCGTGGGTTCCCGCATTCGCGGAGCACGCGCAGTCCGAGCTGCGCGATGCCATTCTCCGCCGTGCCGTGGCCGCGGTAACGCCTCGTGGCCCCGCGGCCATCGCCGCCATCGCGCCGTTAGGCTGCCGCTAGGCGGGCGCTGGCACTGCGGCTGGGGCTCCGCCGCGGACGACGATGGTCCGGGTGGGAAACGCGAACTCGATCTTTTCCACAGCAAACCGTCGAAGCACGGCCAGATTCACTGCCTGATTCACGTTCGCGAACGTCAGGTAGTCCGCGGTCAACACGAAGTAGACCGTCTCGAACACGAGCGACGAGTCGCCGTAGCTCATGAAGTGCGACCGGTCGAACCGCACTTGCTGCTGTGACTCGACGGCCTCCTTGAGCATGGCCGGAATGCGCGCGACGGTGTCCGGCGGCGTGTCGTACGAGACCCCGATCGTCAGCACGACGCGTCGCTGCTGCATGCGCTTGAAGTTGCGGATACGACTCTTGAGCAGGTCGGTGTTCGAGAAGATGAGCTGCTCGCCGTTCACGCTCCGGATGCGAGTCGTCTTGAGGCCGACGTGCTCCACGGTCCCGGACAGCGTGTCGACGGCGATCGAGTCGCCCACGACGAACGGCTTGTCGAGCACGATGGCGAGCGCGGCGAAGATGTCGCCCAGCACGTTCTGTACGGCGAGGGCGACCGCGATACCGCCGACACCGAGGCCGGTGACGAGCGCCGTGACATCGATCCCGAGTCGGTTGAGGCCGACCAGCAGAAGCATGGTCCACAGGATCGCGCGAGCGACGTAGCCGAACGCCGCGATCGTGGTCCTGCTGGCGAGGTCCGAGTCCGCCTTCCGTTCCGCGTAGTTCTGGAACCAGAAGTTGATGAGCCCATTGCCCCAGATCGCGAACTGGAGGATGAGCGCGATCGTACCGAGGACGTGTCCAACCGCCAGCGCGCGCTTGGGAAGCTCGAGGAAGAAGGTCGCACCCGCGACGGCGGCAGTGAGGATGAAGAAGTAGCGCGTTCGGCGGAGCAGGTCGACGACGGCGTCATCTGCTGTCGTGCTGGTTCGCGCGGCGACTTTCTCGAGACGTCGCGCAAGCAGCGTGCGCACGATCACCAACGTCGTCCCGATCACGACGAAGACGATGCCGGCGATGAGCCAGGCCTGGAGTGAGTTGTGGTAGAACTGCCACTCCAGGAAAGTCGGCGGTTGCATGGTCGGTATCAGTCTTCCAGGACCGGCTCGTACTGTTCGACGGGGCGCGGGCGCAGATGGTCGTCGGACGCGAGGACGCGCGCGCAGGTGTTCCAGCGAAGAATTGCCTCGTCGTTGCCGCTCGGGCGTATGGACTCCGCCTTCTCGTACCACGCCATGGCTTCGTGAAACGAGTCGTAGGCCATCGATCCCGAGCCGGGTGTCGTCTGGCGGCGCTGCACTTTTGCGCGGCGCTCGCAAATGATCCCGGCGTAGTACGCGCGCTTGTACTCGTCACGCAGCCGCGGGAGCACCTCGCGCGCCCTGCGGAGCGCATCGCCGAGCTCGTCGGGGAACTGGTCCGTGATCGACAGCAGCAGCACGATGAGCGCCTGCTGGTTATCGGGATCCACCTCGATGATGTCGCGACAGATGCTCTCGGCCGCGGAGGAGTCGTTCAGCAGGCGATAGCGTTCCGCTTTCTGTAGCGCTGCGGGAACGCCGGATGCCGAGATGCGCTTGAGGGTGAACACGGAACCTCCGGTGAACCGGCCTGGGTCAGGCGTCCTTCTTTCGCCGAGAGAAAATCTTCACCAGCCTGCCTAACGGGTCATAGAATTCATCGACCACGCGCTCCTTGAGCGGGATGATCGCGTTGTCGGTGATCGTGATGCTTTCCGGGCAGACTTTCGTACAGCACTTCGTGATGTTGCAGTACCCAATGCCATGCTCGTGTTTCAGGTCGGCGACGCGGTCTTCGACATCCAGCGGATGCATCTCGAGCGCGGCGGCGTACACGAGAAAGCGCGGGCCGATGAACTGCTCGTGCTTCTTGTGGTCGCGGAGGACGTGACAGACATCCTGGCAGAGGAAGCACTCGATGCACTTCCGGAACTCCTGTACCCGATCGACGTCGGACTGGGCCATCCGCCACGTACCGTCGGGCGCATCGGGCTTCCGCGGTTTGAATGGCTTGATCTCCTTCTTGACCCGATAGTTCCACGACACGTCGGTCACGAGATCGCGAATCGGCTTGAACGAGCGCATGGGCTCGACCGTCACCGGCTGCTCGAGCGGAAGCTCGGAGAGCCGAGTCATGCACATGAGCTTCGGCTTTCCGTTGATCTCGGCCGAGCACGAGCCACATTTGCCTGCCTTGCAGTTCCAGCGGACGGCGAGGTCGTTCGCCTGTTCGGCCTGAATCTGATGAATGGCATCGAGCACGACCATGCCTTCCGACACGGGTGTCTTGTAGTCGACAAGCTCGCCCTTCGTCTCGTCGCCGCGCCAGACACGAAACGTCGCACTTGTGCTCATTTATTTTCCTCGATTACGGCTTTGAGCTCCGCCGGCATTGGCGGAATGGGTATGCGCTCCAGGCGCATCGAGCCGTCTGCTGCTTTGCTGAGCGCGATGTTGAACGTCCCGAACGTCGGGTCCTTGTCCGGGTAATCATCGCGGAAATGGCCGCCGCGACTCTCCTTGCGATCGATTGCCGCGCGGGCGACGGCTTCGGAGATCGTGAGGAGGTTTCGCAGGTCGAGCGCCGTGTGCCAACCCGGATTGTACTCGCGGTTCCCGGGAACGGAGACGCGCTCTGCCTCCTGCTTCATGGCGAGCACGGCATCCAGCGCCTTCCGCATTTCGGCCTCGCGTCTCACGATCCCGACGCCGTCCTGCATGATTGCCTGCAGCTTGTGCTGAATCTGGTACGGCCCGTCGCCCGAGCCGTTGCCGGACCCGGCGCGTTCGAACGGTGCCAGCGCGAAGCGCGACGCGTCATCGACGGCGCCCGTGTCGATCGTGACCGCTCCACGCTGCTTCGCGAATTTCGCGGCGTGCTCGCCGGCGCGCTTCCCGAACACGAGCAGGTCCGACAGCGAGTTTCCGCCCAGCCGGTTGGCCCCGTGCAAGCCGGCGGCGCACTCGCCGGCGGCAAAGAGGCCGGGCACCGAGGTCATCTGCGAATCGCCGTCCACGCGAATGCCGCCCATCACGTAATGCGTGGTCGGGCCGACTTCCATGGGCGTGGTGGTGATGTCGATGTCCGCGAGCTGCTTGAACTGGTGGTACATGCTCGGGAGCTTCTTCTTGATGTGCTCCGCGGCGTTAGGCAGCCTGGCCTTGATCCACGCGATGTCCAGGTACACGCCGCCATGCGGGCTGCCGCGGCCTTCGCGCACCTCGCGCACGATGCACCGCGCGACGTGGTCGCGTGTCAGCAGCTCGGGTGGGCGGCGCGCGTTCTTGTCGCCTTGCGTGTAGCGCCAGCCCTCTTCCTCGTTGTCGGCGGTCTGCGAGCGGTAGTTCTCGGGAATGTCGTCGAACATGAAGCGACGGCCATTCTTGTTCGTGAGAATCCCGCCTTCGCCGCGCACGCCTTCCGTGACGAGGATGCCCTTGACGCTCGGCGGCCAGACCATACCGGTCGGGTGGAACTGCACGAATTCCATGTCCTGGAGGACGGCCCCGGCGTGATACGCCAGCGATTGGCCGTCGCCAGTGTATTCCCAGCTGTTACTCGTTATGCTGTACGCCCGGCCTATGCCCCCGGTCGCGAGCACGACGGCCTTGGCGCGAAAGACCTTGAAGCGGCCGCGCTCGCGGTCGTAGGCGAAGGCGCCGCTGACGCGGTCGCCGTCCTTGAACAGGGTGACGACCGTGCACTCCATGTGCACGTCGATGCCGAGGTAGACCGCATGATCCTGAAGCGTCCGGATCATCTCCAGGCCAGTCCGGTCGCCCACGTGGGCGAGGCGCGGATAGCGATGCCCGCCGAAGTTGCGCTGGAGGATGCGTCCGTCGGGGGTGCGGTCGAACAGCGCGCCCCACGCCTCGAGCTCGCGCACGCGGTCCGGCGCTTCCTTCGCGTGCAGTTCGGCCATGCGCCAGTTGTTGACGTACTGGCCGCCGCGCATGGTGTCGGCGAAGTGGACCCGCCAGTTGTCGCGGTCGTCGACGTTGGCGAGCGACGCGGCCATGCCGCCTTCGGCCATCACGGTGTGCGCTTTGCCGAGGAGTGACTTGCACACGAGGCCGACCTTGACGTTTTCGGCTGCGGCCGCGATGGCGGCACGCAACCCGGCGCCCCCGGCGCCGATGACCAGCACATCGTGATCTATGGTTTCGAAATCGGTCATGAATTGATCGGTCTGGGCCATCAGCCATCAGCCATCAGCCATCAGCTCTAACGGCGGCTACCGAAGGCGGACGCCCTTTGACGTTCCGCTCGAGCTGATGGCTGATCGCTGATGGCCGATCGCTCCGTCAAACGATTCGAAAATCGCTCCAAATGCCCATGGAGCACAGACGGATGTACACGTCGCAGAAGGCGACGGAGAACAAGCTCATCCACGCGAACAACATATGCCGCCGGTTGAGCGCACTGCAGCCCGCGTACATTCGTTGTCGCACGGGCCGACCGGCGAGCCGGTCGAGATAGCCGCCGATCACGTGGCGAAACGAGTGGCAGCCTAACGTGTAGCTCGTCAGCAGCACGACGTTGACGGCGAGCAGGATCGTGCCGAGCCCGATGCCGAACGTCGTTTGACCCGTTGCGTCGCTCGTGAACCACATCGCCTTCCACACGTCCCACGCGAGCAGGAAAAGGAACACGATCGCGACGTACAGAAAGTAGCGATGGATGTTCTGGACGATCAGAGGGAACGACGCCTCGCCGCGATACGACTTTCGCGGCTCGCCAACGGCGCACGAAGGCGGGTCAGCCCAGAAGGCCTTGTAGTACGCACCCCGGTAGTAATAGCACGTAACGCGAAACAGACCCGGAAACGGGAGGATCAGCAGTGCTGGCGAGAAGGGAAGCCATCCGGGCCATCCCGCGGGTTTTGGGCCGAACCAGGCATGCGGCGAATCGCCGAACAGCTCGGGCGCGTAGAACGGCGAGAGGTACGGCCCATAGGTATAGTGCGCGTTCTGGAATGCCGCCCACGTTGCGTACACCACGAACGCCGACAGGATGAGGAAGACGACCACCGGCTGAACCCACCACGCGTCGCGACGATACGTCTCGCCGAATCCGCGCTGGATCACCGGCAGCTGTGCGTGCGCCATCAGGGCTCTCCGTTCCGCAGTCGATGCTCGGCGGCCACACCGCCGACGCGCGCGGCACCGTGCCGCGCGTTCCGCGCATATTCACGCTCTGGCGGCGGTGTGTGTCAATGCTTGTAAGAGCCGGGGACGGGGGACGGGCGACGGGCGACGGTTAAA
>DASUGD010000233.1:0-33122 GCA_036274195.1 Gemmatimonadaceae bacterium | reverse complement strand
CATCGTGGTGCCGAGCAGACCGACGAATGGTGCCGTCGCGCCGACCGTCGCGAGCACGCCGAGACCGCGCTTGAGCTGCACGATCGTCATGAGCATCTCGCGCTCCACCGCACGCTCGGCCGAGTTGATGTCGGCGACCGTCACGGAGCCATCGAGAATGAGGGGCTTGATCTCGGAGAGCGCGCCACCGAGCACGCGGGCGACGTGCGACTTCTTGTAGCCCTCGGCCAGCTTGATCGCCTCCGTGAGGTTGTCTTCCTCGAGGAACTGCGAGAACTCCGGAGCGAACTTGCGCGTCTCGGCCTGCGCCTTACGAAGCCCCCACCACTTCTGGATCATGATGGTGAGCGAGTACACGGACATGATCGCGAGGACCCATACGATGCCCTTCGCGAAGTAGCCCATCGAGTGCCAGAGGTCGATCAGCGACAGATTCATAGTGGTTGTCTCCCGGTGAGCTTACTTCGAAATGCTGAACGTGAACGGCTGTTGAACGAGCTGCTTCACCTTCTTTCCGCCGACTTCCGCGGGAATGAACTTCATCTGCGGCAGCGCGTTCTTCACGGACTGCACGAACATGTCGTGCGAGGACTTCAGGATCTTGAGCGACCCCGGCTCGGCTTTGCCCGTCGTGTCGACGACGAACTGGGCGAGGACTTCGCCCTCGACACCTGCCTGACGCAGCATGTCGGGGTACCGGGGCGCGACGGACCCTGGTGCGGGAACGACCGGCTTTTCGACCTGGAACTCGAAATACGGCTGGTCGCTCTGCACGACGGCCTTGCCACCCTCGACGCCTTTCGCGACACCGCCGGCCACACCCTTACCGGAGAAGTCGGCTTCGTCAGTCACCTTCTTGCTCAAGTCGATGTCCGGAATCACATCCGGGATCTCGACCGGCGCAGTGAGGACCTGGAAACCCTTCGGTGGCGGTGGTGCGACGACGACGTCGGGCGGAGGCGGCGGAGGCGGCTCCTCCTTGGGCGGTGGCGGCTCGTCCTTGGGAGTCTCGACGAAGTCGATCTTCTCCTGCTTCGGCTTCTCGTTCCTGATCGCGGCGTTCGCCGTAGCGTACACCGCGAGACCAACGAGAATCGAATGGACGACGATGCTCGTGACAGTACCGCCGCCGCGCCTTTCCTTCTTCGGCTTGGACTCGAGCAGGTTGTTGAACATGCACTCTCCCTAACGCTGGACGAGAAAACCCGAAGTCACTGGCGGGATTCTAGCCGGGAGAGTTATCACCGGAATGGAAAAAAGATTAAGAAACGGTGAAACGGGAATTACGATTCGGTAGTGCGGGTGGTCACATCCTGCCTCGGCTGGGCACCGGCGAGACGAATTGAAAAAGGCGCGCTAAGACTCACGCTGCCACGAGGATAGACCGCCGCCGGCCCAAACCGCTGGAACCGGGTTTCGAACGGCTGGTCCCCAGCCGACTTTGATTAATCATCATGCGCGAGCATGAGCCGCCTGCATGATCATGCATCCGCCGGGGTCGCTATCTCCGTGGCAGCCGGCTGCTCGCTCGTGCCGTCGGCCGCTGATTCGAGCGCGCTATCGCCGGCAACAGGCAACGAGACGGTGAACGTCGAACCTCGGTGCAATCGCGACTGAACCGTCAGCGTCCCTCCGTGCGCCTGCGCGATCCACTGACTGATCGCCAGGCCCAGCCCGAAGCCACCGCGTTCGGAAAGCCTCGAGCGGGCGCGGTCGGCGCGCCAGAAGCGCTCGAAGATGTATGGCAGGTCCGCGGCGGCGATACCGATTCCCGTGTCGCGAACCGCGAACTGCACCTCTCCGTCCCGGCGACGGAGCGTCAGCTCCACCGAGCCGCCGCGCGACGTGTACTTGATCGCGTTCGTGACGAGGTTCAGGAACAGCTGCCGCAGCCGCAGACGGTCTCCGAGGATGACTGCCCCTTCTACCGTGGGCAGCGAGACGTGAAGGCCCGCGTGCTCGCCCAGGATCACGGCGGTCTCGAAGACATCGTGAACGAGCGGCTCGAGCGGGAACGCCTCGCGATGCAAGTCGAAACGCCCTTCGTCCGCGCGGGCGAGCGTCAACAGGCTGTCCACGAGGTCGGCCATCCGCGTCGTCTCCTGGAGCGCCTCCTCCAGCGCGACGGCATGCTCGGTAGATGTGGCGGACGAATGCATCGCGCGCTCCACGTCAGCGCGGAGGACGGCCAGCGGCGTTTTCAGCTCGTGGCTCGCGTCCGCGGTGAACCGGCGCAGCGCGGCGAACGATGTCTCGAGGCGCGCAATCATCGCGTTGAGCGTCGCACCCAGCCGCGCGAGCTCGTCGCCGGTCGTCTCGACCGGAAGGCGCCTGTGCAGGCTGCGACCGTCCGTTATCGCCTCCACCTCGTTGATCATCCGCCCCACCGGCTCCACGGCGCGCCCGGCGATGAGATAGGCCGCGCCCACCGACGCACCGATGATCAGCGGCGCGACGACGAGGATCGTCGCGAGAAACTCCCGCACCCAATCTGCGGTGAGATCCACCTCGCGTCCGGCAACGACACGGGCGACGCGCGTGTTGGCGTCGGTTTCGGCGAGCGCCACGAGCAGCACGCTGCTGTTCCCGACCGACACCGGGAAGACCTGGCTGCCGGGTGCAAGGTTCACCGCTTCCCGCATTAACCCGTCGTAGTCTCCGCTCGTCGGGTCCCGGGACTGCAGCTGGCGGACCGCCGGCGACACGTAGAGCGCCTTCCCGACCGAGTCCATCAGCACGACGTAGTCGGGCAGGCCGTCGAGGATGGCCGCGATCCTCGGGGTTATCTGCGCCGAGGTTTGAACGAACTGCTGCGTGCCCGCGCCGATCACCTGGCTCGTGCTGGTCGTGACCGGTTCATTCGCCGTCGCGGCAAACTTCAGCACGCGGAGGGCAAGATCCGCCTGCACGGCCACCTCGCGCCCGATCTCGCGACGGGCGATGGCCCGTCGCTCGCCGAACAGCGCGATGGAGTAAACCGCGACGCTTCCGAGCAGCGCACCCGCGTATGCGACGGTGAGCTTTGCACGAATTGTCGCCATGCGTCACCCTTTGACTACGTACCCGACTCCCCGGACCGTCGTGATCAGCTTTCGGTCGTGCTTGGCGTCGATCTTCTTGCGCAGATGGTTGATCACGACGTCGACGATATTGGTCCCGGGATCGAAGTGATACCCCCAAGCATACTCGGTGATCAACGTCCGGCTCATGACGCGCCCCTGGTGGCGCATGAGATACTCCAGGACGGCGTACTCCTTGGGGGTGAGCTCGATCAGCTCTCCGCCTCGCCGCACCTCGCGCGTATCGCGATTGAGCTCGAGGTCTCCAACCTGGAGCATGGGGGAGGCCATGGCGCGGGGGCGGCGAGCGAGCGCCTCGACGCGCGCCAGCAGCTCCTCGAACGCGAACGGCTTGGTGACGTAGTCGTCCGCCCCGGCTCGCAGCGCATTGACCTTCGCGTCCACCGCGTCCTGGGCAGTCAACACGAGCACCGGACGCTCGAAGCCGCGCGCGCGCAGGGAATTCAACACATCCATTCCCGACTTGCCGGGCAGTCGCATGTCCAGGATCACCACGTCGTATGCATCCGACGTCGCGAGCCTCTCCCCTTCCTCACCGTCTGCGACCAGTTGTACACCCCAGCGCTGCTCTTCGAGTCCTCGCCGAACGAAGTTGCCTACGGTGGGATCGTCTTCGATAACCAATACTTTCATTCAAGACGGAGCCCGGAGACCGGGCGAAAGAAGTCGGATGAAGAGTCGTGACGTCGCGTAGCGCGGAAGTTTACGGCGCGTGTGTGGGCGCCGTAATGGGGGCGGCACTGCGCGATGAGAAATCGCCCTCGACCAGTACCGTGGCAGGTACCTCGGCCGAGGGCATTGCGGACGAAGCGTCCGAGGCCTAGACGTTAGGCATTAACCGCCCGCTGCCTAGCCGTTCGATGCCCGCGGGCGGTGGAAGCCGTACTCGCGAATCTTCCGGTACAGTGTCTTGGAGGAGATCCCCAGGACGGTCGCAGCGCGGCCCTGGTGCCAGTTCGTCCGCGAGAGGACGCTCTCGATGTGGCGGCGCTCGACCTCGGCCAGCGAGACGACGTCGCCGTTCGTGCCACCGCGCGCCGGCACATGGGCGTCGTGCAGCGGCAGGTCCCTCGCCTGGATGATGCCGCCATTGGCGAGGAGGACTGCGCGCTCCATCACGTTGCGCAGCTCGCGCACGTTGCCGGGCCACCGGTAGTCCTGCAGCGCGCGCATCGCCTCGTCCGAAAGCCGCGGCGGATGCGCGCCCCCGAACTGCGCGAGGAACGCGTTCGCGAGCAGCGGAATATCGACGGCGCGCTCACGCAGCGGCGGCAGCACGATGCTTATCGTGTTGATTCGATAAAAGAGGTCGCTCCTGAAGCGGCCTTCGCTCACGGCCACCGCCAGGTCCTTGTTCGTCGCCGTGACGATGCGGGCATTCACCTCGACCTTCTGCGTCCCGCCGACGCGGAAAAAGGAGCCCTGCTCGAGTGCCCGGAGCAGCTTTCCCTGTACTTTCGGCTCGAGCCCGCCGACTTCGTCCATGAACAGCGTGCCGCCACCGGCCAGCTCGAACAGCCCGACCTTGCGCGCCTCGGCGCCGGCGAACGCGCCCTTCTCGTAGCCGAACAATTCCGTCTCGAGCAGCCCGTCGGCGATCGCCTCGCAGTTGATGTCCACGAGCGGGCCGGCGCCGCGCTCGGACAGGCGATGGAGCGCGCGGGCAATCAGCTCTTTTCCCGTCCCCGATTCGCCCGAGATGAGGATCGGCGAATCGCTCTTGGCGACGCGACTCACGAGCTGCAGCACGGCCTGCATCGGGGCGTACTGGGTCATGACCTCGGGGACGCCGTCGAGGCGCGACAGGCGATTGTGCAGGAGGGCGTTCTCGCGGGCGAGCTGCCGACGCTCCCAGGCGCGCCTAACGAGGACATCGATCTCCGCCATGCGGTACGGCTTCGAGAGGTAGTCGTACGCCCCGAGCCGGATGGCGGTAATGGCGGTCTCGATCGTGCCATTCCCGGTGATGATGATGACTTCGGGATGGGCTGCGTCCTCGCGGATGTTGCGCAGGACCTCCAGCCCGTCCATTCCCGGCATGACGATGTCGAGCAGCGCGACGTCGTACGCTTCGCTGCGGAGCGCCGCCAATGCGGCGGTTCCGTCGCGTGTCACCGTAACCTGATACCCGCGCCCGAGCAGGAACTGCTCCAGAATTGCGCCGAGGTGCTCCTCGTCCTCGGCGATCAAGACTTTGATGCGCGGCCCGATCGTGGGCGCGGTCATAACGAGGCCTCCTCGGCCGGCAATAGGATTCTGAACGTGCTGCCGGAGCCCGGGGTGCTATCGACTTCGATGCGGCCACCGTGGTCGGCGATGATTCCGTAACAGATGGAGAGCCCGAGACCGGTGCCGCGTCCGGGCGCTTTCGTGGTGAAAAACGGCTCGAAGATCTTGGACGTGTCGCCGCGCGGGATGCCCACGCCCTCGTCGATCACTTCGGCGACGACCGCTTCGCGCGCGGCGCGGCCGTGGCGGGTCTTGATGGTGATCGTTCCCTGTTCGTCCATCGCGTCCACGGCGTTGATCAACAGCGCCATGAACACCTGGACGAGCTGCTCGCGGTTCGCGGTCACGGGATCGAGCCCGTCGGCGAGCACCGTCTCCACGCGCATCTTCTTGAATCGCGCGTGATGCTTGACGAGGAAGAGCGTGTGCTCGACGACCTCGTTGATGTCCGTGCTCGATTTCGTGACCGGCTGCGGCCGACTGAAGTCGAGGAGGCCATCGATGATGCGCTTGCAGCGATGGACCTCGTTGTCGATGATCCCGAGGTACTCGTTGGCGTCGCGTAGTGTTCGCGCGCCATCCGCTCTCATGTCGTCGAGGCGGAGGGTCAGGCTCTCGGCGCAGGCCGCGATGGTGGCGAGCGGGTTATTGATCTCGTGCATGACGCCGGCGGCGAGCTGGCCGATCGCGGCGAGCTTTTCGGCCTGGGCGAACCGGTCCTGTGCCTCACGCCACTCGGTCACGTCTTCGCCGATCGCGATCACGTGCGTGATCCCCGTGTCGGTGAGACGCATCGGGATCTTCGAGATGCGGAACGTCCGCGTGTCGCCACTCGCGGTGGATTCCATGTGAACGGTCTGGATCCGCCCGGTGCGGATGACTTCGTCGAATTCCTTCCGAAGGCTCTCGGCCGGCTGGCGATGGAGGATCTCGAAGATGCTTCGGCCGATTGCGTCCTCGCGGGACACGCCCTGCATGCCGGTCTCGCGCTTTCGATTCCACGCCTGCACGCGGTATTCGCGGTCGACGACGTAGAGCCCGACCGGGAGCGAGTCGATGATTCGCTCGATGAACCGGCGCTGCTCGTCGTTCTGCCTCGTGCGCATCGCCACCTCGACCTCGAGCTGTCGCGCCCGTTCGGCGTGGGCCAGCCAGGGCACGAGCATGTCCGCGATGACGCGCAGGACCAGATGGTCTTCGACGCTGAGCGCGCTCGACCGGCGGAACGAGATGACGCCGAGGGGCTGCAGCTCATCGGAGAGGAGCGGCCTAACGATGATGCCGTTCGCTTCGGCGAGGTCGGCGGCGAGCAGCGCGCTCACCTCATCGGGTTTGGTTCCCTGGTGCCCTGCCGAGGCGAGCTTCTCGAGACCGCCCGGGCTGAAGAGCCAGAGCACGCACTCTTCGGCGTTGACCGCCGCGCGCGCGGCGTCGACCACCGCCACGAGCTGGTCGTGCTCGGGCTCGCGCGCGGCGAGCCGGGCTGCGACGGCGGCGATTCCCGCGAGCGCGCGCGGTGCAGCGACGGCATCGGCGTTGGCGGCTGAGATCGCAGGTGGGGCCAAGGGTCCTCGTGAGTTGAACGGTTGGCGCCGCCGGCCTCGACCGTGGCGTCCCCTCGGACAAGATGACCGGCGACGAGGACTGGACGTCACGCATCGCGAGTCGTGACGGCGCGCACACCCCACCTCGAAGCGTCGACCGTTCGGCTCGGCAAGCCGCTGCGGGAACGGACGTTGCGACATTGCGCTCACGTTGAATGGAGTTGCTTCACGTTGACTCGAAGGAGGGTTCCATGGTAAACCGCGGCTCGCTTACCGGCCCCGTTTTTGGCCTTCGCCGAGAGATCGATCGGCTTTTCGAGGACACATTTGGCGGCGACGCGAGGCGAAGCGGCTGGGCGCCTGCCGTCGACATTCGTGAGGACAGCAAGGAGATCACCCTCGAGGTCGAGCTGCCGGGAATCAAGCCGAGCGACGTCGAGGTGGTGGCGGAGAATGGCGTGCTGACGATCCGCGGGGAGAAGCAGAGCACGTCGACGGACGGCTCGGAGGGGCGATACCACGTGGTGGAGCGGAGCTACGGGAGCTTCACGCGATCGTTCCAACTGCCGACGGGCATGGATGAGCAGCGGATCGAAGCGGACTTCAACGACGGGCTCCTGACGGTCCGCATCCCGAAAGCCGCGCTCGCACAGCCGCGCCGGATCGAGATTCGAAACTCGGGAAGCCAGCCGACGATCCAGGGGACGCCGTCGAAATCGAGCTCGACCCGCGGCCGCCAGGGCGCAAACGAGGCGGAGGTAGAGACGGCGAGATCCGGCAGCGCGACGAGAGGCCAGAAGTGAACGATCGCGCCGGCGAGCGATCGGTGCACCATCGCGCGGACGCGCCCGCGACCAAAATGTGTCGCGGGCGCGTTGGTGGGCCGCCTAACGTTGGCGCGCAGCGGATGGAGCGTACCGGGATCGAACCGGTGACCTCCGCATTGCAAATGCGGCGCTCTCCCAGCTGAGCTAACGCCCCGCTACCGCCGCCAACGAGTCGGGGTAAATATATGCAGGCACCAACCGGCGAGGGAGCCGATGACCGGCACAGCACGACCTGACGCAGCATCCCCGGAGACCGCACACCGCATCACCGTGCGGTGCCAGTTCTGTGAGACCTGGAACCGCGTCGTCGCCGAGCGCGCGAGCGATCGGCCGAAGTGCGGCAAGTGTGGCAAGCCGATGCTCATCGACCGCCCCATCGCGCTCAACGACGAAACGTTCACGCGCACGGTCACCGAGAGCGAGATCCCGGTGCTGGTGGACTTTTACGCCGACTGGTGCGGGCCGTGCAAGATCATGGCGCCGTCGGTGGACCAGCTGGCCGCGGAGAACCAGGGCAAGCTGCTGGTGGCGAAGCTCGACACGGATCGGGCGCCGCGAACCGCGCAGGCGTACAACATTCGCGGGATCCCGACCACGATCCTGTTCCGGGCCGGCAAGGAAGCGAACCGGCTCACCGGCGCCGCGCCGCTCAAGGCTCTACAGCAACTGGCAGGCGTTTAAAAAGCGCAACGGAACTGGTAACAGGTTACTGGTACGGGTTGTTGGTACGGGTTGTTGGTTATCAGAACCCTCGGGATGTCTCTCTCAGCGAGATGAGCATCCCGAGGGTTCGATTACCTGTAACCAATCCCAGTAACCTGTTACCAATGAATCATTCGTGCGCGGGCAGCGGCTCCATCGTCTTGGGATCGACCGGGACCTGGATCTCGTCACGGTACTTCGACGTCAGCATGAACACGCGCATGCGCGGGAACGCGTTCATGAACGCCAGGTAGGACAGCCCCCAGAGACCGAGGAAGCCTAACGTCACCGCGATCTCGTAGAGCCCGAACGGCAGCCCGATCGCGGCGGCCGCACCCTCGCCGCCCGTCGGCGGCTCCTGTGTGCCCACGAAGGCCGACGGGTAGATCTCGATGTAGCGCTGCAGCCAGAGACCGATGGTCGACGCCAGCGCGAAGAACGTCATGGTGGGCGTGTAGATCTTCGGGTATTTCCCCATGAGACCGAAGAACGGCAGCACGAACATCCCCACGCCGACGGCAACCGTGAGCGCCACCCACGGCTGGCTCATGCGCAGGAAGAAGTAGTGCGTCTCCTCCGGCATGTTGCCATACCAGATCACCAGGTACTGCCCGAAGGTGATGTAGCCCCAGAAGCAGGTGAACGCGAAGCACAGCTTCCCGATGTCGTGCAGGTGCCGCTCCTGGATCAGCTCCTCGGCGCCAAGGGAGTTCCGCCAGAGCCGCACGATCATCGAGTGGACCATGAGCGCCACGACCCACCCGCCCATGAAGATCTGCCACCCGTACATCGTGCTCTGGAAGTGGATGTCCATGGACATCGAGAGATCCCAGGACAGCACGACCCACCCGAACCCGAACACCAACACGAGGAATACGGCGAGCCGGCCGAGGATCGAGTGCGTCGAGTGCAGCTCACGACGCTCCTCGCCGAAGCCCGATCGCATCCGATCCCGGATCCCCTTTGCCCAATTGGCGCCCCACTCGGGAACGACGCCCACGTCGAGCCTGACCGCGCGGTACACGAACCAGACACTGAGGAACGTGATCAGCCCGAAAATGATGATGACGCGAAGCGTGAAGAACGTCGGGTTGAGCCACACCGCCTTTTCGTGGATCGTCGGCGGCGACACGGCCCACGGGAAGATCGAGCGCTTCCCGACGAACACCGTGAGCAAGAGCAGCACGAACGCGATCGGCAGCCACGCGACGTACCCTTCGAGAAAGCGTATCGTCGGTCTGGACCACCGCGCCGTCGTTATGCGCTGTGATGCGGATATCGCGACGCCGGCGGACGAGAACGTGGTGAAGAAGAGCCAGTTCACGTGGAAGGCCAGCCACGCGCGCTCATTGCCCGTGAACGCGCCGATCAGGAAGATCGCGAACCCGAGGACCGCCAGCACCAGGCTGAGGGTCGCCAGCCGCTTCGGGATCGGTCGCGTGACGATTCGAACGACTTCGTCGCGCGATGGAATGTGGACGTCGTGCGCGCTCATTCCCGTTCTCCCTGGCCCGGAGTGCGCCGAGCTCCAGCGCGCGTCGTATCGGTGCCCGGTCGACGCGTCGTATCACTCGTGACGGGTGGTGCCGGCGGCTGGCTGCCTCCGTTCATCGATTGCATCTCCGCGGCGGTGTGTGGTACGGGACGCGTCGGACCGAGCGTCGTGGGCCCGGGAACCGCGGGACCGTTGAACCCCGGTACCGCGAGCGGGCCCGTGGGAACCGCCGCCGGCAGCTTGCCCTGCAACCCGCGCACGTAGTTCACGACGTCCCAGCGATCCTTCTCTTCGATGCGGTTGTACGGCGGCATGTTGCCACGGCCGTTGCGGATCATGCCGAAGATGTACCCGTCGGTGCGACTCAGCGCCGGTCCACTCACGAGCGGAAACGGAAAGACGCCGTACTTCACCGCCGTGCCGTCGCCCTTCCCGGCCATGCCGTGGCAGACGGCGCAGTTGATCACGAAATATTTCCGGCCATTGGCGAGCGATGCCGAATCGGGCGGCGTCGGGTTCACGAGCGCGGACATCGAATCGATCGTCTGCATCGAGTTCGAGTACGACACGGCGAAGCCGGGCATCGCGGTCCCGGTGATCGGCACGGAGTACTGCGGGCTCCCGCGCACGCCGGCGGAATCGAGCTGCTCCCACGTGACGACGGACGGCTGGCGCTTGAAGTCCGTGAACCACTCGCAGGCTGACAGCGACGCGAGCGATCCGACGACGACCGCAAGGCGGAGCGTAGGCCGCATCAGGTCAGTCCTCATGGCGAACATCCTCCGCCCCGTGTCGCCGCAGCGTTTCCTCGACGATGCGTGCGCGCTCCGGCGCCTCCTGCACCCAGATCCCGTAATGGCCGTGCGTGAACCGCGGATCGAACCCCACGGTCATGGTGATCTTCGGGATGCGCGAGTTGATGAACATCCCGGCGACGGTAGCCAGCGCGCCGATGAGCACCATGAGCTCGAACCCGATGATCGTGAACGGAATCCAGGTTGCGATCGCCTTGCCTCCAACGACCAGCGGCCAGTAGTCCGACGTCCACACGGCGATCCAGTACCCGAAGCACGCGCCGCAGAACCCGCCGATGAGGGTGAACCTCCGGACGGGGCTCGTTGGCGGGCTCACGGCCTCCTCGATCTCGTGCCGAGGGGTCGGGGTATACACCGTCACGTCCGAGATCTTCTGTCGCTTGAGATCCTCGATCGCGTCCACCGTCGCGTCGAGCTCTCGAAACGCGGCTACGATACCCATCAGTCGAATTCCCCTGGCGTGTCAGGTTCGTAGGCTTGGTGCCGACCCGTGACGTCGATCGCGTCCTCGTGGGGGTGCGGAGACCGGAGCCTCGGGGGCACGATTTCCTTCACCTCGGCGATCGCGATGACCGGGAGCTGTTTGATGAACAGCAGGAACCACATGAAGAACCAGCCAAACGAGCCGATGAGGATCGAGATGTCGACCCAGCTCGGCGCGTAGTGCGCCCACTGCCACGGCTCGAACTCGTGCGACAGCGTCGGGACGATGATCACGAACCGCTCGAACCACATCCCGAGGTTGATGAAGATGCTGAGGATGAACAGCCAGCCGGGGTTGCGCCGCAGGCGCTGCGAGAACAGCGAGAGCGGGAAGACCATGTTGCACGTGAGCATGATCCACGCGGCCCACCACCATTCGCCGAAGACGCGGTTCCAGAAATACTTCTGCTCGAACTGGTTGGCGGAGTACCACGCCACCCAGAACTCGACGAGGTAGGCGCAGCCGACGACCAGGCTCGTGAACAGACAGAGCTTGGCGGCGGCGTCGAGGTGGTTGATGGTGACGTAGTGCTGGAGGCGGAAGAACTTGCGGATCGGGATGATGATCGTGAACACCATCCCGATGCCGGAGAAGATCGCGCCGGCGACGAAGTACGGCGGAAAGATCGTGGTGTGCCATCCGGGGTTGATGGCCATCGCGAAGTCGAACGACACGACGGAGTGCACCGACAGCACGAGGGGCGTCGAGAACGCGGCGAGGAACAGGTACATCCGCGCGAAGTGCCGCCACTCCTTCTCGGAGTTCCGCCAGCCTAACGACATGACGGCGAGGATCCGCTTGCGTACCGGGTTCGTCGCGCGGTCGCGCAGCACGGCGATGTCCGGGACGAGCCCGACGTACAGGAACGTGGCCGAGACCGTGAGGTACGTCGAAATGGCGAACACGTCCCACACGAGCGGGCTCTTGAAGTTCGGCCAGATGAGCCGCCAGTTCGGGTAGGGGATCAGCCAGAAGAACTTCCACGGCCTCCCGATGTGAATGATCGGGAAGAGGCCGGCCGTCATGACGGCGAACACCGTCATCGCTTCCGCGCATCGGTAGATCGTGGTGCGGAAGCCCGCGCGGAAGAGGTACAGAATCGCCGAGATCAGCGTGCCCGCGTGGCCGATACCGACCCAGAAGACGAAGCTGATGATGTAGACGCCCCACATCACCGGCGGGTTGTAGCCGGCGTTCCCGAGGCCCCAGTAGATCTGGTAGGTCCACGTGCCGGCGCCCCACAGGAACAGCGCGATCGCGACGGCGAGCGCACCAAACCAGCCCGCGGTGGGCGTGAGACTGCCGCCGATGTCGCGATCGACCTGCTCGTAGTCGGCGACGCCAGGAAGCTGTTGGTTGGCGGACGCGACGTTGGGTCTCGGCGAGAGATCCGTCGCGCCTCGGGGGCGAGCGACGGTCGCCATCAGCGCTCGCCTCCCGCGGGGTGATTGACCTTCTTCAAGTAGACCACCGCCGTGAAGGTGTTCAACTCCTCGAACACGTGGTACGCCCGCCGGTCCTCCGCGAGGCGCGCGACCGACCATTTCTCGTCGGCAGCGTCCCCGAACGTGATGGCCCGAGACGGGCAAGCCTGCGCGCACGACGTCGTGAACTCATCCGCCACGAGCTCTCGACCCTCGAGCTTCGCGCGATGCTCGGCCTCGCGAATGCGCTGCACGCAGAACGAACACTTCTCCATCACGCCCTTGCCGCGCACCGTGACGTCCGGATTCAACTGCCAGTTGAGCGGCTCGGGGAACGCATACTGGCGGCGAGCGGGCTCACCGTAGCCGTGCCAGTTGAAGTAGCGAACCTTGTACGGGCAGCCGTTCGAGCAGTAGCGCGTGCCGACGCACCGGTTGTACACCTGGACGTTGAGCCCGTCCGGCGAGTGGTAGGTCGCGTACACCGGGCACACGGGCTCGCACGGCGCGTTGCCGCAGTGCTGGCACATCATCGGAACGAACCGCGTGTCGAAATCCGACGAGCCGTCCTCGCCGCCCTCGTAGTAGCGCTCGATGCGGATCCACTGCATCTCGCGGCCCTTGAGGATGTTCGCGCCGGGACGCGTGTCCCATCCGTTGCCGTCGCCCGAGTGGAACGGGCGCAGCGAGCGGCCCTGCCACGGCGCGCCGACCGTCGGGATGTTGTTCTCGGCGTAGCACGCGGTGACGCACGCCGAGCAGCCGGTGCAGCGCGCGAGGTCGATGGCCATTGCCCATCGACGCTTCGCCATGCCGCTCCAGTGCTCGGGATCGTACATCCCCTTGTCCTTGGACTTGGGGTTGCCTAACACGCCCTGAGCGTCGTTCGCGACGGGCGACCGCAGTCCCGGGAGGAAATCGTGCTTGTTGTCGCCGGCGAAGTGTTCGACTTCCTCTTCCTCGGGGCCGTTCAGCTCCGCGACGGTCACGGCCCGGCCGATGCCGCGCGCGTGCTGCCGCGCCGAGCCTTCGGTGCTGATGATGGGCGAGTGGTCTGCCGTCTTCGTGAGACGGGCCTTGACCGTCGCCAGCGCGAGGCCTCCGCTCGCGTCGTGCGCGACCGGGAGCGCGTCGAGCGGGTTGACGCCGACGTTCTGCGCGTACCGCCCGTAGCCGGTATGGCCGCGACCCGTCGCCATCGCGACCACGTCCTGCCTAACGCCCATGAAGATGTATGCCGGCGCGTTCACCGACCCGGCGGCCGTGGTGACGGTGATGTGGTCGCCGTTCTCGATCCCGAGTCGCGCGGCGGTGGTCGGGTGAATCTCGATCCACGACTGCCACGCGATCTTGGTGACCGGGTCGGGGAGCTCCTGGAGCCACGGCTTGTTCGTGGCGCGCCCATCACCCAGCACCGGTGACGGATACGCGACGAAGTAGAAGTCGCCCTGCTGCCCCTCGAGGGGCGCCGGCGCTGGCGCCGGCGCCGCGGCCACGGTCCGGGAAGCAGTGGCATTCTGCGCCGGTGACCCCGGGGCCGTGCCGCGCGCGAGCGCGGCACCGAACGCCTGCGCCCCGCCAGGGAAACGTCCGATCAGCCACGAGCGATAGTCGGCCACCGGAATGCGGTTGGCCGTCGCGGGATCGCCCTTGGTCACTCCAATGAGCACATCGGCGGTGGCGCGCGTGTCGAATACGCGGTCCATCGCTGGCTGCTGCAGCGAGATGGTGCCACGCACCGACTCCGCGTCGCCCCACGACTCGAGGAAGTGATCGTCGGGAAGAATCAGGTCGCAGAGCTCCGACGTTTCGTCCGGGAACGGCGAGAAGCTCACCTTGAACGGCACTTTCGCGAGCGCCTCGGCGACGCGTAGCGACTTGGGCAGCACGTACACCGGGTTGACGCCGCGGAACATCGCGATCGGGACCGCGCCACTCGCCATGCGCTGGACGGCGTCGCGCAGGTCGTTAGGCGACCCGACGCGGTCGAACCCGGTGAGCGCTTCCGCCGGCTTGATCGTGACGCCGACGTTGCCCGCTGCCACGTTGAGCGCGTTCACGGCGAGGGCCACGTCGAGGGCGTTGGCCGTCGTCACGCCCGACAGCACGAGGCTCGGCTTCGTCGCGGCGAGCTCTCCGGCGAGACGCTGGAGCGCCGCCTGGTCCACGCCGCCTGCGGTGGCGGCCGCCGCGACATCGCCCTTGCCCGCGAGCGCGTTCACGATCGCGAGCTCGCTTCCCGGCTTGCAGGCGAGCCACTCGTCGGCGTTGAGGCCCGTCAGCGATCGCCGAGGGCCGATGTAGACGAACCGCGGGGCGTCGGCGAGCTTCGCGCGTGCATCGGCGAACGAGAGCTGCTGCGGGACGGACGCACCCCACATCTCGAGAAAGTCCGCACCGACCGCGACGATGAGCTTCGCCGCGGTAAAGTCGAGCGCCGGCCAGGCCGCGCCGTAGGTCTGCCGGTTGGCCTGCATGACCGCGTGCGGTGCTTCGCCATCGTAGCTCAAGTGCGCGGGCATTCCATAGCCGGCGAGCCACTGATCGAGGAACGCGGGGAAGCTGCCCGACTCGTGCTGGTTCACGAACACCGCGTTGGCTGCACCGGCGCCGAGGCCGGCGATGCGCTCGCGCAGCGTCCGGATCCCCTCGTCCCACGTTATGCGCTCGAGCTTCCCGTTCCGGCGCGCCATCGGGTGCCGATAGCGGTCCGGATTGTAGAGCCCTTGCAGCGACGCCTGGCCGCGGGCGCATAACGCGCCATGGTTGACGGGGTGCGCCGGGTTGCCCTCGAGCTTGATGGCGCGGCCGTCACGCGTCTCGGCGATAAGGCCGCACCCGGCAGCGCACTCGCGGCACGTCGTGGCGAAGTACGTGGAAACGCCGGGAACGGTATCGTCAGGCGAGACGAGATAGGGGATGAGCTTCTCGACGTCTTCCTGGAAGCATCCGACGCTGGTCGTGACGGCGCCCGCGGCGCCCAGGACCTTGAGGAAGTCGCGGCGTTTGACGCCTGCGGACCCCGAGGGTTCGGTCATGTGAGCTGATCTCGAATCAGTAATGGCAGGCGCTGCAATCGTAGCGCGCTTTCTTTGGCGGCAAGGCCTCGTCCGCAGCGGTCGGATAGCCCTCGGTGTTGCGCACCGCGTCAGCGGGCTTGTAGCCGTTGACGTGGCAGTTGACGCACCAGCCCATGTTGAGCGAGGAGAACTGGTAGACGCGCTGCATGCGCTGCACCTGGCCGTGACAGCTCTGGCACGCCACGCCGGCGTTCACGTGGCGCATGTGCGGGAAGTGCACGTACTCGGGAAGCTTGTGGATGCGAACCCACGGGATGGCTTTCTTGGGCTTGCCACTCGGGTCCGCGTAGTTGTCGAGCAGCTTCTTGATCTCGACGCTCTGTCGCGCGGGGATGCTGTCGATCTTCGGGCGATTCGGCCCGACCTCGATCGGGTTGTGGCATCCGAGGCACGTGCCGACGGCGGGAAGTCCGGGGTCGGGGGACTTGTTCGCCGAGTAGTGGCAGTACAGGCAGTTCATCCCGAGCTGCTGGACGTGCGTCGGGTGCGGAAAGTTGATCGGCTGCTCGGGAGTGAAATTCTGCGAGGAGGAGGCGCCGCTATATGCAGAGAGGAGGGCGACAGCGCCTGCCAGTGCAACGAACCCCGGAACGAGCGCCCACTTTCGCCTGCTGGTCATCGAGGAGGACCGAGGATGGATTTCCGAGCGCGGTCGTCGGCCTTGTGAAGATTTTCACAAGGCCCCGCCAAGTGCGGAAGTATGACAACCCCTGGGACATGACGCAAGCTCCGACGTAGAGGCTTTTTGCGAAGATCCTCAATGCGCTGTGCGGCCGCTGTCGAGACGCGAGTGGTCATACCTCACCAGCTCGACGGATCCGCGAGCTTCACGTCCTTCAACTCGTCAGGCAGGAGCGCCAGGTTCGCCCGCGGTGTCTGCGCGAGACGCAACGGCCAGCCAGTCCCATACACGAACCGCCCGGCGCCCACGGTGCCGAGGAGCAACGCCAGCTCGTCCTCGGGCGGCCCCCAGATCCACGAGATGTCGAAGAACACGAGGTCGCGCTCGGCCGGGGTCAGCCCCCAGTGCACTTCCTCGATCGTGCCCCGCCCCGCCGAGCACACGACGATCCGTGTGCGCTGGTTGCTTCGGGCGACGGCGCGAACGGCAGCGGCGCTCAGGTCTCCCGCCTGATCCATCCAATGGCGCTGCCGCAGGTCCTCGAACCGCGCCGTGAACACGAGGGCTACCTCGGCCTCGCCGCATGCGGCGCATAACGAGCGCATAGCCGGGTCGTCCGCGCCCAGACCCCATTGGGGCGGGTACACGCGGATCGCGGGGGCGCCGCGCTCGACCGCCGACGCGAGCGCGCGTTCCCAGCCCGGCCAATCAGGACGAATACAGGGCGCGGGTCGAAGGGTCGCATGCGGCTCGAGCGCGGTAAAGAGCTCGTCGTTGCCCGGCGCCGGATCTCGATAGAACGCCGACGGCAGATGGCCCACCCATGCGCCGTCGAGTCCTTCGCGCTCGAGCACCCGCGCGAGAATGGCGGGCTCGGGGTGCGGGATGTGGCGAAACGGGTAGCCGCCAATGTAGGCGTTGGTATCAATCATTTGCGGGATGGGGGATGGGGGATGCGGGATGCGGGGAATGGTGGGGTGTTCCCTCATCCCTCATCCCCGATCCCCCCTCCCCAGACGAACCCAACGTACCGGTCGGAAAGATCCGTTCCGCGTTCCGCCACCTGACGTCTGCCATCTCCTCAGTCGTTAGGCCGATCACCTCCAGCGCCCACAGCTTGGCCAGGCCCGTGCAGAGGGTGATGTCGGCGCCCCAGAGCAATCGCTTCGCGCCGACCGCCGCGTAGGCATCGTCGAGCATCCCGCGATCGACGCCGCTGCCCGAGAGATCGAGGTAGATATTGGGGACGTTCCGGACAGCGGCGTACGTGTGGCGGTAGTCCCCTCCCCCGCCGATGTGGGCCAGAATGAAGCTCACGGTCGGGTGGCGGGCGGCGAGACGCGCGAGATCCGCGCCGTCGCTCGCGTCCTGACCGGGCCAGTGGCGGCGGCGGTGCTGCCAGATGTGGTGCAGCACCGGAAGGCCGCCGTCCGCTGCCCGTTCGGCGATCGGATCGAGCAGCGAATCGTCCGCACGTCGACCGGCGGCCAGCTTCACCCCGATCGCGCCGGCGGCCACACGACGGTCGATCTCGGCGAGCGCGAACGCCGTATCGTTAGGGTTGACCGCGACGTACCAGCGGACGCGATCGGGATGCCGCTGGGCGATGGCCTGCATCGCGTCGTTCCCACGCGTGGTATCGGCCGGCGACGCGAAGTAGGTCGGGGAGAACCGACCCCACGAGCCAAGAATGGAGGCGACGTGAATCGAGATACCGATGCGATCCCCAGCCCGGAACCGTGCTCGATTCAGCGCGTCCCACTCCGCGCGGCCGCAGCCCTCGAAGAAGAAATGAGCGTGAACGTCGATGAGCGGACCCGGACCCGCCAGCGGCGCGGCCATCGCCATCAGTGCTGCGTCTCCTCGACGAGTTGGACCAGTGCCGAGCTCGCGGCGTGCTCGATGTCGATCAGCGTCTGCTCGTCGTGGGCGATGGCCGGGTAGTTGTAGGCCCCGCGCTTGAACAACACGTCGTGCTCCAACGCGAGCTCGAGGAATCGCGACTCCCGTTCGGGCGTGTCGAATCGAAGGAACCACATCGGCGCAATTCCCTCGACGCTCACGCCTTCCGCGCCGCTCGCAGCGATCGCCCGGTTGACGGCGCCCATCATCTCCTCACCGGACTTCCAGAGCGTGTCGCAGACGTCGGTCTTGTCGTGCCACTCGAGCACACCGGCGATCGCCGCCAGCGCCGTTGCTTCGCCGGCGAGGGTCGATGAGATCCACGTGCTGGCGGCAGCTTCCATGACGGCCGCGCGACCGACGACGGCGGCGATCGGGAACCCGTTGGCCATCGCCTTGCCGAAGGCGGCGAGATCCGGCTCGAAGCTGCCGTACTCCTGGTAGCCGCCCGGCCGCAGACGAAAGCCGGTCTTCATCTCGTCGAACACGAGCACCGCGCCTTGGGCGTCGCACAATCGTCGCGCCGCCTCGAGCCATTCTGCCGACGGCAGCTTTTCGACAACCGGCTCCAGGAGAATCGCGGCGAGGTCGGTCCCGGCCTGCTGACACGCGCGCTCGAGCGCCGCGACGTCATCGAACGGAACCCGCAGCACGTCCGCCCGCGCGCTCGCGGGGATACCGCGCCCTTCGTTCGCCCAGTCGTGCCAACCGAAGTACCCGGACCCGACGATCTTGCTCTTCCCGGTGTACGCTCGCGCGATGCGCACGGCGGCGGAGACGGCTTCCGCTCCGCTCTTGAGGAACCGCACCTGCTCGGCGCACGGGATGATGTCGCACAACCGATCGGCGATGTCGACTTCACTCGTGTGCGACAACCCGGCCACGTTGCCGAGCGCCGCGGCGTTGAGCACGGCCCGCGTGATGGTCTCGTCGCCATACCCGATGGCGACGCTTCCGAGCGCCATCGTGCAGTCGATGAGCGTGAGGCCGCCGGCCGTCGTGATGTGACACCCCGACGCACGCGTGTAATGCGTGGGTCCGAACGTCGTGCCCTCACCGTACAGTGCCGCCGCGCGTTTGCTGCCGGTCGACGCACCGCCCGGAATCACGTCGGCGGCGCGTCCACGCCACTGCTGATCGAGGTCACCATCGGAATCGCCCTCGGGAACACCTTCGTACTCTTCGCCATCACCGGCGCCGTCATCAGCGACGGCGTCTGCGTCCGGCTGCTCGGGTTCTTCGGGCGGCTGCGGCTCTTCGGGCTTACCTCCGCCGAATAGACGGGAGAGTCTCATCGGGAATCGGGAATCGGGAATCGGGAATCGGGAATCGAAAAAAACGGGAAGCGTTAGGCGTCCGTCGGGCGCGAGTCCAGCGCGCGCGCGAGTTCGGCGGCGTGCTGCTTCCGCTCGCGCTCCGTGGCACGCACGACCTCGATCGCCATCGCGCGCATGAGCTCGATCTCGCGCGCGTCCGGGTTCGCCCGAAACGCCAACGACCGAACACTACGCATGATGTGCTCGGGAAAGCGAGTCTTGAAGAACGCGATGATCTCGAGTGCTTCGGACACGTTGGCGAACAGGCGCTCGTATTGCTCGCTCGTCGCCGGCGGCGCCTCGTCGCGCGGCGGACCAATGACGCGCGTCGCGTCACCGGCCGCCAGGTGCAGCTCGTAGAGCGCCACCAGCACGGCCTGCGCGAGGTTGAGCGACGCGTGGTCCGTGGTCGGTATGTTCACGACGGTCCGCGCGCGATCCAGAGCGTCATTCGGCAGACCCTTGTCCTCGCGCCCGAACAGGATCGCCGCGGGGCCATGCCGTGTTGCGGCCAGAATATCGGCGGCCGACCCCCGCGGATCTCTGAAGATCCACTTCGCGGCGCGCCGCCGCGCCGTGTACGCCGCGACGTGAACGCAATCCGCCAGCGCCGAGTCGAGGTCCGCGAAGGTCTGGATGCGCTGGATGATGTCGTTCGTGTCGTGCGCGATGCCCTCGAGGCGATACGGATCGTACTCGACGGGCCGAACGAGACGGAGCGAGCTCACGCCCATGTTCTTCATGGCGCGAACGACGGCGGCGATGTTGATCGGGTTCTGGGGCTCGTACAGGACGACGTGCACCCGCGCGAGAACGGAATCAGTCATCGGCAATGCGAAAATCCAGAAGGTCGGCGGTGGCCAGGCGGTCGCCGCGGAGGTAGACGAATTCGCCCCCGCGTCCGCCCATCACGAGTTGACCACGCCGGCGCTCGCGATCGGGCGGCATCTCGTTCACCGCGACGCCGAGCTTCACGAACTTCGCAGCGCCGGCGCCGAGTGCGGACAGATCGATGGCGGCTCGAACGGAGTAACCTCGCGTCGTGGGTTCCCACGACGCACGCAGTGGCGGAGCGTCGCCTCCTACCGCGCGCGCCGTCACGCGAACGAGGTTTCCACCCACTTCGGGAACCAGCAGCCAATTGAGCTCGCGCGGGGCGACGCCTCCATCGCGCGCCGCCGGAACGATCAGGTGCAGTTGAATCCCATCGCTGTTCGTATCGGGATGCTCGTTGTCGAGCGCGTTCAACTCGACGCGCGGCGCGAAGTACACGTCCCGCTTCTCGACGTCGACCATCACGCAGAGCTCACTCCCTTCCGCCCAGAGCGAGACCGTCGCGCGAGGGGCTCCCGCGTCGGACCACGCCTCCTCGGACCGCCGATAGTTCGGCTCGGACAGATGGAAGGTCAGTCGGCCCGCCGAGTCGGGCGGCGAGTCGCCCCTCGACGGCGGTGGCGTTGGGTGAGGCCTCGGGATCACCGACGGTGCACGCACAGCCTTCGTGCGCGCCGTGACTGCCGGGGGACGCTCGCGCGCGCCACCGAGATCGACCGTCTGCGCGCCATCGGATGTCATGATCCCGATGTGCCAGCTCGTGTCTCCACCCGCGTGATCGTGACGGCTACCGTCGCGGAGATGAACCGTCACACGACCTCCCTGGCTCGCCATCGACTCCACGGTCCCCCGGACATCCCAGACACTCACGACTCGTCCACGCGAACCGGTCATGCGCACGAAGTAGAAGCGCCTCGGCCCGGAGCCGGGCGGGCCGAACGCCGTGGCTCGCCACCAGGCGCTGGCGCCAGCGACGATGAACCGCGCGTCGGCGGTCGCGGGGCCGAGTCGCGCTCGAAGCCTAACGTCTCCCGAGGCCGTCGCGGTCTCGGTGTCGGCGAGAAAGCGAAATCCGTCCTCCAGGCCCGATCCGCCGTGGGGGTCGGCGCTCACCCAGGGACCGACCCCTTCGAGCTCGCCGTCGGCGTGGATCGGAAGATCCACCTGAACCTCGCGGTCGGCTCGCCACGAGAGCTCATCGATCACGTAATGCGGCAGTGCCACGAGCGTCCGCTCGAACGTGACACCGGGCGCGACACCCTCGACTTCGGCGCGGACCCAGCCGGCGTCGCCGCGATCCTCGTACGCGATGAGCGCACCGTGCACGCGCTCCTGCGAGCGGCCGTCAACGAGTGGCGCGTTATGCGCGAGGGTGCTGCGATACCAATGCAGCGATGGGTCGACGTACGATCCGGTTCCGACATCGTCCAGCCATCGATCGGCGCCGTGGACGAGCACGAAATTCAGGCGATCGGGGTGACCGTGACCGGCGCCCGAGTGCCCGTAGTCGAGCGCCGCATACAGGCGGCCGGCGTCGCGCCGCAGAATGGCATATCCCTGCTCCGCGAGCAGCGCCGATTGCGGGCGCGATGGCGCGAGCGCAGGCAGCTCCGGCATCGCGAACAGCAGCGAGCGCCAGCCGAGATCCGCGCGATCGAGTCCGACGGCCGGCGTGTTTCGCTCGGCCTCCGCGGTCGAACGCGAGCGGCCGGTGGGGCCGCGTGGGACGGAGCGATCGTACAGCGTCGACAGCGCGCCGGCCAGTCGCTCATCGCCCGGACGCCTAACGAGACCAAGTTCGGCGAGCTCGGCGAATCGCCACTGGCGCAGCGACACCGCATACTGCGAGTCGCGACGCGCGGGAAACGTGAAATCCGGGAGCGCGGTGACGAACGGCGTGGCAAACGCTTCATCGAACCGGGCAACGAGCGGAGCGTCGAGCGGTACGCCGGCCGCGGCGACGATCGTGACACCGTACCAGAGCCCCCGATGGGCGAAAAGATGATAGTTCTCGCCCTCGTACCAGGTCCCGTCCGCGAGCAGGCCGTCGGTCAGATGCCTGACGAGACCGGATGGGCCGCGCAGCGCCCCGTCGTCGATGCCGCCGTCGAGCAGCCGTGAGGCCGCCAGCAGTGCCGCATTGTTCCAGACCTGGCGATTCGACAAACCCTCGTCGTAGCTGGCGATCAGCTTCGCGCTCGGTTCGACCAGCCGATCGCGCACGGTGGCGCCCAGTGTGGAGGACGCTGTTCCACCCGCGGTCTCGAGGAGATCGAGCGCCACAATCAGCTGGAGCAACCAGATCGACTCGAGATACGTGCTGAAAAAGACGCGGGTTGGCCCGAGCACGTTGTCCTTGTTCGGGTAGTCGAGATACCGGTCGGCGTACGCTGCGAGCACCGACTGCGCGAGCTCCCGGTACCGGTCGTCGCCGCGCAGGGCGAACAGGGTCGCGGCATGCACCGCTCGCTCGGCCAGCCAGAGCTGGTACCACATGATCCACCAGCGGTAATGCGCCTCGTCGTCGAACGTGGACCCGCATCTCGGGCAGCGATGGGCGCGCGGCGACCACGGGTCGAACTCGAGCATCGTTCCGTCGTGCTCGCATCGTCCACCCCGGCGTGTCATGCGCGCCTTTTCCGGAGGGATGAACAGTTCCCTTCCCATCAACGGTTCCAGATCGTCCGCCAGCGAATCTGCGAGGGCGTGCAACGGGGCTCGCGCAGCCTCGCGGCGCGCCTCGAGATCGGCAGTGTGGACCAGAACAGTCACTGGCTGGCGTGGGACCCGGCGAGACGCCAGTTGGCGATGGTGGGCATTTCCCCACGAAGGTCCATGCGCACACCGCTCAGGCGAGACGTCACGCCCTGTACGCCTCGCGAATGGTAGACCCATGCGACCGGCGCCTCGGCGTCCAGGATTCGCTGCACGTCGCTCCACGCGGTGACCAGCGCCTCGTGGGTTCGCGCGGCGCGTACGCGCTCGAACGCCGCATCGAGCTGCTGGGTGTGGAAGCCGGCGTAGTCCAGCGCGCCGCCGGACAGCTTCGAGTCGAACATCGCCGCAAGATACGAGAGCGACAGGTCGCCCGGGATTCCGGTGAACAGCGCGTCGAAACGCTTCGGCTGCGCTCGCGCTTCCGAGAGAAATGCACCGAACTCGAGTTGCCTAATCGCCATCGTGATTCCGTGTGTGCGCAGGTCCGCCTGCAGCAGCTGCTCGACTGCATTGTCCCCGCTGCCCACCGTGAGCAATGTGAACGCGAGCGGCTTGCCGCCGCGCGTGCGGCGGCCATCGGCGGCTCGGCTCCAACCCGCAGCGTCGAGAAGCGAGTCAGCCTCATCGGCCGACCGCGCCGGCGCCGCCAGCGCGAGCGGATTGTCAGGCGGTACTGCGCCGTAGGCCGGCGTGGCGTAGCCAGCGAGCGCCGCATCGATGATGCGATTGCGGTCGATCGCCGCCGAAATGGCCCTGCGCACCCGCACGTCGTCGAACGGGCCGCGTGAGGCATTGAACACGATCCCGTTCGACAGGAGGACGGGGTAGGAGATCACGCGCAGCGATGGATCGCGCGACACGAGCGATGCCATGGTCGGCGCAATGCCGGCGATTGCGAGCTCACCGCTCACCAGCCCGGCGAACTTCGTCGTCGGCTCGTCGACGACCGCGATGACGAGCCGACCGATCTTCGCGGGGCCTCCAAGCTCCGACGGAAAATCAGGAGCTCGCTCGAACACCCAGCGACGGCCTGCTTCACGCGTGCGAAAGCGGAACGGGCCATTGCCCACCGGGTTCGTGTTGTACGGTGCGCGTCGCATGTCCGAGCGAGGCACGTTCGAGAGCAGGTGCGAAGGAAGAATCGGCAACTCGGCGAGCACCGGTGGAAATTCCGGAAGCGCCGACGAGAAGCGGAGACGAACGGTCGAGTCGTCGACCGCGTTCGTCTCGGTGATGTTCGCGAGATCACCGTACCGCGCGTACCCGGTTGCACGATCGCGCGCGGCGTCGATGGTGAAGACGACATCGCGCGCGGTCGTTGGCTGGCCATCGTGCCACTTGAGCGTCGAGTGGAGGTGCAGCGTGAGCACGTCGCGGGCGGCGTTCCAGTCCCACCGCGCGGCGAGGTATGGCTGTGGGACGAGCGCGCTGTCGTAGCGAGCGAGCGTGACGAGCAGCGCGAACCGCTGGATCTGGCGCGAGAGCGGGTGGACGGTGACCAGCGGGTTGGCCGACTCGAGGTCGGCACCGGACGCATAGACGACAGTGTCACTCGCGCGCGTCGGGGTGCCGCACGACGCAGTGACCATCACACCGACGAGCATCGCCGCCAGCGTTGACGCGCGCGGGCCGAGGCGCATCATCCCCGTGTGCGTACCCTCATGCGTCGCCTGGCGGCAGCATTCGTCCTGTTGTGGCTCGTTGTCACGCTCACGTTCGTTCTCGTCAGGCTTGCCCCGGGCGACGCGGCGGCGCTCCTCGTGCCGCCCACTGCCACGCCCGAGGACGCCGCCCGGCTTCGTGCCGAGCTCGCGCTGGATGCGCCGATCGCGGTGCAATATGCAAAGTGGATCGGCGGGCTGCTGCGCGGCGACCTCGGGGAGAGCTTCACGCAGCGTCGCCCCGTGACGCGCGTCCTCGGTGAGGCGCTCCCGGTGTCGCTTGGCCTCGGTCTCTCCTCGTTGCTGCTGACGTTCGTGGTCGGGGTCGCGATCGGAACATTGCAGGCGACGCGGCGAGGGACCGTGGTAGACCCGGCCCTCACCTTTGCGACCACGGCGGTCTATGCCGCGCCGAGCTACTGGCTCGCGCTGTCGCTCATTGCGGTGTTCACCTATGGCGCGGCCGTCTGGGGGTTTCCGCCCGCGCTGCGCTTGCCGGCATTCGGCATTCGCGACCCCGCTGGCGTGGAGACGGGTTGGGCCGCTGTGGGCGACGTCGCGCGGCATGCGGTGCTGCCGGTGACGGTGCTCGCGGCTGTGGGCGCCGCAGGCATCGCGCGTTACGCGCGGAGCACCGTCGCGGACCTCGCGGACGCCGACTGGGTCCGGACGGCGCGCGCGAAGGGACTGCCGTCGCGCGCGGTGTATGGGCGCCACGTCCTCGCGAACGCGCTCCCGCCCCTGGTCGTACTGCTGGCGCTCTCCCTGCCGGGCGTGGTCGCGGGATCCGTGTTCGTCGAAAGCGTGTTTGCCTGGCCGGGAATGGGCCGGGCGATGGTGACGGCGATCTCGGCGCGAGACTACCCTGTCGTGATGGGGGCCACGCTGCTCTACGCGGCACTCGTGATTCTCGCGAACCTCGCCGCGGACCTTGCACTCCCGCTGATCGATCCGCGACGTGACGCATAGTCTGGCGAGCCATTCGCGGAGGCCCGCGTGAACCGGCTCGCGCGGTTTTCCGCCGTCCTGCTCGGCGTCCTGGTCGCGGCGGTGGTGCTCGTCCCTGCGCTCGCTGCCACGGATCCGCTGGCGATCGGCGACGTGCTGGCGACCCGGCTGGTGCCTCCGGCCTCCTCCGACGCGTTAGGCAGGTTTCACCTGCTCGGCACGGACCGGTTCGGGCGTGACCTGTTCGTGCGCATGATGCTCGCGGGGCGCATCTCGCTGGCGGTGGGCGTCGCGGGGTCCCTGCTCGCCGGTGCGGTGGGTACGGTCGTTGGCGCGTGGGCGGCCTGGCGCGGGGGACTGGTGGACCGACTCGCCATGGGCGTTTCGGACGCGTTACTCTCAATCCCGCGATTGATTCTTCTCCTGATGTGCGCCGCCCTGTGGCAGCCCGGCGCGGCGACGGTGCTGGTGGTGCTCGCTGCGACGGGGTGGATGGGGGTGGCACGGCTGGTTCGCGGCGAGGTGCTCGGCGTTCGTGTGCAGCCCTACGTCTCGGCGGCGGACGCGTTAGGCGCGCGGTCGTCGCGCGTGTTGTGGCGGCACGTCGTGCCGAACGCGCTCGGGCCTGCGATCGTGGCGACGACGCTCGGCGTGGGAAACGCGATTCTGCTCGAGAGTGGGCTGTCGTTCCTGGGCCTCGGGATCCAGCCGCCGGCGCCGAGTTGGGGGAACATGATCGCGGGGGGGCGCGATCTGATCGTGACCGCGCCGTGGGTGGCGATTGCGCCGGGTGTTGCGCTGATCGTCACGGTGTTGGCGTGTACGCTGCTCGGGGATAGCCTGCGGGATCGGCTGGCGGGGGAGCGGCCGCGAGACATCGCGGAGCGGGTTTGATCGCGGGGCACCGCGGAGGGCGCGGAGAACTGTCGGCGTTAGGTACGAGGTGAACGGCTCAGACCGCAGACGGCAGCGAACCGAAGACGGCAGACAGCGGTCGGCAGATGGCAGACGACAGATCGCCGAGGAAAGAATGCGTCGCCCCTGCCCTTCCTCCGCGACCTCCGCGGTGGAAACGTCTTCAGCGAACGAGGTGAGTGACGACGGCGCGGGGTGGCGCGGAGAACTCCACCACCCGGCCAGCAACCGAGACATCGCCCACGGGGGTTTCGTCGAGGCGAGCGACACGACCCTCGCGCGCCTCGAACGGGAGTCTCCAGCGACCGCCAACCGTGTCGTCCGTCAGGTTCACGCACCGCAGCACGAGCCACTCGCCGTCCTCGCTCTCTTTGGCGGCCGAGAACGCGAGTCCCCTGCCCTCGAGCTCGAGCCCTGGCGTCGCCGGATAGTCCGCGATGGCCGATCGCAGCGTGGTGCCAGTCAACGGCAAGAGCACATCATCCGCGGTCCGCTCGATGGCGTCGATCGTCTCGGCCGTTCGCGCGCCGTGTGGAAATATCGCCAGCTCCGCCGCGAACGGGCCGAGCATCTGCGCTTCAGGCGTTGGCACCGGCCAGCCCGCGTGGCCGGGCCGTTCCGGAAGGTCGTTGCGCGACAGCTCGGCGACGGACCTGACGAGCGTCACGGCGACGTCGCCCGATGGCTCGGCCTCGTATTCCGCCAGGCCGTCGCTGTAGAGCGTCACGCCACGATCGTTGCCGAACAGTGAGACGTAGCGGTGCAGCGGCGCAGTCGGCGGCGGCGCCTCGATGCGGCGCTCACGATCCGATACGACAACCGGCACGCGCCGGACAGGACCGAACGCCGCATCGGCCCACACCGCCGCCTCGGCGACCGCCGTTCGCACACGCACGCGCAAGCGGTGGCCTGCCGCGCCGTTAATGCCATCGAGCACCACCCGCAAGAACGGCGAGCCCGCGTCGAGGCGAAACCGCACGCGCACATCGACGAACCCCGCGTGACTGTCACCACGCGCTCCGGCGAGCCGGCGATCCGCGCGCGTCGGGACCACGATACGCCACCGCGTCTCGAGCTCGGCACGCAGCGGACCCGGATGAACCAGTCGCGAGCGGAGAAAGCGATGCTCGATGCGCACCGGGCCAAACGGCGAGTGCGTGTACAGGTCGCCACGGTCGCCGACGTTCTCGATGCCGAGTGCGTTCGCGACGGCCCACGAGCCGTCGCAGGCGGCGATCGAAATGGTGCGGTCCACCTCGAGGTGCACGCGGAGGATGCCGTTGTCGAGCGTATCGGAATCGCCCGTGACTGATGGGGCGGGAACGGGCGAGGCACCCGCCACGTCATCGAGGGGCAGCGGCGCCACGGCACAACCGGCCACCGGCGGGAGCCATGCAACGACGCGCCGCACCTCGACGAGATCGTTGTCAGGGTAGTGGCGCGGCGACTCGGTGCGGCGATTCGCGCGCCGGGTGGCGAGCATCTGCACCGGGACGGTGCCGTTGGCGATCCGGCGGGCGCCCACGTGCCTAACGCGCAGTGGCGGCGCGGACCCGGGACCGACACCGACGTCGGCGAGAAACGTTTCGAGCTCGATCTCGGCGATCCCGCTGCGTGTCCGCGCAGCGCGGTTCCGAACCAGCACGAGCGAACGCCATTGCGGCTTGCGGTTTCGCGCCGCCGTGGGGTCGTGGCCGACGCAATCCAACATCGCGTCGTGCCGAATGCCGGCCGCCTGTGTCATCGCGTCGTCGAGGCGGGCATCCATCGCGCGCGCGACCTCGTCGACCGAGCAGCCGCATAACGTGTCGTGCGGATGCGAGAGTAGCGTCGTACGCCAGGCTGCCGCGGTGAGGTGGCGACGCGTCGGGTATCCGGCCCGCGCGGCGAGCGCCGCCCAGGGCTCGGCGTCGCGAATCAGCGTCCGCTCGAGCATCGCGTTGCGGCGCTTCTGACGCGCGCGGGTGCCGAACGTTCCCTGCAGCGTCCACGTGTAGCCGTAGGAGTCGCGCAGCTCACCGGTGACGACTGGCAACGCGAGCGCGGCACTGCGCGCGACGAGCTCTGTCGCGAACCGACGCAGCGTCGTCCGCACGAGCCGCGTCGGCGCTGCGGCCGCCGCGAGCGCGCTGATCGCGTCATCGGCGCCATCCTGCCGCGCGTGGTGATCGGCGCCGTTCTGGACGAAGAGAAGTCCGGTGCGCGAGCGTGAGGCGAGCACGTCATGCATCGCGCGCCAGCGCGCGGCGGCGCCGGGAAGATCGACGGGAAGGTTCGCGCCGAGCTCGTAGCCACTCGGCGGGAGATGGAAAAGCGTGACGGTCGACCCATCGGCGGATGCCCATCGCACCGTATCGCCGCGCGGCCAGCGCGCGCTCCCGAACCCGCGCCACGCAATGGCAACGTCGAGCCCGAAACCACACGCGATCAGCGGCAATGCCGCGGGGTGACCGAACGCGTCGGGGGAGTAGAGGACGGGCGGCGGCTCGGCGCCGAATGCTCGCAGGGTTCGACGACCGGCGAGCAGGTTTCTCACGAGCGCTTCGCCGCTCGGAATCAGCTCGTCGGCAAGGACGTACCAGGGCCCGGCTTCGATCGTGCCGTCCTGCAGCGCCGCCGCGAGATCGCTCGCGCGCTCGGGACGAACCTCGAGGTAGTCGTCGAGCACCACCGCCTGTCCGTCCAGCAAAAACGGCGACCGAGGGGCGTCGCCGTCGAGGAGCTCATCGATCAGGGCGACGAGCCGTTGTCGGAACCGTCCGGCCGGGAGGTACCACTCGCGATCCCAGTGCGTGTGCGCGAGGACGTGGACGACTTCGTCGTGCGGTGTGTCCCGCGCGGGATCAAAGGGCGGATTCGCCATGCGCGAGCATTCTGTCTCGCGCGGGAAGCAGCGGCAAGTGGAGCCAACGGGTCTGCGCGGCGTTCGCCAGCGAAACGAGGAGTCCTCAGCCGCCGGCCAGCCTACGCGGGCGGATGAGAACCCCTCGTTTCGCCGCAGCGCTCAACCGCCCGCGCTGCGCTCGAGATGGCGTCCCTACTGACGTTAGGCTACAGGCCGCCGCCCCGTGATCAGGCGGTAGAGCACCACGATCACCGCGAGAACGAGCAGGATGTGAATCAGCCCGCCGCCGACGTGGAAAGCGAACGCCCCGAGCAACCAGAGAATGAACAGAATGACTGCAAGCGTCCAGATCATCGTTGGCCCCCGTAGGGAGAGAGTGGGTGTGCCCTCTCGTAAAGCAAGCGCCGTACCGCTCCGGCGCATCGAGATCGGAAGCGTTCGGAACCGTGCCGGTCAGCGCGTCGTGATCTCCGTGGTGCGGCGCGGCGCGTTCGCGTCGCGCGGCGCGGGAGACGACGGCGGATGCTCGAGCACGTTATGCGCGATCTGACGACCGAGCAGTATCCGCGCGGCGCGCACGTCGTGGCCGATGTCGATCAACAGAATCGCGAGGTCGCCGGTGCCCCACAGCAATCCGGCGAGCACGATCAACCGACTCATTTCGCCAAGGAGCGTCGGTATCGACGCGCGCCCCTGTTTCATGAATCCGGTCACCACCTCGGCCACCAGGAGCAGCACGAGGATGATGGCCATGAATCGGAACAGCTTGGACAGATATCGCAGGCCGATGTAGGGCTCGATGTCGCTCGCACGCACGTGCGTGACCGCGTCCGCGTCGAAGCGACGCGCTCGAGTCTCCGCGACCGTGTCGCCGTGGGCCGCGTGCCCTGCGAGTTCCGCCGTGTCTGGGCTCATGATCATTCTCCGGTTCCGACCCAACGGGCGCGATAGCCGCGCACGTCGATGTGAATGAAAGGTCCGTGCCCGCTTTCCGCTGGGTAGACGCCGGCGCCGCCGACCAGGCCCGGGTGTTCCCGCTCGACGCGGTCGACCGCCGCGAGAATGACCTCGGCGTCCTTGATGTTCAGCTTGCCGTCGCGATTGAGGTCGTCCATCCACCCGTTCCCGTCGTTGTCGAGGAAGATGTCGGACGCGTCGCCGTACATGTGTCGACTGAGCGAGGCGCGGCCCCGCGGATCGCCGCCGCTGACGTTGTATTGCGGAGTGCGGAAGCCGCTCATCACCTGCACGCCAGCCGTGGAATAGCCGCGCTCCTCGAGGTCCTGCAGCACCAGCTCGAGCTTGTCGACGAGCCGCAGATCGAGCACCAGGTACTTCGGCCAGACGTCCTGTTGATCGTGCGTGAGGAAATCGCCCAGCGTGAAGTGATCTGACACGGGGGTGTCCTGACTCTCCGGTGTGACTTCGATGAATCCCGATGGGGTCAGGTAGCCTGGGCGGCGCCGTCCACGCTCGGTTGGCCACGTGCCGATGTAATAGAGGCCGATCCGTCCACGGCGTCGCTCCGAGATCGGCGTCAGGGTGATGACACTGAAGTCGGTGACCTGTTTGAGCACGTTGCCGACGCGGATGGCCGTGCTCCAGACGCCGGATTCCTCGGGGGCGAGCGGCACACGGGCCGAGTCGACGGCGAGCGACTCGAGCGTCGCGCCTAACGACTGGATCGTGCGCGCGGTGTCGCCCCTGAGGGAATCGATCCTGGCGGAGTCTCTGGCATCGCCCGCGGTCGGGTACGTGATGATCGACGCGCCCGTGGGCAGCGAGTCTGCCGCGATGGGCTCGCCGCTCTTTCCCACCACGGCGCGCAGCCGGCCGCTCTCACCACGCAGCGGCGCGAACAGTTCGACCGTGGCATCCGTGAGATAGGCGATCGTTGGTGCATCCGGGTCGGTGAGGGCCGCGCCGATCGCCGCGGTCGCGGGGGTCGTTTCGTCATCGAGTGGCCCCCCACTTGCCCGGGCTTCGGCTATCGACCAGGTCCATCCGACGGCGAACGTCAGCAAGACGGTCGCGAAGATGCCGTTGAGCACGCGCTCCGTGCGGCGGCTGACGCCGCCGCGGTGCCAGCGACTTCGAGGGCGTTCGGGGAGCCTGAGTGCCTGCTCGAAGCCGTGCGAGAGGTTCCGGGTGCGATCAGCGTCCGCGTCGCCGGTGGCGGGTCGGTTGGAACGCCGGGGCGCGCGGATCGTCGTCAGGCCGGGATCGTGGCGAAACATCACCGCACCTCGCGCGCGCGAGCGTGGTAGCGTTGACCGTCGTCACGATGCACGAGAACTTCCATCGGACCGTTCCCTCTATCCTTTGTCGCAATGGAATTCCTGACGGACCTGTTCAATCGCCTTCGAGACCTGCCGGCGCTCATCCAGTGGGCCGGGTACGTTGGGCTGACTGCGATCATCTTCGTGGAAACGGGGTTGTTTTTCGGGTTCTTTCTCCCGGGCGACTCACTCCTCGTCACCGCCGGGCTGCTCGCTTCGCAAGGATTCAGCCTCGACGTGTACGTGCTCGGGGTTCTGCTCAACATTGCGGCCATCGTCGGGGACAACACGAATTACTGGATTGGTCGGTACATGGGCCCGCGGGTGTTCACGCGCGACGAATCGCTGTTCTTCCGGCGGCGCCACGTCGAGCGAGCCCATGACTTTTACGAGCGGCATGGCGCCAAGACGGTCGTTCTTGCGCGATTCATGCCGATCATCCGGACATTCGCGCCGCTCGTGGCGGGAGTGGCGAAGATGTCGTACCGCACGTTCCTGACGTACAGCGTGCTCGGCGGTACTGCCTGGATCTGGAGCATGCTGTTCTTCGGCTATTTCCTTGGCCGACACATCCCGGGGATCGACCGGCACATCGAGAAGGTGATCATCGCGGTTATCTTCCTCTCGATTCTGCCCGGAATCATTGGATGGATCCGGGAACGGAAAGCGGGAACTGGGAGCAGGAAGCCGGGAACCGGGAACCGGGAACCGGGACCCGAGGCCCTCTAACCGGGGCAGACGAGAAGCATGCGCCTCGTCGTCTGCGCTCGTTCGAGGCACGCGCTTCGCTGACGATGATGCTCTCCCGACAGAGGTACTGTCCCGGTTCCCTGTTGCCCGTTCCCGCTGTCCTGTCAGGCAAACTCTCAGTCAGAACGAACCATGGCCTACTCACTTCCGCCGCTTCCCTACGCGTTCGACGCGCTCGAGCCGAGCATCGACGCGCAGACCATGCAGATCCACCATGGCAAGCATCATCAGGCGTACGTCACCAACCTGAACGCGGCGATCGAGAAAGCGCCCGAGCTCGCGGACAAGGGTCTCGACGACCTGATCTCGAACCTCAATGCGGTCCCGGAGGCGGTGCGCACTGCGGTCCGCAACAATGGTGGCGGCCACTGGAACCACTCGTTCTTCTGGACGATCATGGCGCCTAACGCTGGCGGCGATCCGTCGGGCGCGCTGGCGGCGGCGATCGACCGGGCGTTCGGTGGCTTCGCGAAGCTGAAGGAGCAGTTCAACGCGGCCGCGGTTGGCCGGTTCGGCTCGGGCTGGGCGTGGCTCCTGCGCGATGGCAACGGGCTCGCGATCACGAGCACGCCGAATCAGGACAACCCGCTCATGGAGGGCAAGAAGGCGGGCGACGTCCTGTTAGGTGTGGATGTCTGGGAACACGCCTACT
>DASUGD010000232.1:0-4915 GCA_036274195.1 Gemmatimonadaceae bacterium | reverse complement strand
TGATCGGCAAGCGCACGACCGGATCGACCGCGCCATAGAGCACGCCGGAGGCGGCGTGCAGCACGCCGAGGAGGTCGCGCCGGTCGGCCACGCGACGGGCCATGGCGATCGCCGCGAGCCCGAGCTCGATGTCACGCGCGCGTTCCGACGGCGGCGAGGGCTGCCGGGCCGCGGCGAGGCGCGCCATCACCCGCGCCCGCAGCGGGCTGTCGCCTGCGGGCAGCGCAGCGAGCGACTGTTCGAGCATCGCAACGAGAACCGGGTCGACGCCGCCCATCAGGAACACGGAGCCGTATGCCAGGCCGGCGTGCGCCAAGAGCGCGGCGTCGTCCAGCGCGCGCGCCGTGTCCGCGGCCTCGACGCACGCGCTGCGGCCGGTGGCATCCCCGCTCCGGAGCTTCGCCTCGCCGAGCGCGATGGTTACGCGGCAGCGAAGCCTTGCCGCGCCGTCGCCGGAAGGAATCGACGCACGCGCCCGCTCTAGGAGCGCCAGCGCGTCTTCGAACGCGAAGGAGTCGACCGCGTGCTCGGCCGCGCGGATCGCGTGGTCGATTGCCTCGGCCGTCGCGTCGGGCCCGGCTTCGAGCATGTGGTGCGCCAACTCCGCGAGCGGCGCGCCGCGAGCGGCCAGCGCGCGCGCGGCCTCGCGATGGAGGTTCTGCCGGCGAGCCGGCGGCAGATCGAAATAGAGCGCCTCGCGATAGAGCGCATGGGAGAAGCGAAGCCGATCGCCGCGCGCCGCGAGCACGCCGCTGGTCGTCGCGCTGGCGAGCGCCGCCGCGGCGCCCGGGATCATGCGGGTGACATCCGTTGGGGCGATCTCGACGCCGAGCGCCGCGCAAGCTTCGAGCACTGCGCGCGCGTCCGGCGCGAGCGGCAAAAGGCGCTGCCGGATCACCTCACGCACGCCGAGCGGAAGGTCGCTGCGCTGTCCATGCACTCGGATGTCGCGCACGATCTCGTCGACGAAGAGCGGGTTGCCCTGCGTCGTCTCGAACACGGTCGATGCCAGGTGGTCGTCAGCGCCCGGGATCGCTTCCCGTACGAGCGTCGCCACCTCGCCCTGGCCCAAGCGCGCAAGCTCGAGCACGCAGCCCGTCCTGCCGAGCCGCGCGATCGAATCGGCGGCGTCGACACGCAGGCGGGCCTCGAGATCCCGGTAGGTCCCGATCACCATGACCGGCATCGCGCGCAGCTGACCGGCGACGAACTCCAAGAGCAGCAGCGTCGAGGAATCGGCCGCGTGCAGATCTTCGAGCACGATGACGACCGGCCTTACCGCCGCGCAGCGACCGAGCGCGCCCGCGAACTCGCGAAAGAGCGCGAACCGCGCCTCCGCCGGATCCCCCGTCGCGAGCGGCTCAGGAAACCGGACCCCGAGTGTGTCGCACGCCTCTCGCCAGGGCCAGAAGGCTGGCGCGCCGCCAGCTTCCCAACAGCGTCCCCACGCCCAGGCCACGCCGTGCGCGCGCGCCGACTCCGCCGCTTCGACCGCGAGCCGGCTCTTCCCGATGCCCGGCTCGCCCGCGAGGAGGAACAGCGAGCCACCTGCGGATGACAGGCGCCCGACCGCCGCCACCAGCTCCGCAAGCTCTCGATCGCGTCCGACGAACACAGGGCGTACTGTAATTCAGCTCTCCCGTGGAGGTCAGCCCTGCGCGCCGGCCGCCGAACTGCGGTGCCCACTTCGACCCAGGCTCCGACAGCACGTCCACCAGCAGCGCGATCTCCTGCGCACGAAGCAGCGCGACGAAGTGCTCGGCGGCGTGCCGCGAGTGCCCGACCGTGTAGATCGTCGTCATCGCCGGTAGCCATACAGCCAGCGTGACTCGCTGCGCCCGAGGTTCCGGACGGTGTGTCGAGCGCGAGCGGGGATGAGGAGCTCCTCGCCAGCGGCGGGGCGGTGGACCTTCCCATCGATCTCGAACTCGACATCGCCGTCGACGACCATGACGAGCTCGTCGGTGTCGTGCACGTAGTCGGACCAGAGCTGGCCCGGCGGATCGACCCAGAGCCCGCAGGAGAAGCCGCGCTCCTTCCAGCTCCGTTCGATGGCGGATCGGTCCACGCTCACGGGCCCAAGTGTACCGTCGGATGGTCGGCCACGCTTCACCAGCCTCTGGTAGCGTCCGGTCGGAAAGGCGGAGCGTCGATGACGGTCAAGCGAATGGACAACGTCGGCATCGTGGTGGAATCGCTCGATACCGCCATCTCTTTTTTCGCCGAGCTGGGGCTGGAGCTCGAAGGACGAACCACGATCGAAGGAGAGTGGGCAGGGCGCGTCACGGGCCTCGGCGACCAGCGGGTCGAGATAGCCATGATGCGCACGCCGGACGGCCACAGCCGGCTGGAGCTCTCTCGATTTCTCACGCCGCCTGTGGTCGCCGATCACCGGAACGCCCCGGTGAACGCCCTCGGCTACCTTCGCGTCATGTTCGCTGTGGAGGACATCGACGATACGCTGGCCCGGCTCCGCAAGCGCGGCGCGCAGCTCGTCGGCGAAGTGGTCCAGTACGAAAACGCGTATCGGCTCTGCTATATCCGGGGGCCCGAAGGACTTCTCATCGGGCTCGCCCAAGAGATCGGCTGAGCGCTGATGACTTGGACCTGCCGCGATGGCTGATGGGTACCGGCGTTGCTCGCGTCACCGCTTCACCGGCCGCCAGCTACGGCGAGCCACCTTGTAGTCTGCTCAGCTTCCGAGCCAGAGCGACCGACGTGAGCCCGAAGCCCGCCGTCGAAATGACGACATCGGCCACACGCCGCAGTTCGAAGCGTCCGACCAGCACGAGCAGGGCGTAGGCCACCGCGAGGTTTAAGAGGCCCCACAGGACGTTCACGGCAGGTGACGAGAGCCCTCGGAACGGGGGCTTCGCGAACGGGCTAGGAAACGAGCGCCCCGACACGCCGGCGACGAAGTGCGGGACGAAGTTGGCCAGGAACGCGCCTCCGAAGAAGTTCGCCACAACGTCGTGCCAGGGCATCGAGACTCCTTCTTTTGGCAACACATTGTTGCCATCAGAAGGTAGCGTGACGGGGGCCACGATGGCAACCCTGCGTTGCCATCTTGAAGAGGCCGATGCTAGTGTCCGGTCCAATGGGTCGTTCCACCGGATCAGCGCGTCGCACCCAGGGGATCCTTGGAGGACGTAGCGAGCAGGTGGTCCGACGCGCGCTCGATGCCGCAGTCGTCGAGCTCGCGCGCTCGGGCTACGCAGGCTTTCGGATGGACGCTGTCGCGTCTCGGGCCGGGGTCAACAAGACCACGATCTATCGACGATGGCCGAGCCGTGCGGCGCTGATCACTGCTCTCGTGAGCGTGATGCGGACGCCCCTTCGCGAGAGCCCGCTGCCCAACACCGGACAGATCGAGAGCGATCTCGTGCACGCATTTACGCGGCGATTCACCTTCGGTCGAAAGATGGAGGGCCGAGCGTGGGCGCGGCTGCTCGAAGAGCGACATAACCCCGAGGTCGAAGCGATCATCGCGGATGCGGTGGATGAGCGTCGCGACGAGTGGAGGTTGATGGTCACGCGCGCCATCGATCGGGGTGAACTGCCGCCGGGAACCGATGCGCAGCTCCTCTTGGATCTCGTCCGGACGCTCGTGGATTCGCGCGGGTCCTCTGGCCGGCTTGATACGATCTGGCTGACCCTCGCGGTGCGGACGGTCATCGCAGGCGCCCGCGCCGGAACGCTCGTGCGCGGTCGCAAGACACGCTCGGTCACGGGGCAGCCACGCCACAGCCTGCGCGGTGCCTAATACTTGCCGTGGGGTGCCGGAGTTGGTCGACCGTCGACGACGGCGTGTTCGCCAACCCGCATCACGTGGTGCGTCTCCGCGCTGTTCAACAGCGGGTACGGAGTGGCGGCCAGTCCGAAAAAACGATCACCGATCGTTTGAACCTCGATCTCCCTCTCCGTTGAACAGAGAGCGCGGAGATTCACGAGAGAGGACGCGGCTCTCCGCTCCGCGCTCTCCGCGGAGAACGGGTTTGAAATTTCGGCCGCCTCTCTCTGGCTGTAAAACAAAATCTCCGGGGCGTTAAACGGGACCACGGTTCTCTCTCCCCAGTCTCCGCCCGAAACGGGCCCCGAGAGAGCGATCGGGCACCGTCCACGGCGCGCGCGAACTCTCCACCGCGGCCGTGGAGATCACGCCCGCGATCGCCGCGCTCGCGCATCCCTGCGACACGACGCTAGAAAGGAGAAGCCCCGACCACGTCGCCGCGATCGGGGCTCCTGTTCAACATGCGGTCGCCCTTTTTGAAGAGCGACGATATGGCTCCGGCGGACGGACTCGAACCGCCGACCCGGTGGTTAACAGCCACCTGCTCTACCGACTGAGCTACGCCGGAACGCGAAACGACGCAATTATTCGGAGTCGCGGCCACTTGTCAAGCGTTCCCAGCGTGTACGCGACTCTCAGATCGCTTTCAGATTCCTCCCCATCCTGAATCCGTCTGAAGAATTGGTCCGACCTGTGGCTTCGCTGCGTAGCTTCTCCTACAACGTGCGCGTTGAAGGAGGGACGGAGGATGACACGGACGACCTATCGGCTCTTGCTCGTCGGCGCGTTCGCCGCCTGTACTCCCGACCGCACGCCGGAGCCAAGCACACCATCGAGCTTCGACCGCGAGGTGCAGGGCGGTCGCTTCCACCGCGCGCCGGTCGCGCCGTTCACCGCCGAGGAGCCCGTCGATCCGTCGCTGCTCCTGCAATCGCACGCCGACCTCACCGAGGTCCTCGGGCCCCTCGGTCCCTCGGACTTCGAGGTGACCTGGCACCGCGCGCAGGCCACCCCGGCCGGCCGCCGCCTGGTCCACGTGAACCTCCAGCAGGAGGTCGACGGCGTCCCCATCCGCGGCGCGTTCCTGCACCTGACGCTGCGCCCGACCGACTCCAGCGGCGACGC
>DASUGD010000231.1:0-14645 GCA_036274195.1 Gemmatimonadaceae bacterium | reverse complement strand
GGCCGCCAACCGGAACGCGAGCGCTACGAGCCCCAAAAGCGAAATCAGGACGGCATGCTTCCACCTCCACTCGCCGGGACGATCGACGACCAGAAACATGACCCAGACCAATGCGGCGAAGATGACGTCTGGCTGGGGCGCCGTAGTAGCGTACCCGGTTTCGATCCACAACCCGACGACGAACAGGGTGGCGATCACCATCTGCTTGCTGCCGTACCGCGACAGATAGGCTCCGGTCGCGCCAAGAAACCCGAGCACGCAGAGGATCATGAACGCCTTGTACAATGGGCTCTCTGGCGCCGCACGTGTCAGCGCCAGTAACGGCACGAGCGCAGCGGGCAGCCCGGGTGGTTCGACGGGCGGGCCAATGAATGGAGCCCACCTGGTGTAGATGTACCCGATGTCACCGTAGGGGCGCCCTTTCAGAAGCGCCTCGGCATGGAGCAGGTATTGCGCGTAGTCGCCGAAGTCCGCGCGTGGGCCGTGAGGCCAGTGCCACGCGGCGAGCAACAGGAAGGGAAGAGCACCGAGGACCGTCGACACGAGGCGCCAGTCCGCCGGTTGCTTGTCACGATCCACGAGTTGGTGCAGCGACATCACCGGCGACGGGTCGTTAGGCCTCACGGGACGGATTCCGCCCGGCGTCGACGCGGCACCCGGATCACTGCACCAGCAGACACGGTACGGACGGGCATGGATCCGAACGCCGCGGCCGTGACGCCGCGCAACACTACGGCGCAGGCCGGCGCGGCGAAAGGGTGCCTAACCAAGCGTATCACGGAACGTCACGGGCAGTCGCACGCGTGCAACGCAGCCCCGACGGTCACCGCGGTTCTCGAGTGACAACACGCCACCGTGCGCCTCGGCGATCTGGCGGCAGAGCACCAGCCCGATGCCGGTTCCCGACGGCTTCGTGGTGTAGAACGGCACGAACAGGTTGGCAGTCGTCGCGAGGCCGGGGCCTTCGTCCGCGACCTCGACGTCCACATGGCCGTCCTGACGTGTCCACGAGAGCGAGACACTCCCGCCCGTCTCGAGCGACGCGTCGGCCGCGTTGCGCACCAGGTTGATCAACAGCTGATCGAGCTGATCGCCGTCGGCTTGGATGACGAGCGGCGGGCCGCTGCTTACCTCCACCGCGACTCGTGTCTCGAGCCCCGCCGCCCGACGCGCCCAGATCCCCACATCCACCGGTCCCGGCTTCGGTGCCGGCAGCCGGGCGAGCAGGGCGTACGACGACATGAAGCGCGAGAGGGCCTCGGATCGTGTGCCGATGATACCGAGCCCACCGCGCAGGTCGTCGTCGGCGTCTGCCGGACGTGGCGCGCGGTCGAGAAGGCTCAGCAGGCTTCCCGCGATCGACTTGATCGGGGTCAACGAGTTGTTGATCTCATGGCTCAGCACGCGCACGAGACGCTGCCATGCGAGCAGCTCCTCTTCGCGCAGCGTCTTGCTCAGGTCCGATATCACCACCAGGGTGTGCGGACGCCCGTCCTGGCGGAAGGTCGTGCGTCGGACCTCCCACCGGCCGCCGCGTCCGGGGAAGACGAGGTCGTGCACACGCGGAGAATCGCCGGACAGGAAGGGCTCGAGCCCTAACGCACCGGCCGTCCGCCCGAGCAGGCGTTCGACGGGAACGCCTAACAACCGCTCACCGGCACGGTTGGCGAGTCGCAGCTGGTTGGCCGCGTCGAAGGCAAAGATCGCCGCATCGATCTCCGCCATCACGGTGCGCAGCAGCGCCGTCGCCTCCATGGCGCCGAGCCGCTGTGCCTGCAGTGTGTTGCCAAGGCTGTTGACCTCGAGCAGCGCGAGCGCCAGCGCGTCGTCCGACAGGGAGCTCCGCGCGCGCAGGGAAAAGTCCCCCTCGCGGAGCGCCGCGAGCATGTTGGACAGCGTCTGCAACGGCCGCACGACCCGCTCGCGGATGACGAGCGAAACGATGAACCAGCAGCCGACGACGAGCGTTCCGAGCGTCCACGTGACCTTCGCCGAATAGTCCCCGAGGCGAAGCAGGACGAGCGCGAGAACGACGGCCGGCGCGCCCGCCGCCAGTGCGAGAACGAAGACTCGGCGCTCGTGGTTCAGCCACCCGAAGCGCCGGCCTTCGTCAGATCGCATCGTCAGATCGCATGGTCAAATCTCATGAGTCTCGAGCCGTCGATAGAGCGCGCTGCGACTCAGGCCTAACGCCTTCGCCGCCTGGCTGACGTTGCCGTCGAATCGGCTGAGCGCCTTCTGAATCACGAGCTTTTCGACCTCATCGAGCGTCAGGTCCTCGATCCGCGGCGCCATGCCCGGCGTGCCGGCCCGCAATCCCAGATCGCCCGAGCGCACCAGATCGCCCTGCGCGAGCAGCACCGATCGCTCGATCGCGTGATCCAGCTCGCGGATGTTTCCGGGCCACGAATGCTCGAGCAGCGACTGCATGGCACCAGCGTCGAAGCCGTGAACGCTCTTTCGGTAGCGCCCCGCATGGCGCTTGAGGAAATGCTGCGCGAGCGCGGGGATGTCCTCGCGCCGCTCGCGCAGGGGCGGGAGATGGATCTCGATCGTGTTCAGTCGGAACAGGAGGTCCTCGCGGAAGCGACCGGCCGCGACTTCCGTGTGCAGTTCGGCGTTCGTCGCCGATAGCACGCGCACATCGACGTGGCGCGCCTTCGACGATCCGACTCGCTCCACGTCGCCGGTCTGCAGAACCCGCAGTAGCTTGGACTGCTGCGACAGTGTGATGTTCGCGATCTCGTCGAGAAACAGCGTGCCCTGGTCGGCGAGCTCGAAGCGGCCGATGCGATCCGACTTCGCGTCCGTGAACGAGCCCTTCACGTGGCCAAACAGCTCGCTCTCGAAGACGCCCTCGGACAGGCCGCCCATGTTGACGGCAACGAAGCTCTTCGACGCGCGTGACGACGCTGCGTGCAGCCAGTGTGCGACCAGCTCCTTGCCGGTCCCGTGCTCGCCGGTGATCAGCACGTTCGCGTCCGATGGCCCGATCCGCTCCATGAGCTGCAGCACCGGACGCATCTTCGCCGAGTCGGCGATGAGGTGCGGCATGCCGTTGCGGCGAAGCGTCTGGTTCTCGCTCTCGAGGCGCTGGCTTTTCCGGAGCGCGCGCCCCATGTCGATGGCGTTACGCAGGATCGCGAGGAGCCGCGAGTTGTCCCAGGGCTTCTCGACGTAATCGTACGCCCCGCGGCGCATCGCCTCGACCGCGCTGGCCGTGCTCGCCCACGCCGTCATGACGACGGTCGGCAGCGTCCAGTCGAGCGCCTGGATCTTGTGCAGCAGGTCCAACCCTTCCTCGCCCGACGTCGTGTCGCGGGCGTAGTTGAGATCCATCAGCACCGCGTCGAAGTCGCGCGCCTCGAGCGCTGCGAGAATCCCCGCGGGGGACTTCGCCGTCTCGATCTCGTACTGCTCGCCCTTGAGCAGGAGGCGCAACGCCTCGAGCACGTCGGGCTGGTCGTCCGCAATAAGTACGCGAGGCTTTAGAGGTGGGGACATTCGTTAGGGTTGCTCAGCCACCAGCAACCAGTGTGGAGTTACCGTAGTCGTACATCGGACACGACCCATCCATCCTTGAGATTGACGATGCGGTGACCGAACGCGGCGTTCGTCTCCGAGTGCGTCACCTGCACGATCGTCGTCCCGCCCTCGTTGAGCTTCTGGAACAGCTCCATGATCTCCTTCGCCTGCGTCGAATGCAGGTTCCCCGTCGGCTCGTCGGCGAGAATCAGCTTCGGCTTCGCGATGACCGCGCGCGCCACACCAACGAGCTGCTGCTGTCCGCCGGACAGCTGGCGAGGATAGAGGTCCTTCTTCCCGACCATCTGGAACTTGTCCAGGATGTCCGCGACGATCGACGCACGCTCATCGCGCTTGATGTTCCGGTACGACAGCGGCACATCGAGGTTCTCTGCCACCGTGAGATCGTCGAGCAGGTGATACTGCTGGAACACGAAGCCGATGTACTGCTTGTTGATCGCCACGCGCTCCTTGTTGTTGAGCGAGTGAATGGGGTGGTGGAGGAACGCGTATTCGCCGGTCCACGCCCCATCGAGCATGCCGAGGATGCTCAGCAGTGTCGACTTCCCCGCGCCGGAGGGCCCCATGATCGTGAGGAACTCGCCCGGCTGCACGTCGATCGTGATTCGACGGAGCACGTAGTTCTTGCCCGCCGGCGTCTCATAGACCTTCTCGATGTTTCTGAGCGACAGGAGCGGACGGGAGAGATCGATCGGCGCATCCACGGTGCCGGTCTGCGACGGCTCGCTTTCAGCGGTCTTGGAGCGAAAGGTCCACATAGTCTTCGGGAATAGGGAATCGGTTGGGGTCGAAGTCGTTGAATTCGCGATGCCAGTCGGGCCCAGATGCGTCCATTCAACGACTCTGACCCCTTGGCGCCTAGAAGCTGATTACTCCTGTCGTAACGCTACAGTAGGATCCACGCGCGCTGCTCGCCTCGCTGGAAAATAGCTCGCCGCCACGGCCACCGCGCCGAGCGCGAGCGTCACCCCGGCAAACGTCAACGGGTCCGTCGGGCTGATGTCGTAGAGCAACGTGCTCAACACACGGGTGAGTGCGATCGCGCCGGCGACGCCAGCCGCGAGCCCCACGCCGACCACGCGAAGTGCCTCGCGAACCACCATGGCGGCGACCGTCGATTCACGCGCGCCGAGCGCGATTCGCACGCCAATCTCTCGCGTGCGCTGTGCGACGGAGTACGCCAGAACGCCGTAGATGCCGAGCGCCGCTAGCACGAGCGCCAGCCCGGAGAAGACTCCGAGCAGCGTCATGCTGAACCGCCGTTGCGCGACGCTCTGGCTCAGATATGCGTCGAGCGGCTTCGGCTCCGCGAACGGCTGATTCGGGTCCAGCGCATGGACCTCACGGGCAATCGCCGGTGCCAGGTGCATCGGATCGCCATTCGTTCGCACGACGAGCGTCATGAAGTTCGACGGAAATTGCTTCAACGCCCAATAGATCATTGGCCCGGTCACGGAGTCGAGCCCGGCGTGCTTCGTGTCCGCCACGACGCCGACGATCTCTCCCCGCAGCGTGTCCCCCCACGGCATGAGCACGTGCTCGCCTATGGGGTTGCTCGTGGGGAAGTGCACGCGCACGAAGGCCTCGTTCACGACCACCTGCTTGGGCGACTCGGTGTTCGCGCGGGCATCGAACGGCTCGCCGCGCTTCACGCGTATGCGCATCGCCCGGAAGTACCGTGGATCGACGCCACGGATATCCGCGACGAACTCGCTCGTTGGCGGCGGTACCGGTCGACCTTCAATCCAGTAGCTCGTCGCCGAGCCGTCGCCGCCGAACGGCAGCCAGGTGATCGCCCCCGCGGCTTCCACGCCTGGCACTTTCTCGACGCGGTCGAGCAGCTGATCGAAGAACGCGGTAGCCGACGCCGATGTACGGAAGCGCTCGCCGGCGAGCTGAACGCGGCCGGTGAGTACCCCGTCGGGATCGAATCCCGGGTCCACCGACTGGAGCCGCACGAAGCTGCGCATCATGAGCCCCGCGCCGATCAGCAGCACCAGCGAAAGCGCAACCTGGGCCGCGACGAGCACCGCGCGCCCTCGCCCGCTCCCGGTCGACCCTCGGCTACCTTCGCGGAGGATTGTCTGCAGGTTCCCTCGCCCCGCCCGTAGCGCGGGGACGAGGCCAAAGAGAAGGCCGGTCACCAGGGCCACGACGAGCGTGAACGCCATCGTCCAGCCGTCGATCGAGATGAACGCGACTCTCGGTACGCCGCGAGGGGCCAGCGCCTTGACGGCCTGAACGCCCCAATAGGCGAGGAGGAGCCCGACCGCACCACCTAACGCCGAAAGCACGACGCTCTCGGTCAGCAGTTGCCTCACCATGCGGCTGCGACCGGCGCCAAGCGCCGCGCGTACGGCGACCTCGCGGGTCCGAGCGGTCGACCGCGCCAACAGCAGGTTGGCAACGTTGGCGCAGGCGATCAGAAGCACGAAGGCCACCACGCCGCCGAGAACGAACAGCGCTCGCCGGACGCCACCGACCACCTGTTCGTACATGGGCACCACGTTCGCGCCCCAGCCGCCATTGAAGATCGGATGCGCGCTCTCCAGCCGGCGAGCGATGGCACTCATGTCGGCCTGCGCGCGCAGCGGCGTCACGTTGGGCTTGAGGCGGGCGATGCTCGTGAGGTAGCGCCCGGTACGCGTCCGATAATCCAGCGACGGGTTGAGCTGCATGGGCGTCCAGAGTTCCGCCTTGCTCCCCTCGATCCCGAAGCTCGCGGGCATGACGCCGATTATCGTGGACGGCCGCCCGTTGAGCTCGAGCCGCGCGCCGAGAACGTCGCGGCGCGCGCCAAAGCGCCGTTCCCACAGGCGATGACTGAGCACGACGACGTGCGGTCCGTTAGGGGCATCTTCTTCCGCCGTGTAGACGCGGCCAAGCTCCGCCGCCACACCGAGGACACGGAAGAAGGACGCCGTCGCGATCGACACTCCGACCTCGACGGGCTCGTCGACGCCGGTGAGGTTCGCGTGCCAGTCGACGTACGAGCCGATCTCGCTGAACGTGGAGCTCTGTGCGCGCCAGTCCAGGTAGTTCGCGGGTGACACCACGTTGCGGTCCGCTCCATGGCTTCGGTTGGTCTCCCACACCATGACGAGCGAGCCGGGGTCCTTGAACGGCAACGGCCGAAGCAACACCCCGTCGATGACGCTGAAGATGGCCGTGTTGGCACCGATGCCTAACGCCAGACAGGCGACGGCCGCCAGCGTGAACGCCGGCGTCCGCCGGAGCGTCCGCACCGCGTACCTGAGGTCCTGGAGGAAAGTGTCCATCGCGTGCCCCTCTAGAGCTGATGAATCCTTGGACCGACGCCGAGGCGATTCCGTTCTCTCACTCGTTCCGCAGGGCGACGTTCGGGTCCACGCGCGCCGCGCGCCGCGCGGGAACCCAGCAGGCGCCGAGGGCGACGAGGACCAGTGCCGTGGCAACGAGCCCGAACACCACCGGATCCGTCGCGCTCACCCCGTACAGCAGGCTGCGCATGAGGCGGGTGATCCCGAAGGCCCCCACGGCGCCGAGCGCCACGCCCACCACCGCCGGCGCCATGCCGTCACGAACCACCAGCCGAAGCACGTCAGCGCTGGCGGCGCCGAGCGCCATGCGGATCCCGATCTCGCGCGTCCGCTGCGCGACCGCGTACGAGATCACGGCGTAGATCCCGATGGACGCCAGGAGGAGTGCAACACCGGCAAATAGCGTCACGATGATCGAGTTGAGCTTGAACTGCGCAACGGACGCCGCCGCCCGCTGATCCATCGATTGGATGTTGGCGACAGGCAGGGACGGATCGAGCGCGACGACCTCGCGCCGAAGCGCACCCGTGAGGGCGAGGGGGTCGCCCGTCGTCCGCGCGACGACATACACATACGGCACCGGCGTTTGCGTCAGTGGCGTGAAGGCCTGCGCGTAGGTCTCGAGGCCGACGCCCTCGAGCCGCGTGCTGCCGACCACCCCGACGATCGTCAGCCAGCTCGTGCTGTCCGACAGGTTGCCGAAAGTGATGCGCTCGCCGATCGGGTCGCGGCCGCCGAACGCCTTTTGCACGAGCTCCTTGTTCACGACCACCACTCGCGGCGCGTTAGGCCCGTCGCTCGGCGTGAAGAGCCGGCCCGAGAGCAACGGAATTCGCATGGCCGAGAAATACTCGGCGGTTGCGACGGTGCTGACCGCGTCGGGAGAGCTCTGACCCGGCTGAGGCGTGGGTTTGCCGACAATGTCGAACGAGAGATAGTTGTAGCCGCCCGCCAGCGGCACGTCCGACGTGAATCCTGCGACGGCCACGCCCGGAGTGGCCGTCAGTCGGTCGTGGAGCGAGTTGAAGAACGACAGCATGCGAGCGTCGTTGTCGTACTTCACACCCGGGAGAACGACCTGCGCTGTCAGCACATGCCCGGAGTCGAACCCGAGGTCCACCTGCTGGAGCCGGCCGAACGTGCGGACCAGCAACCCCGAGCCGACGAGGAGCACGAGCGCAAGCGCGACCTGCGCGACCACCAGGACTGCCCGGAGTCGCTCGCCGCTGCCACCACCGATCCCCGCGCGCCCGCCGGCTACGAGCGTCGACTGCAGCGCATACCCTGATCCGCGGAGCGCCGGCGCGATGCCGAACAGGAAGCCGGTCACCACGACGGCCATGGCCGTGAACGCGAGCGCAACCGGGTCGAGGCCGACCTCATCGAGGCGCGGCACCGTTGGCGGCGCCGCGGCCTTGAGACCCTGGACGCCCCACCAGGCCAGCGCCAGCCCAAGCAGGCCCCCAGCGAGGGCGAGGACCAGACTCTCGGTCAGCATCTGCCTGACGAGTCGGCGGCGCCCCGCGCCGAGCGCGGCACGGACTGCCATCTCTCGCTCGCGGGCGGTCGCGCGAGCGAGCAGCAGATTCGCAACGTTGGCGCACGCGATGAGCAGCACGAGCGCCACGGCGCCACTGAACACGAGCAGCGCCGGGCGAATCTGACCGACGAGTTGGTCGTGCAGCGAGATGACGAGGACGCCGATGCGCGCGTTCGTCGCGGGATACGCCGCGGCGAGCCTGCGCCCAATGGCATCCATGTCGCTTTGCGCGCGCGCCTGCGAGATCCCTGGTTTGAGGCGTGCGACGACCGAAAGGAAGTCGCCGCGCCGACTGGGAGGCGGCGCGCTCGGGTCGACGGCGAACGGAGCCCAGAGCTGCGCTCGTGCCGGCAGTCGCGCCGATTCCGGCGCCACGCCAACCACGGTATACGGCCGCGCGTTGAGCGTGATCGTCTGTCCGACAATTCCTGGATTGGCGCCGAACCGCCGCTCCCAGAGCGCGTGGGAGAGCACGACCACGCGGTGCGAGCCAAACACGAACTCGTCAGGCACGAACCACCGGCCCGCCGCCGGTCTCACGCCGAGCGTCGTGAAGTAGTCGGCGATCACCCGGGCGCTGGGCACACGCTCCGGGTCTGCGCCGGGAGCGGCGAGATTGTCGTTGGAGTTCGCGTACGCCGTCATCTGCGAGAACGACGAATTCTGCGCCTTCCAGTCGAGGTAGTCCGGCATCGACGCCGTCTCGTGCTCCCCATTCGCCATCCGCGTCCAGACTGTCATGAGCTGGTCGTCGTTGGGGTAGGGCAGGTGTCGGAGCAGGACCCCGTTCACGACGCTGAAGATGGCGGTGTTGGCGCCGATACCTAACGCCAGCGTGAGCGCCACGGCGATGGAGAAGCCGGGCTGTCGCACCAGCGTGCGAAGCGCGTATCGCAGATCACGGAGGACGGTGTCCATAAGCAAAGCTCCCGAGAGCGGTCAGTCGTTGCGGAGCGCGACAATGGGTTCGACGCGAGTCGCTCGCCGGGCAGGGACCATGCTGGCGAGCAGCGCGACGGCGCCTAACAGCAGCGGAATGCCAATGAACGTTGCCGGGTCGGTTGGCTTGACACCGTACAGCAGTCCGCCGAGCCCGCGTCCCATCCCGAAGGCTGCCGGGATGCCGATGGCCAGGCCGAGCACGACGAGGCGTACGCCAGCGCGGAGAACGAGCAGCACCACGTCGCGCGGCTGAGCCCCGAGCGCGATCCGGACGCCGAACTCGTGCGTCCGCTGTGCGACGGAGTACGCCATGACGCCGTAAATGCCAATCACCGCGAGCACCAGCGCGGAGACCGCGAAGATCGAGAACATGAGACCGTACACGCACGGCTCGAAGTTCCGCTCGGCGATGACGCGCGGCATGACCTTCACTTCCGCTAACGGCACGTCCGGATCGATCCGGCGAATTTCCGCGCGAACGAGCGGCGCGAGCGCGGCGGCGTCACCGGTTGCGCGGACGGCGATCCACAGCGTTCGCCGCTCGGATTGCGCGAGCGGAACCACGATCTGTGGCCGTAGCGTGTTGCTGATGCGTCGGTCCTGTACGAACCCGCCCATGACACCAACGACGGTTGTCCATGTCGTGTCGGTCGCGCCGAGGCGCACCCGCCTCCCTACGGGATTTAGTCCGGGCCACTCGCGCTCGGCGAACACGCGTGACACGATCGCGACGCGCGGCGCCGCCTTCGTGTCGCGTCGGTCGAAGTCACGGCCGGCGACGAGCGGGATGCCGAACGCATTGAGGAATCCGGGCGTCACGACGTTGTAGAGCGCGTTAGGCTGATCATCCACCGCGTACGCTTTGCCTTCCGGCTGGTAGTTCGCCCAGCTGCAGCAATTGCGCATCGGGAGCCACGCAATCGCGCCAGCGCGCGCGACGCCCGACAGCGAGCCGACCCGCTCGGTCAGCGCATCGTAGAAGCGCAGGCGCGCGGAGTCAGAGGCGTATCGACTGCCTTCGGGCACTACCTGGAATGTGAGCACGCGCGCCGGATCGAACCCGAGGCGTGCCGTGCGCATCCGGATGAAGCTCTGAATCATCAGGGTAGCACCGATGAGCAGCACGACCGAGAGCACGAGCTCCGTCACGACCAACGTACTTCGAAGTCGTGCGCTGCGAACGCCACCGGTCGAGGAGCGGCTGTTCTCCTTGAGCGTCTCCCCGAGGCGCGGCGACGATGCCTGCAGGGCGGGCACCAACCCGAACACGACGCCGGTCGCGATCGAGACAACCAGCGTGGCGGCCAGTACGCGCCCGTCCACGTTGAAGACCATCCAGAACGGCATCTCGGCCGGAAGCAGGCTGACGATTGCGTCCACGCCCCAGACGCCGAGGACCGCCCCGAGCCCGCCGCCGACCACGCCGAGGATGATGCTCTCCGTCAACAGGTGCTGGACGATGCGGCGCCGTCCCGCGCCGAGCGCGAGGCGCATGGCGATCTCACGCTGCCGATTCGTCGCGCGCGCGAGCATGAGGTTAGCGACGTTCGCACACGCGATGAGCAGCACGAACGCGACGGCGCCCAGCATGGTCAGCATCATCGGGCGGACATCGCGCGCGACGTTCTCGCGGAACGGCTCGACCCAGCCCGTCCAACCCGTGTTGGTGTCGCCGAATCGCCCCTGCAGCTCGCGCATGATCGACGCGACGCGCGCCTGCGCCTGTGCGACGGTGGCGTTAGGCGCGAGGCGCGCCACCATGCTGTAGTTGCGCCAGTCGCGATGGGCCTTCATCTCGCCCGGCTCGAGGGGGAGCCAGACTTCCGCCAGCTCGGGGAACTTGATCTTCTCCTGGACGACGCCGACGACCGTGTATGGCTGGCCGTTGACCGTGATCGAACGTCCGATGACGGCCGGATCGCCGGCGAACTTCCGCTTCCAGAACCCGTGGCTCAAGAGCATGACCTTTCCCGCTTCATCCTCGTCGGCGCGGAAGCCGCGTCCGAGAACGATGCGAATGCCAAGCGTCGGAAACACCGAGGCCGTCATTCGCGCGCCCTGCACCCGCTCTGGCTCGTCGAGGCCGCCAATGTTCACCTGCCGGTCATCGTAGAGACCCGTGCTGGCGAACGTCCCGCCGGCGTTCCCAACGTCGAGATAGTCTGCGTAGGACCAGGTGCCCTCGAACCGCCGATCGCGATCGAGCGTGGTGTACACGCTCATGACGCGATCCGGATCGGTAAAGGGAAGTGGTCGGAGAAGGAGTGTGTTCACCGGCGTGAACACTGTCACGTTCGCCGCTATGCCGAGCGAGAGGCATAGAATGGCGATGATCGCGTAGCCCGGCGCTCGCAGCAGCGATCGAACGGCGTATCGGATGTCGTGGCGTAGCGCGTCCAGCATCGGGAATCGGGAATCGGAAATCGGGAATCGCCTTCGAACTGCGCCGTTTGAGCTGATGGCTGATGGCTGATGGCTGATGGCTGATGGCTGATGGCTGATGGCTGATGGCTGATGGCTGATGGCTGATGGCTGATGGCTGATGGCTGATGGCTGATGGCTGATGGCTGATGGCTGCGAAGCTATGGCTGATGGCTTTCGACTGCTGTTGATGTACCCCGGGTAGAGGCGACACCTTCGGCGCCGCCACAAGGGGCTTGGTTGCCTCGATTGTTACGTGAGCTTCTTCAGCGACTCCGTCGCCGGCTTGAACGTGGGGTCGAGTCGCAACGCGATTTCGTACTCGGCCTTCGCCCGCTTCCGGTCCCGATTCCGCTCGTGGACCATGCCGAGCCTCCAGTGTGCGGCTGCCAGCGACGGGTCGTTACGGCCCGGCGTGGTCTGCAGGTACGCCTTCAGTGCTTCCTCCGACCGATCCAAACGCTGTCCCGAGAGCGCCCCCGTTTTCCCGATCTGAAAGAGCGCTCCGACTTCTTCCGGACTCGCCTCGATCATCGCCTCGAACAGGTCGAACGCCTTGTCATACGCGCCGATGTTCTGATAGAACACACCGAGCCGGTACTCCCCAACGTGCCGATCCGACTTCTCGTTCGCCGCGCCAAGATACGCCCGCTCGGCTTCGGCGAACTTCTTCTCCCGCTCGTACAGCCCACCGAGCTCGAGATACCCGCGGAGCCCGTTCCGTTTTCGAATCTCCTCGGCCTGCTCGAGCGCCTTCGCCGAGCTGCCGCCCAGGAAGCCCGGCGCCTGCACGTAGTACTGAATCAGGTCGCTTCGCGCGTCGAGGTTGTCGGCATCGAGCTCGATCGCGCGCTCCCACGCGGCCTTCGCCTTCTTCGCGAGGCCCGGCTGGCGCAGCACGTTCGCGGCCTGCGCCTCGCGGCCATGCGCTCTGCCTAACCAGAGGAAATAGGTGGAGTTCTTCGGTTCCAGCGTCGTCGCCGACTCGAAGTAGTCCGCGGCGCGATCGTACCCGCGCTCTTCCATCGCGATGCGGCCGAGATAAAATGCCGCAGCCGCGTCCGCCGCGTTCGACCGGAACGCGGGCTCGAAGACCGTCCTGGCTTCCCGGAACTTGCCTGCCTCGAACAGCCGCACACCGGTCGAATCGCCGTTCTGGGCCTGCGCGACGTTAGGCGCCGCTGCCCACATGGCGACCAACCCGAGCAGCGCCGTGATGCGGGACCCGAGCCCGCGACCCCGGCCGAACCGGGCGTCGAGCCTCGAGTCCCGCGCCATCATCAGTCGGTCGACGACATGCCCGGCGTCGTCTCTTCCACCACCCGGCCGTCGAACAGGTGGATCGAACGGTCGGCGTGGCGCGCATAACGCGGATCGTGCGTCACCATGCAGATCGTCGCGCCACCGCGGTGCAGCTCGCGCAGGAGCTCCATCACCGCCTCGCCGTTCGTCGAGTCGAGGTTTCCCGTCGGCTCGTCGGCCAGGAGGATCACCGGGTCGCCGGCCACCGCGCGCGCAACGGCCACACGCTGCTGCTGACCGCCGGAAAGCTGCGACGGATAGTGCTTCATGCGGTGCGACATGCCGACGCGCTCGAGGGCATTCTGCACCCGCGTCTTGCGCTCCGACGAGGACATCCCGCGATACGTGAGCGGCAGCTCGACGTTCTCGTAGACCGTCAGATCGCCGATCAGGTTGAACGCCTGGAAGATGAACCCGATCTGGCGATTACGAATGCGCGCGCGATCGGCCGCCGAGAGCTTCGCCACCGGCTCGCCACTCAACACGTAGCTGCCGTCCGTTGGAGTGTCCAGCAGTCCCAGGATGGACAACAGAGTCGTCTTGCCGCAGCCGGACGGGCCCGCGATCGCGATGTACTCGCCAGGCCGAATCTCCAGATGAATGTCCGAGAGTGCGTGGGTCTCGACCTCATCGGTGTAAAAGATCTTCTTGATCCCTTCCATCTTGATCAGCGCCTCGCCGGAAGCGCTGGGCATCGAGCCGAGGGACGAGGGCGACGTTGCGGACTGAGTGGCCATGGCCAGGGGAGTGAGGGTTGATCTGGGGTCGTGGGACGGAAGCCGTTTCAATCCATTACCGCGGCGTCGCGCTCGCGGTTTCGCTTTGCGATGGGATCGCGGATCACTGCAGTCGAACCTTTGCGACGTTGTCCCATTGCGACATGTCTGACACGATGACCTTGTCTTTGGGTTGCAAACCGCTGACGATCTCGATCGTGCTCACCGAGCTGCGGCCGAGCTTGACGTTCACGCGCGACGCGGTCTTGCCATCCGGGTCGAGCTTGAAGAGACCGACGGTGCTCTCGGCCTGGCCGTAAGCCGGGCGCTGCACGTAGAGCACGTTATCGAGGCGCTCGATCTCGATGACGCCGTCGACGCTGAGGTCCGCACGTACGCCCTTGGGCGCTTCTTCATCGAACAGGACTTCGACAGTTACTGTCCCGTTCACCGCTGCCGGGTCCACCCGGCTCACGTGGCCCTTCACGACGCCGCTGTTTCCGCCGCCACCGCCGGCGCGCGTGTCGATGTCCACCTTCTGGCCGAGCGCCACGTCCTTCGCCTGCGTTTCCGGGACGCGGAGGATCGCCTTGAGCTTCCCGGGCTGGGCAACGGTCGCGAGCGTCTGCCCCGCGAGCACCCACTGGCCGAGCTGCAGTTCCTGCTGACCGTTGCCGAGGGAAAGCAGCTGGCCAGCTTCCCCCGCGGGCACCTTCATCGATGCGACGCGCTCCTGCTGGAAGCGCAGGATGTCCGTCAGGCGATCGATGTTCGCGCGCGCAAGGCGGAGCTGCTCGGAGATCGCGTCGGTCTGAACCTTGAGCTGCTGCTCGAGCGCCTTGAGTCGCTTCTCGCCTTCATCCATCGCGTCCGTCGTGC
>DASUGD010000230.1:0-29206 GCA_036274195.1 Gemmatimonadaceae bacterium | reverse complement strand
GGCGTCCGGGATCAGGGCCGCGAGCCGGCGTCCTTCCTCGAAGGGGATCCGCAGGTCGTCGCGCCGATGCATGACGAGCGTCGGTATCCGGAGCAGCGGCGCGACGTCGCGGACGTCGAGGTCCCCGAACGCGGCCATCATCCTCGCCGCGTTTTCCGGCGACGCGGACTCACGCTGCAGTTGATCGAACGCGCGCAGGTACTCGGGCGAGGCGTCCGGGAGAAACAGCGCCGAGAACACCTGGCGGAACGCCGGCGTGTCGCGTCCCCATCCAACGCGAACCAGATCGACGAGGAGCCGCCACTCCTCGAGCTGGGCCGCGCTGAGCTTCCGCTTGTTGTACCCGCTGGCGTACGAGCCGTACAGGATGAGGCGACTCACGCGCTCGGGGTGTCGGATCGCGTACGCGATGGCGATCGGTCCACCTTGCGAGATCCCGAGGAGCGGGAAGCGCTGGAGCCCTGCGGCGTCGACGACCGTCTCGAGGTCCCGGACCCATGCATCGAGCGAGAAGTCGGCGACGTTCCAATCGGAGAGTCCGCACCCGCGCTCGTCGTAGCGTACGAGCTTGCGTTTCCGGGCGAGCCGCTCGAACAGCGGACGCCATATTGGCGTCCTCCAGTCGTACTCGACGTGGTTCAGCCAGTTCGCGGCTTTTACAAGCGGCAAACCGGACCCAGCCGTTGCAAAGGCGAGTCGTACGCCGTCCGACGTCTTACAGAAGCGGATCTGTTGTTGCATCGGCATTGATGTTGGCGCCGCTCAGTCCCGTCAGACGGGGGCGAGCGTTGCCGCGTTGGGTCTGGCCAAACACGATCTAGCACGGTTCACAGGCAACCACCATGGCGAGTCAAGCCCAAACCTTGTCTGTCATCCTTGCGGTGATCGTCGGAGCGACAATCGTTCGCTGCTGCGACTACGCCGAGCACAGGCTGCGTCGAGAGAAAGGGGGCACCGGATTTCTGGATGTTCTCGTTCCCGGCGACGACGTCAAGTATTCGGACTACGTGTGGATAGCCCTCCCGCCCATCGCCGGCGGGATGATCCTGGCGTTCTGGCCGGGAACGAATGGCGGCGTCGCCGGGGCGTCCGGTTTACTGGCAGGGTTTCTCGTCGTCTGGCCGGTATATCGTTTTCCGGCCCAGTTGCTACCTGACGATCTGCGACCCTTCTTGCCGAAACTGAAGTTGCTGTACGGCCTCTTCGTCGGCATGTGGGCAGCACTCACGTATCTCGGCTTCATCGTCGTGGACAGGGCTCTTCCCGTGACCGGAACGCTCGCACGGGCCCAGCTCTGGGTGCATTTTCTCCAGCGTCTGTCGGCCAACTCCATTTACGAGCCTGCGAAATATGGGTTGGCCCTGTTGGCGTTGATCGGAGGAGTGTACTTCAACCGTGAGCGGGCCCGCTTGAGTGAGCAGGTTCACGCGCAGAAACCGGAGGTCGTGATCCGTGAGGCGTCCTCGGAGCAACCCCACCGCGAAATGTAGGGACGCGTGGGCTCGTGCCGTTTTCATAGCGGCGGGCATCACGAGCCCGTGGCTGTTCGCGACCGCGTGCAGCACCAAGCCCCAGGCGGACGTTTCACCCGGTCCGTCGGCGCCGCAGGCGACAGTCGAGGGTGGCGCGCTCGCAGGACGAGTGGATCCGGCTAGTCACGTTCTGGTATTCGAGGGGATTCCGTACGCGGCTCCCCCGGTGGGTGACCTTCGGTGGCGTCCGCCGCGCCCGGCGGCGTCCTGGCAAGGCGTTAGGCAGGCGACCCGGCTCGCCCACAACTGCATGCAGCATCAGCCCTATGGCGACATCACGCCGGACGTGGCGGGGAAATCGGAGGACTGCCTCTACCTGAACGTCTGGACTCAGTCCACGGAGGGCCGGCGGCCGGTGATGGTGTGGATTCACGGCGGCGGGTTCTTCGCCGGGTTCGGCGGCGAGGAGCGGCACAACGGCGGGCCGCTCGCGCGGAAGGGCGCGGTGGTCGTGACGCTCAACTACCGGCTCGGCGCGTTCGGGTTCATGGCGCACCCCGCGCTCGCCGCCGATTCCCCCGATCACTCGTCAGGCAACTACGGGCTCCTGGACCAGATCGCCGCACTCCAGTGGGTCCAGCGGAACATCGCGCACTTCGGCGGGGATCCCTCGCGCGTCATGGTCTTCGGTGAATCGGCTGGCGCGATGAGCATCGGGACGCTCATCGGGTCGCCGTTGGCGAAGGGATTGTTCCAGCGTGCGGTGCTCGAGAGTGGCACGGGCACGACGCTGATGCAGTCTCGCAAGGACGCCGAAGCGAACGGCGTCAAGCTCGCGACCGCGTTAGGCGTGACGGGCACCGATGCCGCGGCGGCCGCCCTGCTTCGCGTCGTGCCGGCGGAGTCTCTCCTGGCGGCAGCGGTGCGCATCGCGCCGAACCCGGGCACACCGGTTTTCGTCCCATCGATCGATGGTCGCGTGCTGCCGCGCCCGGTAGACTCCACGATCGCTGCGGGGTCGGCCAACATCGTTCCCGTCATCGTCGGCAGCAATGCGGATGAGCCGGCGACCATCTTCGGCGCGCCGAGCCGGTCGTTCGCGCGGCTCATCACGTCGAAAGGCGGGAAGGCGTACGTGTACCTCTACACGCGCGTCGGCGACGATTCCGTCAGTCGGCGCATGGGCGCATACCACAGCTCGGAGATCACGTTCGTATTCGGTCGCCCGGCGCCGCTGCAGCCGTTCGCCGGTCACACGCCGTACGACTCCACGCTCGCCGATGCGATGAGCGATTACTGGGTCGCGTTCGCGGCGTCGGCCGACCCTAACGCGGCGCCCGCGGCGGGCAAGTGGCCGCGGTGGCCGGTCTACGACCCAACCACCGACGCCTACATGGAGCTCGGGCCGCAGATCGCAGCCAGGCGTGACCTGCGTCGACAGCTATTCGATTCGCTGGATGCCGTGGGGCGATCTCGAGGAGAGATCCGCCCGTAGCATCGCGTGGAGCTGCCTGGCGACTTGGTCAGTGTGAGCGTGCGGACCTGACGAAGGCAGTATCGTGAGGCCACGCGACGATGCGATCTTCCATTGCCCAGGGCATGGAGGACGAAATGGCGCATGCCGAGCGCATCCTGATCGTCGGCGGCGGAATTGGCGGCCTGTCGGTCGCCGCCGCGCTGCACGCGTCCGGGTTCGCGCCGGAACTGATCGAGCGCAGTGATGCCTGGCGCGCCGTGGGCGCCGGCATCGCGATGCAGCCTAACGGCATGCGCGTGCTGCGCACGCTGGGCCTCGGCACCGCGGTCGAGCGTGCCGGGACGGCCATCCGCTACTGGGATTTCTGCGACGAGCAGGGCGACATACTGGCCGAGACCGACCTGACGGCGCTCTGGAGTGATGTTGGTCCGTTCGTTGGGATAGCGCGGCGTGAGCTGCAGCGCGCGCTCCTGGCTGCCACCGCCGCCATTCCATCGCGCCTCGGTACCTCGGTCAAGTCACTGACCCAGGACGACGGAGGCGTGTGGGTCGAGCTGACCGACGGCTCCGCCGCAACATACGATCTCGTCATCGGTGCGGACGGTGTCGGGTCGTCGGTGCGTCAGCTGGCATTCGACGCGGCACCACCCGTGTACGGCGAACAGATGGTGTGGCGGAGCGTCGCACCGGTTCGTCCGCGAGGACTCACCAATCTGCAGTTCCTGCTCGGCGATGGCTGCTTTTTCGGCCTGTGTCCGGTTGGTTCCGATCAGACGTACGGGTTCGGCAACGTGGCGGGCCCGCTGGTTCGCGATCCGCCGGAGGGCCGCCTCGATCGTCTCCGCGAACGGTTTGCCGGCTTCGGCGACATCGTGCACGAGTATCTCGGCGCGCTCGACTCGGCCGCGGAGATCCACTGCTCGGCGATCGAATGGCTGGGTGAGGAGCACTGGTGTACGGGTCGCGTCGTGCTCATCGGGGATGCGGCACACGCCAGCTCGCCGATGATGGGCCAGGGCGGGGCGTTGGCCATCGAGGACGCCGGCGTCCTGGCGGAGTCGTTGCGAGCGGCCGACTCGGTGGAGGAGGCGCTCGACGCGTTCGTCGTTAGGCGCCGGCCGCGCGTGCGGTGGGTCCGCGAGCAGAGCCGCATTGCCGGTGAAAGCCTGCGCATGCCCGTCACCGCGCGCAACGCGCTGCTGCGTGTGCGCGGCGACGAGATGATGCGCCAGCGGTTCGCGCCGCTGCTCGAGGCCCCGTAGCGGACCAAGCACATGCGGTGGATGCGTTGGCCAGGGGCTGTTCGGGCATCGCGTTCTGCGATCCCTTCAGCGGACGACGACCGGCACGTCCGTCGCCTGACCTGGAATCGGCCCCTGCTGCGGTGCGCCGAATTGAAGCGTCAGGCTCCCGGGAGCGGTCGGGGTGAACTCGACGTCGTAGATCTCACCCGCGGCGAACGTCAGCGTTGCTGCCCGTACGGTCGCCTGCGACGCCGGGAGCTCCGCTCCGTCCTTCGCGATGACTCGCCACTGCGCGAGCCCACCGTCATCGTAGATCGAGACGGTCGCGTCGTAGTCCGTGCGGATGTTGATCAGCCGGAACCGATACGTCACCCCCGACCGGAGCCGCATGGGCGCTGGCTGCGACTCCCCGTTGAGCAGCGCCAGCGGGAAGGGCCCGCGAATCAGGTTCCGTGTCGGGCCATCGTCGCTCAACACCAGCACCCGATCCGTGTCGCCGTCGTAGCGCTGGCCGCGATTCAGCACGACGATCGAGCCGTACAGCCCGGACGCAATCTGGCCGAACTCGTCGAAGTGCGAGTGGTACATGAACGTGCCGGCACGCGGTGGCGTGAAGCGTACGGTCAGTGAATCGTTAGGTGCGATCGCCGGCAGCAGCGACGATCCCGACCCGCTCCACCCGGGCACGCCGTCGGGATAACTATCGAGCTCGATGCCGTGCCAGTGGACGGCCGCGGGCATCCGCGACCGGTTCACCACCGTGATCGCCACCGGCTCATCCTTCTCCAGCACGAGCGTCGGCCCGGGAGCCCTGAGCGTGTTCGTTTCGCGCTCGGCTGGCGTGCCGCCCAGGACGTACGCGTATCCCGGGAGGTTGCCGTAGACGTTAGGCTTCGAGCGCACGATCAGCCGCATCTGGCGATACGCGCGCGCCGGCTGCGCAGGCGCCGCACCGCGCGGCGCCACGCGAATGCCGAGTACGAGACCCGACATGTTGTGCTGGAGGTGTACGCCCGCGCCGTCGTGGTGCGAGTGCTCGCTGGGTTCCGACGCGTCGTCGCCGGAGCCCGGCATGTCGGACATCGCCATGGGGGCCGCAGGCACGCCACGCTGTGTGCCGATGGAGACGAGCGGCGAGATGTGGCTCGCGAAGTGGCAATGGAACACCCAGTTTCCCGGGCGTGTGGGTGACCAGGCGAGCGCCATCGTGCCGCCCGGAGGAACGACCTCGGTCACCGCGCGGCGCTGGTCGTCGCGTGCGTACGTCGTATACCGCGCCCCGTTCCCCACCGCCTCGACACGGAAGTAAAAGCCGTGCAGGTGCAGAGGGTGCGGCAGCTCGGTGAAGTTGATCCAGCGCCAGCGGAGCGAATCGCCCTGCGTCGCATCGAGTCGCTCGGTGTATGGCCACGAACGACCGTTGATCACGAGGGTCGCGCGCTCGAGCCCCGTCGGGCTCGCGGGGTCGATCACCGCCCACCAGGCGATCGTGAAGATCCGATCGTCGGGCGCTCCGGTCGCGTTCGCCGAGTCCACGACGATCGCGCCATTGAGCTGGCTGTCGTCGCCGAGGCGGCCGAACACCGACCCCTTGCTCGTCTTGCCCACGTAGTAGTAGGTGCCAGGCTCCTTCGCGTGAAAACGCATCTCGCGCACTGTGCCCGGCTCCACGACGAAGCTGTCCGCGGCGACGCCGCGAGCCTCGGCGAGGCCGAACACCGTCAGCGGCTTGTCGAGCGAGTTTCGGACGAACGCACGCACCTCGGTTCCCGACCTCACGCGAATGAGCGGCCCGGGGTTCTGCAGCGGCTTGCCCTCCTCGGCGAATGCCGCGACCGGCACGCCAAAGCCGTTCTGCGCTTCCGGATACCAGACGCCATTCCGCGCCTCCAGTCGCACGGTGAGCGTGCTGCCTTCCAGTCGGCCGGCCGGAGTCCGATTGTCGCTCGTCTCGATGCGCGCGAGCGGCGGAGTTGTGGGCTTGACCTCAGCGTCGAGTGTCGAAGATTCGGCGCCTCTGGCGCCGGTGATGGACAGGACGATGGCGATATGCGCGGCACCGGCGAGTGGGGCGCGCAACGAGTATCTGCGACTCATACCAATCCACGGCGATTAGGTGATCTTCATGCTCTTGCCTACGCCGGCAATGAGCGCAGAGTCGGTCCGTTTCGGGATCGGGCGCCCGACGGGAATTGGGTGGTGTGATGGATTGGTGGCCCACCTGACCGCGGTGGGAGTCGGACCAGACCAAAGTCAGGGACCGGTCGGGCGCGGCCCAATATCGTCCAAGCACGGAGGCGCGACGCCCACTCACTTTCAGGAATGACTACTCGTCACCGCAGTCTTCTCTATGGTTGTGCGATTCTCGCACTCGGCCTTGCCGCCAGCAGCGGCATGGCGCCGTCGCTCGGTCCGTTCGACTACGACACCGTCGAGATCGCGCCCAACGTCTACGGCTTCTTCGAGAAGCGCCTCAACCCGATCGTCAGCAGCAACATCATCGCGGTGATCGGGCGGGATGCGGTGCTGGTGTTCGACACCGGCCATCACCCGACCATCACGCGAAGGATCGCCGGCGATATCAAGCGACTCACGAAGAAGCCGGTGCGGTACGTCGTGATCTCCCACTGGCACGACGACCACTTCGCCGGAAACGCGGATTTCTCGAAGGCATATCCGGGCGTTCAGATCATCGCGCATGAGTTCACGGCGAGGATGATCGAGAGCCGCAGGGACAGCTTCCGCGGCGAGCCGTGTCGCAAAGACATCGAGACCTCGTCGAAGCCGCTGCGCGATCTGCTCGCGACGGGCAAACGCGCCGACGGATCGCCGATCTCGGATTCGACGCGGCACCGGCTTCAGAACTTCGCCGAGGCGGTGGACGCGCAGATGCCGGAGTGTGATGCGATGGAGTACCGGGGCGTCGATCGTCCCATCGACGGGTCCCTGACGCTCGATCTCGGCGGCCGAAGCGTGGAGCTCAGCTTCCTGGGTCGGGGCAACACGGCGGGCGACCTGATGGCCTATCTGCCCGACTCGAAGACTCTGCTCACGGGTGACCTGGTCGTCTACCCGTTTCCGTTCGCGACCGAGCCGTACGTCACCGAGTGGGCGGCGGTGATGCGCCGCATCGAGGCGATGGACCTAACGCGGATCGTCCCTGGTCACGGCCCGGTGATGAACGACAAGACGTACGTTCGAGACGTGGCCGAGGTGCTCGAGTCGATCTCGAGCCAGGCGAAGGCGGTGTACCAACCTGGCATGACGGCCGATCAGCTGCGCGAGAAGATCGATCTCTCCCGGTTCAGCGACCGTTTCTCGCACGGAGACGCTTTCATCAAGGGGAATTTCGACGCCCAGATGAAGGGGTCGGCCATCGATCGGATGTGGCAGGAGCTGACGGGCCAGTGGAAGCCGGAGGGATGAGCTCCTGCGCGCCCGGCCCTGCATCGCGTTAGGGCCGGCTTTGAGAACAAGGAGACACAGATCGCACAGACCGCCCGCTGGCGCGGGCGGGCGCAGATTGACGCAGTGGCTCCGCGTGAGAACCAAGCTCCTCTCGCAACGAGCCATTTATTGAGGGGAACTGCCTCGGGCGGCTATGAGCCCGCCCGAGGCAGTTCCCCCTTTCAAACGGCTCTGGCGCGAAGAGTTCTGGTTCGCAGAGGAGCCGACTGTGGCAATCTGAGTCCGGTGCGAAGCGCCGGTCTGCGCGATCTGCGTCTCCTTGTTTTTGAGGCGGACGGGAATAACGTGCTGTGAACGGGGCGGAATCCAGACCTGCCCCGAATTCGTACGGTCGCCACGTCCCGTTGCTTCGATCCAGCTGCCCCGGAGAATTGAATGACCGAGTCATTGCACGACCGCGTGGTTGCCGCCATCGGTCAGGCCTATGAGCTGGAGGACGAGATTGGCCGCGGGGGCATGTCGGTCGTGTTCCGAGCGCGCGACCTGCGGCTGAATCGACCCGTCGCGATCAAGGTTCTCCCGCCCGAGCTCGCCCACGACCGGGCCATCCGCACCCGCTTCACCCGCGAAGCCCAGACGTCGGCCCAGCTGTCACACCCGCACATCGTGCCCATCTACGATGTCGGCGAGCGTGACGGCGTTGCCTACTTCGTGATGGCGCTGGTGACCGGCGGGAGCCTCGCCACCCACCTGGTGCGCGAGCCGAAGCAGCCGGTCGACGAAGTGCGCCGCATTCTGGCGGAGGTCGCGGACGCGCTCGCGTATGCGCACCTGCGGGGTGTCATTCACCGCGACATCAAGCCGGACAACATCCTGCTCGATCGTCTGACCGGTCGCGTGATGGTCACCGACTTCGGGATCGCGTGGGCCATGGAAGCCGGCGCGCGCCTCACGGCCACCGGGATAGCGGTCGGCACGCCGACGTACATGTCGCCCGAACAGGCGGTCGGCGAGCGTGAGCTCGACGGCCGGAGCGACATCTATTCTACGGGAGTGCTCGGCTACCAGATGCTGACGGGACGCGTGCCGTTCGAGGCGGGAAACTCGATGGCGCTGCTGCTCAAGCACGTGACGGAGCGGCCCAGGCCGATCGCGGAGCTGCGTCCCGACGCGCCGCGCGGGCTGCGCGAGACGGTCGAGCGGGCGATGATGAAGGCGCCGCCGGATCGATGGCCGAGCGCCGCGGCGCTGCGCGAGGCGCTCCTGTCGCCGGAGTCGTTAGGCCCGGTGTGGCGCGCCGAACAGCGCGAGCCGGTGAAGTACGTGTCGCCGCGGCCAGACGGGTCGCGAAAGGTGGCGGCCGTCCGCGTGCCGTCCAAGCCAACCAGGCCGGTGCTCGCGGAGCCGCCGTACGCCGCGTCGCTCACACCCGAGCAGCGGAAGGATCTCCGACTCTGGCATGGTCGCGTGACGTATGCCGACCGCATCAAGGCCATTCGCGGCTATGCGTTCCTCACGCTCGCCGCGACTGCGGGCGGCATTGCGGCGTTCGTCGTCGGCGTCAACGAAGCGCCGCCGCTGGTGCTCGCTCCCATCGTTCCGATGTATATGTCGAGGAAGCTCTGGCTTCGTCGTCAGTCGCTCCGCGAGGCTGGATTCCGTCTGCGTCAGCTGCTGCCGGCCCCACACTTCACCATCCGTCGAAAGCGACCGGTACTCGAGGAGCAGCTCGAGAAGCTGGCGCCGGCCGAGGTGCTCGAGAGTCCCGAAGGGGCCGCGATCCGCCGCGCGGTCGAGGATCGCGCTGCCATTCTCCAGATCTTCGAGAAGCTGTCCAAGGCGGATCGCGCGAGCCTGCCCGATCTCGCGTCGACCGTGAAGCTGCTGGTGGAGCGGGTGGCCGACCTGGCACAGGCGCTGCACCGGCTCGACCAGAGCATCGACCCGGCGTTGGGCCACGAGCTCGACGCGCGTATCGCGCGGGCCGAGCGTGACACGCCGTCACCGGACGCCGACCGACAGCTCTCGCTGCTTCGCCGCCAGCGCGCGACGCTCGATGACCTGATGCATCGCCGGTCGATGCTCGCCCGTCAACTCGAGAGCGCCGGTTTGGCGTTAGGCAGCCTGCGGCTCGACCTGATCAAGGTGCGGTCGTCGGGGCTGCAGTCGGCGCTGTCGGACGTCTCGTCGGCCACGCAGGAGGCGCGCGCCCTGTCGAACGACATCGACGCGGTGCTCGCCGCGGCCGCAGAGATGAAGCACCTCTAGTGCGGTGCTTGCGGCAGAGGGCCTGCATGGCGTGCGTCGCGCTCCTCGCGTGCACGAGCGCGTCGTCGGCGCCGCGGCCCGATGCGACATCGGGTCCCGCTCCCGAGCTGAAGCAAGTCTGGGCCGATGAATTCGACGGCCCCGCCGGGAGTCCGGTGGACAGCACGAAGTGGCACCACGACCTCGGCGACGGTTGCCAGTCGGGCAATTGTGGCTGGGGAAACCAGGAGAAGGAGTGGTATACCTCGGCCTCGGAGAACGTCTCGCTCAATGGCCGGGGGCAACTGCAGATCGTCGCGCGACCGGCGGCCGCGGGCCTAACGTGCTACTACGGCGCGTGCCGGTACACTTCGGCGAAGATCACCACACGCGGTACGCTCGACGTCGCGCCAGGTCGCGTGGAGGCGCGCATCAAGCTCCCCGCGGGGCAGGGGCTGTGGCCCGCCTTCTGGCTACTCGGGACCAACATCGGCGCTGTGGGCTGGCCGCAGTGCGGCGAGCTGGACATCATGGAGAACCACGGCAGCAACATGACGTCCACGAGCTCGGCGATGCACGGGCCGGGCTACTCGGGCAACACGCCGTTCGTGCACTCGTACCAGCTCACGGCTGGCAGCTTCGCCGAGGACTTTCACACGTTCGCCGTGCAGTGGGACTCGGCCCGCGTGACGTTCTTCGTTGACGGGAAGCCGCACTATGTCATCCAGCGCGATGAGGTCCGGCGCCACGGCAACTGGGTATTCGACCAGCCGTTCTTCATCATCCTGAATCTCGCGGTCGGCGGCACGTTCGACGGCGACCCGCGCTCGGACTCGGTCCTTCCTGCCACCATGCTCGTGGACTACGTCCGAGTGTATAGGTAGTTCACCGATGCATCCCACGGCCATCCTATTCGACCTCGACGGGGTCCTCGTCGACTCCACGGAGTGTGTCGAGCGTGCGTGGCGGAAGTGGGCGGCGAGCCGCGGGATCGATCCCGAGCGCGTCATGCAGGTAGCACACGGACGCCGCACCATCGAGACGGTGGCGCTCGTCGCGCCGCACCTCGTGTTGGCCGACGAGGTCGCAGCACTCGAAGGCGTCGAGGCTCACACCACCGAGGGCGTCTACGAGATTCCCGGGGCCCGGCAGCTGCTGGAGCGCCTGCCTGACGACGCGTGGGCCATCGTAACCTCGGGGACCCGCTCGGTGGCCACGTTGCGCATCCGACACACTGGCCTGCCGATGCCGCGAGTTCTCGTCCCCGCCGACGAGATCACGCGTGGGAAGCCCGACCCCGAAGGCTACCTCACGGCAGCTGCACGGCTGGGGCGCGCGCCGGCCGACTGCGTGGTGCTCGAAGACACGCCGGCCGGACTGGAAGCCGCTCGCGCGGCCGGCATGCGCTCGATCGGCATCGCCGGAACGTATCCGGCCTCGGCGCTCACAGCGGATCTGGTGGTGCCAAGCCTAACGGCGTTGCCGGCCGAGCTTCTCGATGGCGTTAGTTCCGCGCCGCATAGGGAGCGCGAACCAGGCTAGAAGCCAACGCAGAGAAGGGCTAGGGATTGATTCGTGGTTACTTGCCTTTGCCTTTCGTGCTAGGCGCGACGACGAACGGGCTCCTTTGAGCGCTGCAGCCGCCGTTCGCGCTTCCCGCGCGCCACCTCGGTTGCCAACGCATCGAGCCGCTGGCTCCACGCGCCGCGGAAGCGATCGAGCCAGGCTTCCACCTCGCCAAACGGCCCTGCGCCGAGCTCGTACACTCGACGCGGGCCCTCAGCTCGTGAAGTGGCGAAGCCGCTCTCACGAAGCACGCTCAGGTGCTGCGACACGCCCGGCTGCGAGATGTCGAACTCGCGCTGGATCGCCTCGACGATCTCGCCCGACGTGCGCGAACGCTCCGCGAGCAGCTCGAGGATCCGTCGCCTAACGGGACTCCCGAGAATGTCGAACGCCCGCGTCACCGCGCGTTACCCGGCCGCGGGCGCCGTATCGGCCGGTTCGCCCGTGTACGCGGCGGTCGTACGCGCCGCGGCCGCTCGCGCCGCCGCCGCGTCGGTTCCGGCATCGATGGATGCGCGACACCAGTCGTTACTGCTATGGCGGACGAACTCGCGACCGTTCGCCGACCCGAGCCACGCCATGGCCTCACGCGGATCCACCGACGCGCCGGTCTCGACATGGTGCCCCAACCCGAGGAGGGCCGAGTCCCAGCCGACGCCCACGGCGCCTGGGCCGTACTCGTCCCAGCGTGCGTCAGGGACGAGCGCGACGTGCTCGAGGCGGAGACGTGAGCGACCGTCGGGCGTGGGCTCGAGTGTGACCTCGAGCCAGGTCACCTCCCCGCCGAATTCCCAGGTCATCCCCACGACCTGGGGCGGCTCGCACCGCGTGATCGTCCCCCCGGCGTTGCCCTGAAGCTGGTAGTGCCCGCCGAGGCGAAGGTCTCCGGAAACCGGGAGGAACCACCGCGGAATACGCTCCTTGCTCGTGACGGCGTCCCAGAGATCGTCGACGGTCGTGTCGTAGGTGCGTGTGGCTACGACGACGCGCGCTGGCTGTCCGTCGTGCAGGCGGGTCTCGACCTTGCGAGTCACGGCGCCTATCTGACGAGGAACGTCGAATTCCATGTGCCACCCTCGTTCCTGAAGGTTCATGATCCCGAGTTCAATATAAGCGCGAACTTATATAGTGCCAATAGCTGCTGCCCCGTCGCGATTCTCCTGTGGTCGTGTAGTTTGGGGGTTCGAGCCTGGCAGCCCGCACCGCTCACCCACACGGACGATGAGTCGCATACCTAACGACGACCCGCTCGAGCCGCTCGACGGCAAGGACCGCGACCTCGGTCTCGACGTGCCGATCACGCGGCGGGACTTCCTCAACTCCACGCTGCTCGCGAGCGGCGCGCTGTTGCTGAACGCGAAAGCGCCATTGCTCCAGCAATCACAGGGGCCGACCGGGCTCGCGTGGGAAGGACCCGGCGGCGTCGGCGACTACGCGCGCTCACACGGCAACATGTGGGCGACCGTCTCCACCGCGCACGACCTCCGCGACGGCAAGCTTGGCGGCGAAGCGGCCAGCAAGCGAGCGACCGACACGGGCGAGCGCTACGACCTCATCGTGGTGGGCGGTGGGATCTCCGGGCTTGGCGCGGCCGCGTTCTTCCAGAAGCTCAGGGGCGGCAAGGTGCTCGTCCTCGAGAACCATCCGATGGCGGGCGGCGAAGCCAAGCGCAACGAGTTCAACGTCGGCGGTGTGCGCCTCATCGGGCCGCAAGGCTCGAACGACTTCGGCACCCGGCTGCCTTCGGGATGGGCCGGCGACTACTGGAAGGACCTCGGCCTGCCGTACGGCAACGACGCCTTCGAGCATCAGGCGTGGGCTGCAGGCGTCGAGCCACTCGAGATCGCGCGCGAGCACTACTACTTCCAGCTGTGGGGCGACCAGTTCGCGAGCCACGGGTTCTTCTTCAAGGAGCCTAACGGGTCATTGCGTCTCGTGCGCGACGCGTTCGGTACCGGATTCAGCGAGACACCGTGGTCGGAGCAGTTGCGTGCCGACTTCACGAAGTGGCGGTCGTCGCCCAAGGTCTACGACGGAGACGACTTCCCGCGCTGGCTCGACAGCATGACGTACGAGGAGCTGCTCGTGAAGCAGCTGAAGCTCGATCCGGCCGTGGCTCGTTACGCCGACCCCATTCTCGCCGGCGCCGCCGGTGGACTCGGCAGCGACGTCATCTCCGCCATGTGCGCTGCCCAGATCGGACTTCCCGGCACCGGGAACGGACAGGCCGGACGCATCCCCTCCCACAAGCTCTCCGACACGCTCGGATTCATCTCGTCGTTCCCGGGCGGGAATGACGGCATCATGCGTCACGTGCTGAAGAAGCTCGTGCCTGACGCGATTCAGGGACAGGGTTTCGCTGGTGTGTTGAACGGCCCCGTGCGATTCGAGATGCTCGACCGCCCGGCCAACCCAACGCGAATCCGACTCGGCGCCACCGTCGTGCGCGTGACGAACATGCCTAACGGGTCGGTGGAGGTCGTGTACCACCAGGGAGGCAGGTTGCACAAGACGACGGCCGGCGGCGTCGTCATGGCCAACGGCGCATGGACGTCGCAGTACATCGTGGCCGATGTTCCCGACGACCATCGCGAGGCGTTCGCAGATTTCGTCCGGGCACCAATGCTCGTCGTGAACGTCGCGCTCGCGCGCTGGCGCTTCATGTACGACCTCGGACTGACGGCGGCGAGCTACCGCGACCTCCTCGGCTTCTCGTGCAACATCCGCCAATCGATGGTGGTCGGAGACTACCGGCCGACGCTCGATCCCGACAAGCCAACCATCCTCACGTTCTACATTCCCTTCGAGCGACCAGGCACACCGATCAAGACGCAGGCTGCGGCGGCGCGCACGGAGATGCTGGGCACCAGCTATCGCGACTACGAGCGCAAGATCCGCGAGCAGCTCGTCAGGCTCTTCGGGAGGGGCGGCTTCGATCCGCGCCGTGACATTGCGGGCATCGTACTGAACCGTTGGGGTCATGCGTACGTGTGCCCGGCGCCCGGGTTCTACTTCGGGCGTGCTGGGAAACCCGCGGCGCCCGAGGTGCTTCGCCGGCCCATCGGGCGGGTAGCATTCGCGAACGCGGAGCTCAACGGTCACCAGAACTGGAGGGATGCGACCGCGGAGGGGAAGCGCGCGGTGGAGCAATTGCTGGCCTGAGCTGCCCGAGTCGGGGACCGCCATTTGCCGCGTTAGGTCGTAGGTCGTTCTTCCGCCGCCGGTTGCTCGGTCTGAGGAGGTCGACACCGTTGGAACCGGCAGGTATGATGGAAGTATCGCGTTTCCTTAACCGAGGCCTGCCATGAGAGCCTACCTCATCACTACCGGGACGGTCTTCACGCTCATTGCCGCGGCGCACGTCTGGCGCGTCATATCCGAGTCGGCGAGCCTGGCGCGCGACCCTTGGTTCATCCTGCTCACGGTGCTCGCCGCCGCACTCTCCATATGGGCGTGGCGGTTGCTGCGAGAGACCACGCGGTCCTGAAGATCCGCTGGCCGAGGCGCGTCATGGAGATACTGCTGATCTCGCTCGGAGTCGTCGGAGCATACGTGCTGTCGAGCCTGCGCGTGCTCAATCAGTACGAGCGCGGCGTCATGTTCTTCCTGGGGAAGTACACAGGCACGGTAGGGCCCGGCCTCATCTTCGTGCCGACGATCCTGTCGCGCATGAAGCGCGTCTCGATGCGTGTCGTGGCGATCGACATCCCGGCGCAGGAAGTCATCACGCGGGACAACATCTCGGTCACCGTGAACGCGGTGCTCTACTTCCGTGTCTCCGACCCCGGCCTCGCCATCCTCGAGATACAGGACTACCTGTACGCAACCGGCCAGCTCGCGCAGACCACGCTGCTCTCGGTGTTGGGACAGGTCGAGCTGGATGAGCTCCTGGCCGACCGGCGAAAGGTCAACGAGCTGCTCAGGCAGATCATCGACGAGCGCACCGATTTCTGGGGCGTCGAGATCTCCGCCGTCGAGATCAAAGACGTCCAGCTACCCGAGACCATGCGCCGGGCGATCGCGCGGCAAGCGGAAGCCGAGCGTGAGCGGCGAGCGAAGGTGATCAACGCGCAGGGCGAGCTGCAGGCGTCCGAGACGCTGGCGGAAGCCGCGCGCATCATGGCGAGTCAGCCCGCATCGCTGCAGCTGCGCTACTTGCAGACGGTCACCGAGATCGCGACCGAGAACAACTCGACGACGATCTTCCCCGTGCCGATCGACATGCTGAGCGCGTTCTTCAAGCGGGCTGCCGACACCTCGGCGCCGGCTGCGGCCAATGCCAAGCCGGCCCCTGCATCGGAGGAGCCGGCCGCGCCACTGCTTCCACCGCCCGACCCCGCCGACGCATTACCCCAGACCCGAGACTCGGCCCGACAACCGGCCGAGTGATCAGGCGCACGCGCCTAACGTGCGGTGCGTCGCAGCGGCACTGGTGCCGTTTGACCCGGTGACGCCGCCGAGGATTAAACACTCTTAAAGCAGGCGGCCGGTGGTCGCCGAACGCGCGCGAGTCACCGCGCGGCGACTCCAATTCATTCTGCTGTGGATCATCAGACAACCGGACCGCGCGCACCGGCGCGGCCCCCCACCGTCGTGCAGCCTGCTTTGCATGCCGCCGGAGCCGGAGCTCCCGTGCGACCCGCTCGGCCCGTTCGGTTCACGCCGTCCCGAACCGGGCCGATACAACCACCACCGCACGTCGAGCGAGCCTCGAGCGAGCAGCAGCCATCACTGATCGCGCGCCTCGCCGCATGGATCGCGATCGGAGTCGGGTGGGCGATCTTCATCGCCTGGTGGGACATCGTGCTGCACCACGAGTCCGCGCATTCGCTCGGCGTTGCGTTTGGTCTGATCGGCGCGTTGCTGACCATATGCGTGGTCACGATGGTGGCGTGGACGAGCTACAACAAACGCCTCGCGAAGAAGGCCACGCGTCGTCGCCATTCGAATCGCTACATCCCGATACGCCTTGAGCGTGATACGCTCGGACGCCGGCTCGAGCTGCCGGCCGGAGAGCTCGTGTACACGGCGCCGGAGGTTCGTGTCGTACTGAAAGACGGGGTCAAGGCGTACATCGCGGTCGATCCGGAGGAGCTGTGATGACGTTCGACCTCTCCACTGTCGTCGACGTCTTTCGCGCCATCTCGGACTCGGCGGCGTATCGTGCGGCGCTCGTCTTCTACGGCGCATATCCGATCACGATGGCGTGTGTGTGGATCGTGCTCAGCGTGTCGTTCGCCCGCCGGCGGGAGGGGAAGGCCAATCCGGTCCACGCGGCGGCAGCGGGCGCCGCTACGACGCCGTTGCCGTTCGTTTCGGTGGTCATCCCCGCGCACCGGGAGGCCGAAACCATCGGGCGAACGCTCGAGGCCCTGCTCGCGGTCGACTATCCGTCGTACGAGGTCATCGTGGTGAACGACGGCTCGCCGGACGACACGGCGGCGGTCGTTAGGCGATACCTCCCTACCGGCATCGTCCGGCTGCTCGACAAGACGGTGAACGAAGGCAAGGCCATGGGCCTGAACGACGCGATCCCGCTGTGCCGGGGTGAGATCGTCGTGGTGCTCGACGCGGACATCGTCGTGACGCCAGGCGTCCTCCGTGCGCTGGTCCCCCACTTCGAATCGGCGCGCGTGGGGGCGGTCACCGGGAACCCACGCGTTGCCAACCGCGGCTCGCTGCTCAGAAACCTCCAGACGCTGGAGTTCGCGTCGATCGTGTCGGTGCAGCGCCGCGCCCAGCGGATCTGGGGCCGAGTGCTGACCGTCTCCGGCGCGATCGCGGCGTTCCGAAAGACGGCGCTCGTCGACGCCGGGCTGTTCTCGCCCGACATGGCCACCGAAGACATCGACATGACCTGGAAGCTTCAGCGCCGCTTCTGGGACGTCAGGTACGAAGCCTCGGCGGTTGTGTGGATGGAAGTGCCTCCCACGCTGCGCGAGCTGTGGAAGCAGCGGCGCCGCTGGGCGCGAGGGCTCGCCCAGGTGCTGTCGAAGCATCGGAGCGTTCCGTTCAGCTGGAAAGGCCGACGACTGTGGCCGGTGTTCTGGGAAGGCGTGCTGTCCATCGCCTGGGCGTACACGTTCCTCGCGCTCACGACATACTGGCTCGTCGCGCACGCACTGGGTTTTTCGCCCTACGGGTCGTCACCCATCCCGAATTTGTGGGGCATGCTGACGGCGACCGCGTGCCTGATGCAGCTGGCCACCGGCGTGATGCTCGACCGCCGCTACGACCGCGGTCTCGCGCGCTACTTCCCGTTCGCGGTGCTGTACCCACTCGTGTACTGGATGCTCATGTCCGTGATCAGCGCGATCTACACGATCGATGGACTGCTGAGGAAGCGCCCGTCCGTGCAAGTCTGGCACATCGCGCGCGTCGGCGCCGGGGCAGCTCGATCATGAGCACAAATCGAATCTACATGACTTCATATCGAATCCGCATGCGTGCTGTCGGCCTGCTTACGGTGACGGCGCTGGCCGTTCCCGCGAAGATCCGGGCGCAGGATGCTCGCACCGTAGCCGACTCGCTCGTGCACGCCGGCGACATCGCTGCCCGCGAATCGAAGCCCTCCGAGGCGATTGCCGCGTACGAGCGAGCCATCGTGCTCGATCGTTACCTCCGACTGCCGTTGTTGCCGCGGTTGGGCAGGCAGTACCTCTGGTCGGATCGCCCGAGCGAGGCGGCGCAACTGTTCAGGGAATATCTGGCGCTCCATCCGCGTGCCTGCGAGACGCAACTCGACCTCGGGCTCGCGCTCTCGTGGGCCAACGAGCTAAATGCCGCGCGGGTTGCGTACGACAGCGTCGCGGCGAACTGCGTGTACGAACGCGGGGCAGCGAGGCTCGGCGCCGCGCGCGTCTTGCGCTGGGGCAATCACTTCACCGCGTCCGAGCGGCGATACCGGGAGATCGAGGCCGACGGCACCGACCTCGATCGAGAGCAGGCGGCAATCGGCATCGCCTACGTCCGGCTCGCGCAGGGGCGGCCGCGCGCGGCGCTTGCGCTCGCCGACTCCATGATCGCGACCGGCTCGAAGGACAAGTCGCTCGTCGAAGCGCGCGTCATGGCGCTGGCGGACCTCGGGTCGTTAGGCACGGCGGTGGAGCTCGTGCATGCCGAGCGCGCGGCGGGCCGCGGATCGGCGTCGATGGACCGGCTGGCGCAGGGGTGGGAAGACCGTGCACGGACGTCGTTCACTCTTGGCGCCCGGGGCTTCCGCGATCACGACGGCACGTCATATCGGGCCGCTGAGCTCGCGAGCGGCGCCGCGCCGCTGACGTTAGGCGCCGTGCGCGTGGCGGGACGGGGCGCCGAGCTGCGGGGCGACGGCGTCACGCTGCGGTCGCGCGAGGTGGAAACGACGCTCGACCTTCGGCCGGCCCGCGACTTCGCCCTGGCGGCGAGGGCAGGGCTGCGCGGCTACGACGACATCGCCTTCTCGCCCTGGGACGGCGAAGTGAACTTCACGTGGCTCCCGGGCGACCGCCATCGACTGGACGGCGCGGCGGCGCACGTCGTGATCAGCGATAACGTTGCGGCAATTCAGAACCATCTCACCGGGACGTTCGGAAGTGTCGGTGTCACCGAGCGCCTGACATCAGCCCTGTCTCTCGCGCTCTCGACCGATGCGACGCACTGGTCCGAGGGCAACACGCGGCTGCGGGTACGCGTGACGCCCCGGTGGTCCTTCGAGGGCGTGCCCATCGTGACGCTCGAGTGGCCCACCACGTACCAGCATTACGATGAGCCGTTCGATTTCCGGTTCTTCTCGCCCGAGCAATACGTGGAGACTGGCCCGGCTGTGAGTGTCTCCAAGCGGGTTGCGTCGAAGTGGTATCTGTCCGCGTATGCACGCGGTGGTGCGCTGCGAGAGACCGGGAGCGACTGGCAGCCGCTCGGGATGGGCAGAGCGTCGGTGGAACGTGATGTGTCCTCACACTGGGGCGTTCGGCTGGACGGCGGGTGGTCCAACTCGAACCTTACGGGCTCGGCTGGGTTCCAGCGTACGTCCCTGTCGCTCGGAGTGACGATCCGGCCCTGACGTCTCGCGCGCGACCCGGCTAGATCAGAGGGGGTCAGAGTCGTTTGAAACCATTTGGTCTCGAGAAGGGACCGACTTTCAACGGCTCTGACCTTTCGTTCACCTTTGAACGGACCGCGCCGATATGACTCCGCGCCACGTGCTCGTCTCCGCCGCCATCGTGGGTGGCGCAATCACCATGAGCCCACGTCAAGGCACCTCCCCAGCCACCAAACGGGCGCGAGAAGTCGTCGCGCTCATCAATACTGCCACGCCCGCAGCGATACGGGCCTACGTGGATTCGGCGTTCGCGGGGCGCATGCGCTCCCTGCCGATGGGGGCCCACATCGATTTCTTCATGGGCCAGCACGAGCAGTCGGGCGGGTTCGACTGGGTCGAGGTACAAGAGGAGGCCGCAGGTCGGACGACGGCTCTCCTCAAGCAGAAGCTCACGGGCGACTTCACGGCCATCGCGGTACAGGTGGAGGATGCGGCACCATATCGGATCGCGGGGATCGGTAGGCGACCACCCCATCCGAAGGCCGCGGCGGCCGCACCGGCGGTGTCGAGCGACGCCGAGCTGGCGGAGGCGATAAAGCAGTACGTCCAGACGCTCGCCAAAGCCGACCTGTTTTCGGGAGCCGTGCTGCTGGCGAAAGATGGGAAGACCATCTACGCCGGCGCGTTCGGCGAGGCGAACAAGGACTTCGGCGTGCCTAACAAGCTCGACACGAAGTTCAATCTCGGCTCGATGAACAAGATGTTCACGGCGGTGACGATCGCCCAGCTCGTCGAACAGGGCAAGCTCTCGTACGACGATCCCCTCTCGAAATTCATTCCCGATTTCCCGAGCGACGAGGCGGCGAAGAAGATCCGTATCAAGCACCTGCTGACGCACACCTCGGGGCTCGGCAGCTACTTCAACGACGAGTTCGAGCGGTCGTCGCGGGCGCGGTTCCGCACCGTCGACGACATGATGCAGCTGGCCAAGGGCGACTCGCTGGCGTTCGAGCCCGGCACGCGGTGGTCCTACAGCAACACCGGCATGCTGGTGTTAGGCAAGGTGATCGAGGTCGTGACGAAGCAGGACTACTTCGACTACGTGCGCGAGCACCTCTCGAAGCCGGCGGGGATGGTGAGCACGGACGCGTACGAGCTGGACCAGGTCAACCCGAACCTCGCGGTGGGATATCAGCGCGAGTTTCGCGAGGACGGGACGAAGACGTTCCGCAACAACATCTTCATGCACGTGATGCGCGGCGGGCCGGCGGGTGGCGGCTATTCGACGGTGGAGGACCTCGTCAGGTTCGCGGAGGCGCTCAAGGCTGGGAAGCTGGTCTCGCCGGCGACGTTCGAGCTCATGACGACGCCGAAACCGGACGTCAATTCACCCGAGTATGGCTTCGGGTTCAGCGTGGATCCCGAGTCCAAGGTCGTGGGGCACAGCGGCGGGTTTCCGGGGATCAGCTCGAACCTCGACATCTTCAAGGGGACGGGGTACGTGGCGGTCGTGATGTCCAACTATGGTGGTGGGAGTCAGCCGGTGGTGGAGAAGATTCGGTCATTGGTACGTAACGGCACCACCTCGCGGTCTTCCGTGGGCAGCATGAGGTCCTTGAGGAAATAGGCCGCGAGCTCGGCCCTCCCCGCGAGCCCCGCCTTGTCGTAGACGACGCTCGCGTGCTGGCGTACCGTGCGCTCGCTCCGCGTCGTGAGCGCCGCGATCTCCTTGAGGCCGTACCCCTTCAGCAGCATCAGTGCGATCTCGCGCTCCGTCGGCGTGAGCTGCCAGCTCGTGAATTGCGCGTCGATCGCCCGGCCGAGCCCCTCGAGCGCGGTTTGCGCACTCGCTTTCCACGCGTCACGCTCGACGCTCTGCTCCTCCAACGAGCGTCGCAGCGTCGCCGCCGAATGCGCCGAGTGCCACCAGCCGAGCCACAGTGTCGTGGCCATGAGCAGCGCGCCCGCGAGCATGAGTGTCTCGAATACGACGTGAAACGAAAGCCACGTGGTGGGCCGGTCCATGATGAGGTCGACGGTGCCGCCCACAATGATGGATGCGAGCGCAACGGCGAGAACGAGCCGCAAATGTGAGTCGAGATCCTTATCCATGATGCCGCTGTCCTGTTAGGCGACCTCCGACATTTGCCGGAGGGCTCGAAAAAGCGGGCCGAGCGCGACAAAGAGCGGATACCCCGGCTTCGCCAAAATGCCGACGTTGCGTCCGTGACTCATTGCGGAGGTAACTCGAATGTCAGGCATCCCGCTGCACCCTCTCGTGGTGCATTTCCCGATCGTGTTGGCTGTGCTCCTCCCAATCTCGGTGGGCGTAGCCATGTGGGCTGTCAGGAAAGGCGCTACACCACGTCGGGTATGGGCCGTACCTGTTGCCCTGGGCTTGAGCCTGACCCTGAGCGCGTGGGTGGCGCTCGAGACGGGTGAGGACCAGGAAGACCGGGTGGAAGATGTCGTGGGCAAATCGGCGCTGCACGGGCATGAGGAGGCCGCCGAGCGGTTTCTCGTGATTGCCGGTGTAGTCACGCTGGTCGCTGTCGCTGGTTTGGCACGCGGTGACATTGGACGCGCCGCACGCCTCGTAACGGCGGCAGGCACCATTGGCATCGTTGCCGCCGGAATTCAGGTCGGTCACAGCGGTGGCATGCTCGTCTACCGCCACGGCGCGGCGAGCGCGTACACCGATCCGGCGGTGCAGGGCCAGCGCACGGAAGCTCGCGGCGATCTGCCGACCCGGGCCGCGGATCGCGATGACCGCGAGCGAGACGACCGATGACGATCCTGCGACTGACGAGCGCGATGCTCGGGGCCGTCTCGCTCGCAGTCGGCGTCCCGCGAGCCGCGGGCGCCCAGGCAAGCAACGCCGAGCCGCTCACGGTCGGGGACGTGGTGGCGTTGGCTCGCGCAAACCATCCGGCAATTCGAGCGGCGTCGGCCCGCGGTCGTGCCGTGGTCGCGGCTGCCCGACAGGAAGCGGCCTTCTCGAACCCTGTCCTCGAACTGCGACGCGAGAATCTGGGTAGCCCCATCGCCCGCGACGAGTTCGCGACGATCACGCAACCGCTCGATCTCACGGGTCGCCGGTTTGCCCTGCGCGCGAGCGCGCGCGAGCTCGCGCGTCGCACATTCGCCGACTCCGCCTCGGTCATGCGCGATGTCGAGGCGAATGCCGCGCGCGCATTCTGGCGTGCGTCACTGGCTCGCGCGTTGGTGACAATCGCCGAGGAACACCGTGCGGATGCCGAGCGGCTCGCGCGTTTCGAGACCGAGCGTGCCCGCGAGGGCGCGGTCGCGGAGGTCTCGGCCATGCGAGCGCGCATGGAGGCCGACCGCGCACGCGTCGCCGAGGCCTCTGCCGCCGCCGCGTTGACGCAGGCGATTGCCGATCTCTCCCGCGCTACTGGCGTGCCCGCGGACTCGCTGCCGCCGGTGAGCGCGCTCGCAGCACGGATTCCTGCCATCCCAGCGGCACCGTCCGTCGACGCTGCCGTGGAGCGAGCGCTTGTCTCGCGGAGCGAGCTCACGGCACTTCGGGCAGCCGAGGCGGCAGCAGGGCATCGTCGATCGGCCGAGCAGCGGGCTGTTCTCCCGGACGTGGTCGTGCAAGCGGGCGCGAAGCAGACGGCGGGCTACTCCACGCGAGTGCTCGGTGTCGCTGTCCCGTTGCCGCTGTTCAGTCAGAACCGCGCCGCTCGCGACCGGGCGGCGGCAGAGCTCGAGCTCGTGCGGACCGAGCTGCGCGCAGCCGAACAGTCGATTCGCACGAGTGTCGCGGCAACGATCGAGAGTTACGACGCGCTCCGTGCCGCGCAGCCCGACGATTCCACGACAGCCAGAGCCATCGAGGTCGCAGCCATTGCGGACGCGGCGTATGCGGCCGGCGGAAGCTCGTTGCTCGAGCTCATCGACGCCCGAAGGGCGCGCTCCGAGACGCTGGCCGCCGTTCTCCGATGGGTGGCCGACGTCCGCATCGTCCAGACCGACCTGGCCCGCGCCCTTGGCGCATCGCCCCTCGACCCTCTCACGCTGCCATGAAGACCATAGTCGTTAGGCACCGCCCGTTCACCGTCATGCTTGCCGCCATTGCCGTCACCCTGGCGTCGGCGGCGGCGTGCAGCCGCGGCTCCGACGCCGAGGCCGCGGCGGGCGACGTCGTCGTTCGCGACACGGCGCTGTTGTCGGCCGAGGCGGTGCGTATTGCCGGGCTGGTCATCGCGCCGGCCGAGTCACTGCCCTGGGTCGACGCGTGGACGACTCCCGCTCGACTCACGCTCGACCCCATCGCGACACACGCGCTCGGCGCCATCGCGGAGGGGCGCGTGTCGCGGGTGCTGGCGCGAGTCGGGGACCGCGTAGCACAGGGCCAGGTACTGGTTGCCGTGCACAGTCATGAGATGATGGACGCGTTGAGCACCGAATCGAAGGCGGTTGCTGCGGAGTCGGAGGCCGCGGCTGCTCGCGCGCTGGCCGAGAGTGCCGCGGCGCGCGCGGAGCGACTGTATGCGATCAAGTCGCTCGCCCTGGCGGACCTCGAGCGCGCACGCACGGCGCTGGTGCAGGCGCAGGCGGCGCACTCCCAGGCACGCGCAGAGCTCGACCGGGCCCGGGCGCTCAGAGGACACCTCGTCGGCGCGGGTGCCGTCCCGCCGGGCACCGACCAGCACGAGGTGCTGGTGCGGTCCCCGATGGACGGAATAATCGTTAGGCTCGACGCCCGGCCGGGCGAGGTCGTGCTGGTTGGGGCACCGCTGGTGACGGTGAGCCGCACTACGTCGCTCGTGCTTCAGATGAGCATTCCGGAGCAGCTCCTCGGTCGAGCGAAGCCGGGGTCACGAGTGCGATTCACGGTCCCGGCGTTTCCCGGCGAAAGCTTTGCCGCGACCGTTGCCCACGTCGCGCCCACGCTAGACTCCGCGACCCGAGCAGTCGCCGTGCAGGCGAACGTGGAGGGTGACGTCGAGCGCCTGCGAGCCGAGATGTACGTGTCGGCCGAACTGCTCGGCGTGCCGGACGCGGCCACACTGAGCGTCCCGGCGACTGCCCTGCAGGCGTTCGACGGCGACACGGTCGTGATCGCGGCGCGGTCGCGCTCTGGCGGCGTCGAGCTCGAGGCAGTCCGCGTTCGCGTGGGTCGGCGAACCACGAATCGAGCCGAGATCGTCGCCGGACTGAGCGCCGGCACGCCGGTGGTGACTGACGGTGCAGCGGTGGCCAAGGCCGAACTGTTGCGCCGTCGCGCGGGGACATGATCATGCGCAGACTCATCACGTTCGCGCTGCGCCAGCGCCTGTTCATCGTCGGCGGCGTGTTGACGCTGGTCGCTGCCGGTTTCTACGCCGTCATGCGCGTGCCGTTCGACGCGTTCCCCGACCTCACCGGCACGCGCGTCGAGGTGATCACCACGGCGCCGGGGCTCGCGCCGGAAGAAGTCGAGCGCCTCGTCACGTATCCGCTCGAGTCATCGCTCATGGGTCTCCCCGGCGCCGAAGGGGTGCGCTCCGTATCGAAGTCGGGACTCTCGTTGATCACCGTGCCGTTCCCGGACCGGATGGACATCTACTTCGCGCGCACGCTGGTGCAGCAGCGCCTGAACGACGCGAAGGGCGCATTACCAATGGGTGTCGAGCCCACGCTCGGACCCGTGTCGACGCCCATGGGCGAGCTGTATCAATACACGGTGGCCAGCGACTCGATGTCGCTCACCGAGCTCAAGACGCTGCACGACTACGTGATCCGCCCACGACTCCGCACCGTGCCCGGCGTATCCGAGGTCAACTCGTGGGGCGGGCACATCGAGCAGATACAGGTGGAGGTCGATCCCGTTCGTCTTGCGGCGTTCGGCCTAACGCTTGACGACGTCCATCGCGCGCTCGCCGACAACAACCTCACCTTCGGCGGGAACTACCTCGAGCGCGCCGGCGAGCGTTACGCCATCCGCGGTGTCGGCCGCCTCGGCTCGGCGGCCGAAGTCGGGTCCGTCGTGCTGCGCGCGAGCGCCGGCGTCCCGGTGCGTGTGGCCGACGTTGCTACGGTGCACGCAGGGGCACTGCCGCGGTACGGTGCGGTGACGCAGGACGGGCGGGGCGAGGTCGTCACCGGCATGGTGCTGAAGCTCAAGGGAGCCGACTCCCGCCGCGTGATCGCCGCGGTGCGAGCACGAATGGCGGAGATCCAAAAGGCGTTGCCGGCCCACGTGCGAGTCACGCCGTTCTACGATCAGACCGAGCTCGTCGCCCGCACTACGCACACGATCGTCAAGAACCTGCTCGAGGGCGGTCTCCTCGTGATCGCCATCCTCTTTCTCTTCCTGAGGAACGCCCGCGCGTCGTTCATTGTCGCGTCGGTGATCCCCCTGTCGATGCTCATCGCCTTCGTCGGCATGAAGCTGTTCGGTTACTCGGCGAATCTCATGAGCCTCGGCGCGCTCGACTTCGGGCTGATCGTGGATGCCTCGGTCGTGATGGTCGAGAACTTCATCCGACGACTCGAGCGGGAGCCACCGCGGGCCCACGAGGAGCGTCTCACGCTGTTCCGCAGCGCGGCCATCGAGGTCGGGCGACCGGTCCTCTTCGGCATCGCGATCATTGTCGCGGTCTACATCCCGATCTTCACGCTCGACGGGATGGAGGGCCGCATGTTCAAGCCGATGGCATTCACCGTCGTCTGCGCGGTGCTCGGCTCGCTGCTCCTGGCGCTCACCTACGTGCCGGCGGTCTCCGCGTGGCTGCTGCGGCACGCGCACGAGCGGCCCAGCCGATTGCAAGATGCAGTGCGTGAGCGATACCTGGCCGCGCTGGAGTGGACGCTCGCGCACGGCGCGGCGGTCGTCGGTGTGGCCGCCGTGCTCGTGGTGGCCGCCGTTGGTTCGTTAGGCTTCATCGGCAGCGAGTTCATGCCGAAGCTCGACGAGGGGTCGATCCTCATCAACACGCGCCGGCTGCCGAGCGTGGCACTCGGTGACGCGACGCGGCTCTCCCTCGAGGCCGAGCGGATCGTGCGCCGGTTCCCGGAGGTGAAGACCGTCGTGACGAAGGAGGGGCGGCCGGACCTCGCGACGGAGGCGATGGGTCTCTTCGAGGGGGACATGTACGTCATCCTGAAGCCCCGCAAGGAGTGGCGGACGGCGCACGACCGCGAGGGACTCGTGGCCGCGTTCGACTCGGCGCTCCGCGCGGTGCCGGGGCTCTGGGTGTCGTTCACCCAGCCACTCGCGATGCGCCTCGACGAGGCCGAGAGCGGGATTCGCACGGACCTGGGGATAAAGGTCGTGGGACCAGACCTCGAACGGAATCGGGAGAGCGCCGAAGCCATTCGCCGAGTTGTGGCGAGCGTCCGTGGCGCGGCCGATGTCGCGATGGAGGTGAGCGAGGGCACGGGCCAGATCCGCATCGACGTCCGGCGCGACGCGCTCGCCCGGCACGGTGTGTCCGTTGCCGACATGCGCCGCGCCGTGGATCTCGCGCTCGGCTCGGCGACCGCGACGGAGTTGATCGATGGCGCGCGGCGGATCGGCGTTGCGGTGCGGCTCCCGGACCGCCTGCGGAACGACGTTGCCGAACTGGCGCGACTGCCGGTGCGGACCCCGGGTGGCGCGCTCGTGCCGTTAGGCGAGCTGGCGGACCTCGTGTCGACGTCAGCGCCCGAGCTGATCGGCCACGAGGATGCGCAGCGACGCACCCTCGTGCTCGCGAACGTGCGAGGGAGGGACCTCGGGAGCTTCGTCGAGGAAGTCCGTTCCCGGGTGGCGAAGGAGATTCGCCTGCCATCGGGCATGTTTCTCGAGTGGGGCGGACAGTACGAGAATCAGGCGCGGGCAGGGGCGAGGCTGCGACTCGTCGTGCCGGCGTCGCTCGTGTTGATCTATCTGTTGCTATTCGCGTCCTTCCGGTCCGTGCCGCAGGCGATACTCGTGCTGCTGAACGTCCCGTTCGCGCTCGTCGGCGGCATTGCGGTGCTGTGGATGCGCGGGCTGAATCTCAGCCTGTCGTCGAGCGTGGGCTTCATCGCGCTCTTCGGCATTGCCGTGCTGAACGGCGTGGTGCTCGTTGCGCATCTGAACACCCTCCGCACGAACGGCGCGTCGCTCGATGACGCGGTTCGGCTGGGGTCCGCCGACCGTCTGCGGCCCGTTCTGATGACGGCGCTCGTCGCGAGCCTTGGCTTCATCCCGATGGCGGTGTCGACATCACCGGGGAGCGAGGTGCAGCGCCCGCTGGCGAGCGTCGTCATTGGTGGGCTCGTTACCTCGACGGTGCTGACGCTGTTCGTGCTGCCTCTGCTGTACCGAAAGCTGGCACGCTGGCAGTTACGTCACGTCGATGAGGAGGAGCTGGCGTTAGGTCCGGAGACGTTCGGGGGTGAGACCGCGCTGGCCCCGATGTGATCCCTACTTCTTCGGCGGCGTTACGTCTGTCACGGGCAGGTCCCAGTGCGCCAGCAGGATCTCGAACCGCCGCTGCTCCTCGCGCGTGAACGTCGCCTGATCCGGCCACAGCTGTTTGATCATCGCCGCCTCATCCGGATTCGTCGACGTGGCCATCGTCGAGTTCTTGAAGGTGAGCGTAACGCGGTAATCCCATCGCGACTCTTCCGTCATGTGGTTCGCCGGCGTCTCGATCTTCACCGCGAGGATTCGCCCCGTCTCCACTTCCTTCTGCAGCAGCGGATAGTGGTTCTTGAGGAAGAGCTGGAGGAACTCCTGCTGATGCCCCCACTGCACCTTGTAGTAGTACTCCATCGTGTACGGCTGATTCGCTCCGCCTTGAGCGGGCGCCCCCTGTGCCGCGACCGGCTGGGTGAGGAAGAGGAGTGACAGCGACAGCGAAAGCGCCTGGAGCGAGATCTTCACGGGGCCTCCGATTCGGGTCACGGGAATCGTAGCCGTATCGACGAACGGTCGCGAGCACGGGCCCAAAGCCCGCTGGTGTCCGCCGACGAATCAGGGCAACTTGCGGCGTCTCATGCTGGAGGAATTCGTGTCAACATCACTGCCGTCCTCTCCCGTCCCGGTCCAGCCGATCGCGGAGCTCTTCGAGCGAAACCTCAGCATCCGCCACGTCTACCATGAGCCCGTTCGGCATGGCGACGTGACCGTGATTCCCGTCGCGAAGGTGGCCTTCGGGTTTGGCGCTGGAGTAGGTCGCCGAGGTCGGTTCCGACGGCGAGGGCAGCAAGTCGCAAGTGAGGAGACGACCAACGCCGAAGGGCGAGCGGAACCGGACGGGCTGGGTGGCGGCGGCGGCGCTCGCATGACACCGGTCGGTGCGCTCGAGATCGGTCCCCGAGGTACGCGCTTCATTCACTACAGCGAGCTGCCGCGGCTACTCGGCGTCCTGGCGGTCGGCATCGGTGCCGGGATGCTGCTGGCGGGCCAGCGGCCCAGCGGGTTCCGCCCGGCCTTCAACAGGGCGCTCAAGCGAGTGCAGAGGATGCGATTCCGGTAGTGGGACGATTGCCACGATATCGGAAGCGGGGCATGTCAGGCAGAAGTACCATGAAACCGTCCCGTCGCGCTGCACTGGCACCGCGTTAGGGAGGGATGAGAAGGGCGACGGACCGCAGAACGCGCAGAAACGCCCGCTGGCGCGGGCGACGCAGAAGGACACAGAAAGGGCTCCGCGTGAGGGCCGAGATCCTCCGCAACGAGCCGGTTTTCTTGATGAACTGCCTCGGGAGGCCAGTATTCGCGTCCCGAGGCAGTCCCCCTCAAAAAGGGCTCGTGGCGAGCGGCGGCACAGGTGCCGAGCAGTTTTCT
>DASUGD010000229.1:0-25273 GCA_036274195.1 Gemmatimonadaceae bacterium | reverse complement strand
GTGGCGGCCGAATCCGATTCGGCCGCCACGAAGCACGCCGGTGCCGTGGCGCTGAGCGGCACGTCACCGAGCGGTTGGCTGCAGACCTTCCTGTCACACCCGCTGTTCCGCGGGATCGCACCGTGATGCGTCATCTGCGTGCCGCTGCGTGCGCTGCACTGATCACGGTTGCGCCTAACGTCACACTCGGCCAGAAAAGGCCGCCGGCGAAGAAGCCCGACCCCATGGCCGGGATGCCCGGCATGACGCACGACTCGGCCCAGACTTCGTCGGCAAGGAAGTCTGGCGCGAAGCCCGCGGCAAAGCCGGCACACATGACCATGCCCGGCATGAGCGGCGACAGCATGGCGGCTGGCATGCCGATCCCCATGCCGAAGGGCATGCCGATGATCCCCGGGCTCGTTGGGTTGACGCCTCCGGTAAGCTCGTTCCTTCCGGGCGCCGGCGTAGACCCCGCGACCGTGCCGCCTGCGAAACCGACGCAGACCGTTCGGCTCGACGACGGCGATACGCTCGACCTCACCGCAGGACTCGTCAGGCGCACGATTCGCGGGCAACGCTTCGTGATGTACGCGTTCAACGGAATGGTGCCCGGGCCACTCCTCCGCGTTGCCCAGCAGGCCACGATCACGGTCCGCTTCCACAACCGGATCGACCTGCCGAGCACCGTCCACTGGCATGGGTTGCGGCACGACAACCGGTTCGACGGTGTCCCGGGCCTGACGCAGAAGGAAGTCGCGCCGGGCGAGGACTTCACGTACACCGTCCATTTCCCGGACGCGGGCGTGTACTGGTATCACCCGCACGTGCGTGAGGACATCGAGCAGGCCATGGGACTCTTCGGCAACATGGTGGTCGACGCGCCGGAGCCCGACTACTACTCGCCGGTGAATCGCGAGCTGTCGCTCGTGCTCAACGACCTGCTCATCAACGCCGACTCGCTGATCCCGTTCGGCAAGGAAGCGCCGACGTACGCGTTGATGGGCCGTGTGGGGAACGTCCTCACCGTCAACGGAGAGCCGAACTACAAGCTCTCCGCGAAGAAGGGCGACGTGGTGCGATTCTTCTTCACGAATGTCTCCAACTCGCGCACGTACAACCTGTCGTTCAGCGGCGCGCCCATGAAAGTCGTGGCCAGCGACGTGAGTCGCTTCGAGCGCGAGGAGCGGGTGGCGAGTGTCGTGCTCGCACCGGCCGAGCGGTATGTCGTGGAGGCGCGATTCGACAAACCCGGACGGTACGCGCTCGTGAACGCGATCCAGGCCATCAACCACTTCGAGGGCGAGTTCCTGGCGGAGGTGGACACGTTAGGCATCGTGACGGTGAGCGACGTGCCCGCATCACCGGACTACGGGTCGCGGTTCGCCGCGCTGCGGGCCTACCCCACCGTGTCGCGGGACGTCGATCGCTTCCGGCCGTACTTCGACAAGGAGCCGGATGAGCGCCTCACGCTGACCGTGAGGCCGAACTCGCTGCCCCTCGCGACCGTGCAGTTCATGAACGTGGACACGGCGTACTACGCGCCCGTCGAGTGGGTGGACGGCATGCCGGACATGAACTGGCTGTCCACGAGTAAGCAGGTGAAGTGGATCCTGCGCGAGGACGCGACAGGCAAGGAGAACATGGACATCGACTGGCACGTGAAGGCCGGGTCGGTGGTGAAGCTGCGGATCTTCAACGATCCGAAGTCGTTTCATCCGATGCAGCACCCGATCCATCTCCACGGCCAGCGGATGCTCGTCGTGTCGCGTGACGGCGTGAAAACCCGCAACCTCGTGTGGAAGGACACCGTGATCATCCCGGTCGGATCGACCGTCGACCTGCTCATCGACGCGTCCAATCCAGGGCAGTGGATGCTTCACTGCCATATCGCCGAGCACCTGGGGTCGGACATGATGGCGGTGATGCACGTGGACGGCGGCGGGAGCTGAGCTCGCCAACGGAACCAGCTCTACGGCCGGCTCGTTTCGAGTCGGCCGTTTTGTATTGACACCAGTATTGTACTACTGTTAGACTGGTTTACAACCAGACTTCGGAGGGCGGCGCATGCGAGTTGGCGATTTCAGTGTCGAGGTCATCGGCGCCGGGGGTGGGCCGACGCGCGAGCTCGACTCGGGCCACGTGGTTGCCCGGCCCGGGCAGGTCTACGTCCTCCGACTTCGCAACCACGGGCCGCTCAGATGCGTGGCCGACGTCTCGATCGACGGCAACGGCGTCACGGGCAACGGCCTGGTGATCAACCCGTGGAGCACGGTGGACCTCGAGCGGCCGATTCACGCGACGGAGCGTGGACGTTTCACCGTCATTGCCGAGGGCGATGAGCGGGTGTTCGGCCCGGATGGTGGGCGCGACAATGCGGCGCTCGGGCTCATTGAAGCCCGATTTCGGCGCGAGCTGCCTAACGCCGCACGTCCGGAGCCGGTTCATGAGCCGAGCATCCCTCGCCCGATCGTGACGTTGCCCGCTCCGGCAGGTCCGCATTCACCCGAGCCTGGCCCGACGCCTCCGCGACGTCCCATGGCGCCGCCCGACTGGACGCCGCTGACGTGGCAGGCGAAGGCGGACGTACCGCCCGCAGCGTTCGCCAAGGCACGCCGCTTCGATATGCCTTTCAGGTCACTCCTGGCACGCGAGGCAACGGACGTCTCGGTCGGATCGGCAGACATCTCCGAGCACGTGTCGGACGCGATCGAGCGTGCGGCCGGTACGGGGCTCACAGGCAGCTCGGATCAGGACTTCGTGCGAGTGAGTGTGGGGGCGCTCGAGGCCGAGGCGACCGTGATTCGGCTGCGCCTCGTCATTGGCAGCGAGGAAGCGCTGGCCACGCCTCGTCCGCTGCCCGCGAACGATGCCGTGCCGGCGCGGCCGGCGCCGCGACCGTAGCGAGCGTCCCATGTCGAGACGCAACGCTCACCTCGTGTCGAATGGCGAGCGATCCGCGAAGCGCGTCGAGGCGGAGCGTCTCGTCGTGGCGGAGCTCGACGCCTGGCGCGCGCGCGCGCTGCCGGATCCTTCCGCGCCGCTGGACGCGGAGGTGCTCGCGCGACTCGTGGTGTCGTGCCTTGCCACGTTAGGTATCGACGCGCCGGACTTCTCGGTCAACACGGTCCACTACTATCGCCGCAAGGACATTCTCGACGCGCCGGCCGGCCGGACGTCGGCCGCGCGCTACGACCTGCGGCACGTGTGGCAGGCCGCCGGGGCTCGGCTCGCCGGGCATCTGGGACTCGTCACGCTCGCCGAGGCGCGTGACATGATGCGTGGCGCCGACGAGCGCACGCTCGTGGCGTTCGTCGCGGCTCGGGTAGTGGATGCGCGCGCGCGGGCGCACCTGCGGAGAGCGGCGGCGCCGGTGCAGGCCCGCCCGCTCCCGGGAGTGTTCGCCGCGTCGCCCGCGCCGCGTGATGTCGCTGCTCGTGACCTGCCGGGGCAACGTGGCGGCGTGCCCGCACTCGTCATTCCGCTCGGCGGCGATGCGTGGTGCGTCCTGCCGGAGAGCCATCCTGCACATCACTCGCCGGCGTCCGCGCTGCAGCTCGTCCGCGAGCTGGCCTCCGCGCTGCGCGTTCCCCTCGAGCCCCAACCGCTCGCCGTCCGGGCGGGCGTCGAAGCCTAACGACACGGTCATGCCGTCCATCCATCTCCCACAGGTCATCGAGCGCTCGAACCGCGGCGAGCGCAACTACGACATCTTTTCGCGGCTCCTCCTCGACCGCATCGTCTTCCTTGGCACCGAGCTCGATGATGACGTCGCGAACCTGATCATCGCGCAGCTGCTCTTTCTCGAGGCCGACGGTCCGGGGAAGGACATCCACATGTACATCAACTGTCCCGGCGGCAGCGTGTCGGCGGGGCTCGCGATCTACGACACGATGCGGTACCTGGAGTCGCCCGTTGGCACGATGTGCATGGGCATGGCGGCGAGCATGGGTTGCTTTCTGCTCGCGGCGGGGCATCCGGGGAGGCGTCAGTCGCTGCCGCACGCGCGGATCATGATGCACCAGCCGTCGCAGTCGGGCGCGGTGCAGGGAGTCGCAGCCGACATCGAGATTCGCGCGAAGGAGATTCTGTACATGCGCGCGAAGATGTTCGAGCTGCTGGCGCGGCATACCGGACAGCCGCTGGAGCGGATCGAGCGGGACTTCGATCGGGATCGCTGGATGGCGGCGCCGGAGGCGCAGCGGTATGGGCTGATTGATGCGGTGGTGGAGACGAGAGATGCAGCCGTCGCGGAGAGCACGCGGATTGTTGGCGTCAATCGTTAGGCTCGCCGGCCCACGTACCGGTGGGATCGGTCCGGACCTCACCAAAGACGGCAGACGGCAGCGCACTGAAGCCGGCGGCGGGCAGTGGGCAGTGAAGAAGAGGGCAGACTTGACTGCCGTCTGCCCGCTTCGGCGCGCTGCCGTCTGCCGTCTCATCCGGCTCGACGCCCGACGATGCCAACTCACCGCGCGCGCCGTCCGTTGACATTGTCCGGACAAACACGGTTCGGACCTTCACCACTCCATTGACACACCCGTTGTCGATTTTTCGTCGTGTCATTCGACATATGAATGGACACGCAATCGACGCCGCGGCCGGCCGCCGAGATCGGCGGCCCGGTTCGCCGGCACTGGAACGGCAGCACTGGAGGAAGTCGTGACGCAAATCGTGAAGCGCGAGAGACCTGACCGATCCGCCCGAACAGCCCGATCCGTTCGCCGCGGAACGACGCGCGCCGAGTCACTGCCCGCAAGCCCGAAGCAAGCCCTGTACATCGCGGTCGTCCACGCCGCCGACGGCGTTCGCTTCTCCGCCGTCGCCGAGTCCCGCCACGAGCTCGTGCATCGAATCGCCGACTACGTCCGCCAATGGGGAGGCTACCTGCTACGGCCGGACCACGCTCGACACCTCCGCGGGCTGCTCGCGCGCGGCGAGTGGGAGGCAGCGGTTGAGCTCTACTTCGGCCTCGTCGGTAAACGATGGGACAAGGAATGGCTCGTCACCGCGGTCGCGTCCACGGATGGGCGACGTGCCGTGGCCGGTGTGCTGGGGGAAGTCGTGGTGCCAGAGGCCATGCGCGAGTCGCCGCGGGAACGCGACATGCCGGAACGGGAGGCGGGGATCACGCTGGCGCGCGCACTGTAGCAGCTTGCCAGTAGTGTAAAGGAAGCGTGCGGGCTGCCGTCGACGCCGATGGCAGCCCGCGCCGCACCCGGTCATCGGACTAGATTGCGACCGGCACCATCCTCAGCCTCGAAACGGGAGAGCCGCCCAGCGACCGTGACCGACGTATCCGTCAGCGTCCCCGCAAAATCCACAACGACGCCGAGTCCGGTCGCGGCTCCTCCGCTCACCGCGACTGCCGAGCGCCGCCGCTACGATCGCTCGATCATCGAAGGCCCGCTGCGATCCGCCGTGTGGAAGATCGCGTGGCCGACGATGCTCACGAACATCGTGGGCGGCATGCAGGGCATTGTCGACCACATCCTCGTCGGCCACCTCGTGGGCTACCAGGGGAACGCGGCCATCGGTGACGCCTGGCAGATCTTCCTCATCGTCATCGCGTTCATCTCGTCGCTCTTCATCGGCATGGGCGTGCTCGTCGCACGGTTCGCCGGCGCCGGCGACGAGGAGAAGGTCGACCGCGTGGTCTACCAGGCGTTCCTCACGGCGGTCGGGATCTCGCTGCTCATCATGGCGCCGATCGGATGGTTCGCGTCACCCGTGCTGCTCGATCTCGTCAACGCTGCACCGCAGGTGAAAGTCGAAGCGCTTCCGTTCCTGCGCATCATGTTCGTGGCCAGCGTCGGCATGATGGTGTTCTTCATGTTGGGCGGAGCGCTTCGGGCCGCCGGCGACGCGCGGACCCCGATGGTGCTCGGCATCGCGCTCACGGTGCTCAACCTCGTGCTGAACATCGTGTTCATTCGCGGGTTCGGGCCGATCCCCGAGCTCGGCACCAAGGGTGCGGCGGTGGGCACGTGCATCGCGTCAGGCACCCTGATGATCTACTCGCTCTGGAAGCTCTGGAGCGGCGCGTGGGTCGTGAAGTTCCCGCGCGGTCAGGGGTTTGGACCGGACTGGTCGATCATTCGGGCGCTGTTCCGCTTCGGCTTGCCGTCGGGAATTCAGGGGATCGCGATGAACGTGGGCGGGACGCTGATGCTCGCGTTCATCGGCTCGGTCGCGCAGGGGCGCGCGGCGCAGGCCGCGTTCGCGATCGGCTACTCGCAGCTCTTTTCGCTCATCACCTGGACGTCGGTCGGGCTCATGGGCGCGGCGGCCGCGGTGGCCGGTCAGAATCTCGGCGCCGCGCAGCCGGAGCGTGCGGACGCGGCCGTGCACGTGGCTGCGCGGTACGGCATCGCCGGGGCGGCATTCATCGGGCTCTTCTTCCTGCTCATCCCGCGTCAGCTGTTGGGCGTGTTCGGCATGAGCGACCCGGCGGTGCTCGAGATTGGCGCGCAGCTGTTGCGCGTGCTGAGCGTGTCGGGGCTGTTCATCACGATCGCGCTCACGTATACCGGCGGCCTCCAGGGCACCGGGGACACGAAGAGCCCACTCTACATCTCGATCGTCTCGCAGATCGTCGTGCCGTTAGGCATCTGTGCCGTGATCAAGGAGATGGGGACGCTCGAGCCGCTGCACATCTGGATCGCGATCCTGGTTGGGCATGCCACACGCTGCACGTTGAGCGTGGTGCGGTTCAATCAGGGGAAGTGGAGGAACATCGCCGTCGATATGCGCTGAGTGTTCCGCGTTCAGCTGCGGGCAATGGCCGACGGCAGGTGCAGACGGCAGAGGGCAGAGACGGCACCACGCATCGCGGTGTCTCCTCTGCCTTCTTGCTACTGCCCACTGCCCACCGCCGGCTTCAGTGCGCTGCCGTCGGCCGTCCTGGTTTGCGCCGTTCCGATCCTACACGGGTCGTGCCATCGGCGAGCCTAACGCCAGACGTCAGCGCAGCCGCACCATGAGAATCTCATCCGCCATGTGCAGCGAGCCCAGCGTGGCGTACGCCATCGACGGCTGCACTCGCCGAATGGACTCGATGTCCCGCACGGGAATCGTGCGCAGCACGCTCAGGTCGCCGGCGAAGTCGCCGTCAATGAACACGCTGACGGTTCGCGGCTCCCCGCGTGCCTCACCCGCGCCCGGGCGGGGCTGGAGGAAGAGCGGTCGCAATCGCTCCACCGCCACATACGCGTTTTGATGGGTCTCACTCGCCAGCTCACTCCACGTGAGCACGTCGCTCGAGTGGGGAACGGACGAATACTGCCGACCAGCCGCGCTCGCGCACGCGGCGCTGAAGATAGCAGCCGTCGTTATGACGGCGGAAACTGCCAAGGTATGTAGTCTGTGCACGTCGCACTCCTGTTGTCGTTCGAGAACGTACTGCAACACGGAGACGCGCTGCCCCGCGGATTCAGGCCGGTGTTGACATACCCTTCACACAAAGGAGAGCACCGCCTGATCCGCGCGCGAGAACTCGACAGCACACGGGTCACTCGGTAGCATCAGGCGCACATGGCAATCGACACCGACGCAACGAGGACCGAGCCGCTCCGAGCCGGCTCCGACGCTGTCGCCGCGCCAGCCGGCGGCCTCCTCGGGTGGTGGTACTCCGGCAGCGCTGCCTCGCGCCGCGCCCTCATCGCTGCGTCAATGGGCTGGGCGCTCGACGCGTTCGACGTGATGCTCTTCTCCCTCGTGCTCGCGTCGGTCATCGCGGAGCTCGGGCTCACGAAAGCGCAGGCCGGCGCGCTGGGGTCCGTCACGCTGCTCGGCGGTGCCGCCGGTGGGCTCCTCTTCGGCCACATCGCCGACCGGTTTGGGCGCACCCGTGCCATGATCGCGAGCGTGCTCCTCTACTCGGTGTTCACCGCCGCGTGCGGACTGTCGCAGACGCTGTGGCAGTTCGCGATCTTCCGTGTGCTCCTCGGCCTTGGCATGGGCGGCGAATGGGCAAGCGGCGCGGCACTGGTGTCGGAAACCTGGCCGGCCGCGCATCGCGGTCGCGCGTTAGGCTTCATGCAGAGTGCGTGGGCCCTGGGCTTCGCGGCGGCGGCGGTGGTCGTCGGCGTCGTCATGCCTCGCTGGGGCTGGCGGGCCGTCTTCTTCGTCGGGATCCTGCCGGCGCTGTTCACCCTGTGGGTCCGCCGGAACGTCGACGAGCCCGAAGTCTGGAAGGCCCGGCGCGCGTCGGCCGCCACCGGCACGCCCGCGACCTCCGTTCATCGGTTCGCCGACATCTTCCGCGGCCGCATGCTGCGCCTAACGGCTGCGCTGACGTTCATGAACGCCTGCGCGCTGTTCGGCTGGTGGGCGCTCAACGGCTGGATCCCGGCCTACCTCTCGCTTCCGGTGGGACAGGGCGGGCTGGCCCTCGGCACCGCAACGATGTCCTGGTTCATCGTCGCGATGCAGGTGGGCATGTGGCTCGGGTACGTCTCGTTCGGCTACATCACCGACGTCCTGCCGCGAAAGCGGGTATACGTGACGTACCTCGTGATGGCGAGCCTGCTGCTGCCCCTCTACGGCACGATGAAGATCCCGGTCGTCCTGCTGCTCCTGGGTCCGCTGGTCGCGTTCTTCGGCACGGGGTTCTTCAGCGGCTTCGGCGGCGTGACAGCGGAGGTCTATCCCACGACGATCCGCGCGACCGCTCAGGGATTCACCTATAACCTCGGGCGCGTTGCCAGCGCCGCCGCGCCGTTCACCATCGGGACGCTGGCCACATCGCACGGGTTCAGCGTCGCGTTCACCGTGGCAGGTGGCGTTTACCTGCTCGGCGCGCTCGCCTGGGCGTTCATTCCGGAGACCCGGGGCCGCGAGCTCACCTGACCCGGAAGGTCAGTGCCCGCGTCCGATGATCAAGCCGCCGGGGAGACGAGCCCGACCCGGACGGCGTATCGCACGAGGCCGACGAGGTCGTGAATGCCCACCCGCTTCATGATCTCCCCGCGGTGGGTCTCTATCGTCTTGGTGCTCAATGCGAGGCTTCGGGCGATGGCCGGCGTAGTGAGACCCTGCGCCATCAGTCGCAGCACTTCCATCTGGCGAGGGGTCAGCTTCTCCAGGCGGCGTCGCACGGCGAGCGCACATTCGATTGTTGGCGCCAGCCGATCCAGACAGCTCCTGAGCACCAGATCCTCCGCGCCGGCCCGAACGAACGACGCGGCCGAATGTCGCTCGGGCTCACCGGCCACGACGATGAGCGGAGCGGTCGGTCGCAGGTTCTGAACGACTTTGAGGGCCGCGAGCGAGTCGAAGTTCTCGAGGGCATCGTCGGAAAGGACAACGTCCGGCGCGAACTCGCGCAGGGCCTGCGTGAACGCCTCCGGAGAATCGACCCGTTCGGTCACGACCGCGAAGCCGGACCGCGCGAGCGATTCGGTGACCATTTCGGTGTCGGCCGGATTGTCGTCCAGAAACAGTACGCGTAGCGTTCGTGCGGTCATGCCGCCGTCGGTTAGTAGGACCATGAGGCTCAGCGCTATCGAAGGTGAAATCCCTCGGACGGCCCAGTATGCCTATGGGGCCGAGCACCGACCAACGTCCTATGTAACCTCTCGATACGCGGTGTAACCCCGCGAGCGGTCAGTGGGGCGAGCGAGACGCCGGATCAGGCGGGCTCCCGCTTTGCCGTCAATCAGTCCGACTGCAAGTCACCAGTGGGCCAGTCATCGGTTTTTCGTCATCAGGCATCAGGGCCCGTTTCCTCCAGCGGTTTCGCGCGAGCGGTACTGCCGCGTTCTCCACCTCGAGGCAACGGGCCCTGATGCCTGATGTCCGAAAACTGACAGACTGACCTACGTGGAACTGGCCAAGCCGAGCCGGATGCCATCCCGATGGCTCTCACGGCTGAGCCCACCCCGCCACGGAGTTTCTTACGGATGGAACCCGAATCCGATGGATAGGCTGACGTCGTTACGGCTGGCCGTCGTGCCATCTGCGGTTGGCATTTCGTACGAAAAGAAGTTGTCCTTGGCCGCGAGTCGAATGGACGAGCGCCCGATATTGACGTCGGTTCCCACACCAGCGAAGCCCTCGCCACCGGTGTGGTTGTTCAGGTTGGGGGCAGAGTAGCTGTACGAGCGGACTCCGCCGCCGAGGTCCACGAACGGTCGCAGTGCCCACTTCCTCGTGTTGCCTCGGGAACCGCCGAGCTCGAGTCCGAGATCGGCCTGGTAGACGTTCGTGCGCGTGTCGCCCGGCACGAGCTTGGTGTCCGGGTTCGTCCAGTCGAAGCTGGCGAGCATTCCGAGGTGACTGTTCAAGTCGTAGTTGCCCTGCGCGCCAAGAAGGAACCCGTTGTCGAACGAGTCGCGCAGGGTGCCTGTCGGAAGCGAAGCGCCAGCGTACGTGGCGATGGTGAATCGTGACGGCTGAAGCGTGTCCTCCTGTGCGGAGAGTCTGACGGCTGACGCGGCCACCAAGGCTGCGACGGCGACGGCGGTGTGGACGCGTTGTGGCGTCAATGATCCATTAAGGTCGATCATGGTAGTCTCCTTCGCGATCGGTGCGTGTTTCACCTCGATGCGTTGCCGCATCGAGAGCGGGCCATGGCGAGCGACATTCGCTCTCGCATGCTCCGTTACTCATGAGGACAGGCGCCGGCCGTGTGTCGTTAGGGTATCTCGAGTGGTTTAACGGACTCTCAATTCCGCCGAACCGGCGGGCGGTCCGGTCAATGTCGTTTGTCGATTCGATTCTTGTGATCGAGGACGATCCGCGGATCGCCCAAGTCGTCGCCGACGCGCTCCGCGAGACCGCGCGCTGGGTGCGGCGAGCGGGCAACGCGGCCGACGGGTTGGCGGCGATCCGCGAGATGCCGCCCGATCTCATCGTCCTGGATCTCGGGCTGCCCGATCTCAGCGGGCCTAACGTGTGTCGTCGCCTGCGCGAGGAAACGCGCGTCCCCATCGTCGTACTCACCGCTCGCCACGGTGAGCGTGAGACGGTGCAGGTGTTGAACGCCGGCGCCGACGACTACGTGACGAAGCCGTTCAGCGCGCCCGTGCTCGTGGCCCGCGTGCAGGCCCAGCTCAGGCGCTCACAGCTCTATCAGAGCTTCACGCCCGACATCATACGGATCGGCGATCTCGTGCTCGATCTCGGGCGGCGGGTGGCGACGCGCGGCGGGCACGAGCTCGGCCTGACGCCGGTCGAATGGAACCTGTTGCGGGCGCTCGCGACCAACGCCGGCCGAACGCTCACCCACCAGCAGCTGTTTCACGCCGTGTGGGGAAACGTGTTCGGCGACGCGCAGCAGAATCTTCGTGTGCACATCACGCATCTGCGTCGGAAGATCGAGACGGTTCCGGCTTCACCGACGATCATCGTGACGGAGCCCGGGGTCGGGTATCGATGTGAGATCGACCCCTATCCGGCGATGTACCGCCCGCCGGCCGACCGGAGCGTCGGGTAGCCTCGCTCCGCTCGGAATGACAAGGGTCTAACGCCTGTAGATCGTCACCACGGTGTCGTCGAAGCGCCGGACCCACGCGCCGGGGGGTAGCGCGTGCGTCCGGGCGTGCTCCGCAACGAGGACCGGTGAGAAGCCCGTGGCGTTCCAGCTCGCCAACACGAGATCGAGCTGCCGTGACTCGTACGGGGGGTCCACGAACGTGATCTCGTAGCAGTCGGCCGACAACGCGGCGGCGAAGCGGACCGCATCCTTCTTGAAGATGCGGGTGCGCTCGCGGAGCTTGAGCGCGGCCACGTTCGCGCGCAGCGCGTGCAGGCTCGACGGGCGGAACTCGACGAAGTCGGCGCTGCGCGCCCCGCGCGAGATGGCTTCGAGCCCGAGTGCCCCGGTCCCGGCGAACAGGTCCAGCACGCGTGCGTTAGGCAGGTCGGGAGCGAGCGCGTCGAGCACGGCCGCTCTCACGTGCTCGGCCGTGGGCCTGACGCGAAAGTCCGTCGGCGACGTGAGGTCGCGGCCGGCGTATTTCCCGCCGACGATCCTCAGGGTCGACCTCCTGTCGCCTGGCTCACACGCTTAGCTTTTCCCGCGTTCCGGTGCTGGTCAATCCCATCATGTCCTGTCCTTGACCACGTTCCACGATCGCCCCGTCTTCCCGCGCGGCTTCCGCTGCGCGAGCCGCAACGTCGGGCTCAAACCGCAGGCGAAGGACCTCGCCGTGTTCGCGAGCGACGTCGACGCCGCGGCGGCCGCCATCTTCACGCGCAACCATTTCCCCGGCGCGCCGGTCATCGTCGGGCGGGAGACCATCAAGGGCGGTCGCCTTCGGGCCGTGGTGGTGAACAGTAAAGTCAGCAACGTCGCGACAGGGCAGCTCGGCATCGACAACGTGCGTCGCATGGCGGCTGCTACCGCGACGGAGCTGGGCACAGCACCGGAGCATGTGCTCGTGAGCTCCACGGGGGTGATCGGTGTGCCGCTCCCGTTCGACCTCATCGAGCGCGGCATCCGCGGCATCGCCGCCGACATGCAGGACAATCCGCTCGTCGGGGCCGAGGGGATCATGACGACGGACCGTCACCCGAAGGCGCTATCGACGACGGTGGGCAACGCGACGATCACGTGGGTCGCGAAGGGCTCCGGGATGATCGAGCCGAACATGGCGACGATGCTCGTCTACATCTTCACTGACGCGGCATTCGATGCGGCGACGCTCGACCGGATGCTCCGCGCGGCCGCCGACGTGTCGTTCAACATGCTGTCCGTAGACACCGACACGAGCACGTCCGACACGTGCGCGATCCTGGCGAACGGGCTCGCGGGTCCGGTGGACGAGACGGCGTTCACCGGCGCCCTGATCGCCGGCTGCACCCGCATGACGGAGATTCTCGCGCGCGACGGCGAGGGCGCGGCGCGTATGATCCGCGCAACGGTGCGCGGCGCGCTCGACACGCGCGAGGCGAAACGCGTCGCAAAATCCCTGGTGAACTCGCCGCTCGTGAAGACCATGGTGGCCGGCGCCGACCCTAACGTCGGCCGTCTGCTCATGGCGGTGGGCAAGTGCTTCGAGTGCACGATTCGACCGCCCAGCACCGACGCGTGGATCAACGGGCATCCGGTCGTCGCCGGTGGGCAGCGGCTCGACTTCGAGGACGCGGTAGTTCGAGAGACGCTGCGCGCGGAGGTCGTGGACCTGGAGGTGGCGCTCGGCGTCGGCGACGGGGCGGCGCGTGCCTACGGCTGCGATCTCACCGCCGGATACATCGAGGAGAACGCCGCGTACTACTCGAGCTGAGCGTCCGCTGGCAGTGCCAGGACGTCGAGCGTCTCGCGCACCGCCTTCGCCCACTGCGTCACGCGGCGGACATGGCCCTCGGCGTTAGGCTCATCGCCTGGCGGAACGACCGCGTCCGCCACGGTCATGGGCCACGTACGCGGCCACCCATCGGGAGGCTCGGCATCGCGCTCGCGTATCCGGACCTTGGCCTCGGACCGAGCTCGCGCGCGTCTCAGGAATTCGGCCGGGGTCGCCGACCCGTCGAGCGACTCGGCGATGATCGCGCGCCAGCCGAGAATCGCGGCTCGTGAGAAGCCACGCGGGTGCTGGAGGTAGTACGCCGCCACCGTGAGGTGGTGCACCGCGCCGAACGCCGCCGGGAACGCGTACTCGTGCGCGAGCAGCTCGTCGAACAGTGAGCGACAGCTGGCGTCGTCCGCGATCGGCGCGCCGCAGTCAGGGCAGGGTGCCATCACGGAAAGGTAACGCTGGTCCCTCCACGCGCCGCGCACTACCTTCGCGCGCATGTCCTCCTCGTATCGGGCAGCCGCGGGCCGAGTCATCGTCGCGTTGTGGCTCGCCGCGATCCTGTACGTCGTCATCCTGTCGCTGATCGTCGTTCGCGCGCCGGGCGACCGCGTCGCGCTCCGGGCGCCGGTGCTCGAACAGATCGTCTTTCTGCTGCTCTGGGGCGCCGCGACACCCGCGATCATCTGGTCTGCGGCACGACTCCCGATCGACCGGACGGGGTGGCGCACGCGAGTTCCGATACACGTCGCGATCGCGATCGCGTTCATCGTCGGGCTCAACCTGGCCGCTCCCACCATTGCCTGGGCCATGCTCGGGCGGGCGTCGCCCTACCGAACGGTGATACGCCATGGGCTGACCGAGCTCGCCGTGGTCGGCCACCTCGCGCTCATCGTGTACGCGTTCATCCTCGGCGCCGGGCACTACCTGCACACGCTCGACGTCCGCCGCGAGGAGCAGCTGCGAGCCCAACGCCTTCGCGCCGACCTGGCCTCGGCACAGCTGCGCGCGTTGACGCTGCAGCTGCAGCCGCACTTTCTGTTCAATGCCCTGAACGCTGTGGGTGCGCTCATCCTCACTGAACGGAATCGCGAGGCGTTCGAGGTCGTCGGCCGACTCGGCGATCTGCTCCGCGTGCTTCTCGCCATCGAGCACCGTGAGGAGGTTTCGCTGCGCGAAGAGCTGGAGCTCGTGGAGTCGTATGTCGGGATCGAGCAGGCGCGCCTGGGAAACCGACTGAACGTTCGATGGGACGTGGCGCCCGATGTCGCGAGCGCACAGGTGCCGCCGATGCTGCTGCAGCCGCTGGTGGAGAACGCGATTCGCCACGGCGTCTCCCGCTCCCCGGCGGGTGGGCGCCTAACGATCGCCGCTCGCCGCCAGGACGCGCGGCTCGCGCTCGAGGTGCGTGACGACGGCCCGGGGCCGTTCGGGTCGAGTGCGCCAGCCGAATCGGGCAGCGGTGTCGGTCTCGAGAACACGAGGCAGCGCCTCGCGCACCTCTACGGCGATGAATCGCGGCTCGAGCTCCGGCGCGATGGTGACTGGACGCGGCTCGTCGTCGAGCTCCCGTTTCACGTGCTCACGAACGCGACGCCCACGCTCCCGGGAGGTGCGGCCGCGTGACTCGCGACCGACACGACAGTCGCGGAGACGTGCGGGTGCTCGTCGTCGACGACGAGCCGCTGGCGAGAGCCGGCCTTCGCGCGATCCTTCGCGAGGAGCGAGATCTCGTGGTGGTCGGCGAGAGCGCGTGCGGAGCGGACGCCATCACCGCGATCGACGAATTGTCGCCCGATCTGGTGTTCCTGGATATCGCGCTGCCCGACCTGGACGGATTCGGAGTGGTGCAGCGCCTGCCCGCCGACAAGCGTCCGGCCATCGTGTTCGTGACGGCGCATTCCGACCAGGCGCTCCGCGCGTTCGAGGCGCGCGCGCTGGACTACGTGACCAAGCCGATTCGGCGCGAGCGCGTTCACGAGGCGGTAGCGAGAGCACGAGAGCGCATTCGGCTCGAGCGGCTCGATCGCCAACCCGCGCCGGCGCCAGCGGCGACCATCGCTGGGCCTCTCGCGCTCAAGATCGATGGGCGCGTTCACCTGGTCGATCCGGAGTCGATCGACTGGGTCGAGGCCGACGATGATCACGTCGTCGTGCATTGTGGAGAGCGGACGTGGCGGTCGCGCGAGACGCTCCGGCACGTTGCCGCCCGCCTCGACCCGTCACGTTTCGTCCGGATCCACCGCTCGACGGTCGTCAGGCTTGGGTCGGTGCGCGAGCTGCAGCCGTGGTTCCACGGCGACTACGTGGTGATCCTTCACTCGGGCGCAAAGCTGCGGCTGAGTCGAAGCTTTCGGGATGCGGTGGCAACCACGCTTGGGCGGGCGCTCTAATCACATCGAGACAGTCCCCAGTCGCCAGTCGCCTGTCCTAATTCACCACCAACAAGCTACAGCACGTAACCCCACCCTCCGCCTTCGCAAGCTCTCCCGCGGGTACCGGATGAACCGTTAGGCCCGCGTCCTCGAGGCGCTCGCGCGTTCGGACATGCTCCGCGGGGTACACGACCGTCCCGTCGACCAGCAGCGCATTCGCGGCGTACGGTTCAGACGGGTCCACATCGATCGTGCGAAGTGGCCGGAATCGGTCTGCGTCCACCCACTCCGGGTTGATCAGGACCGCGTCGTCCGCCACGAGCGTCACGGCTGACTTGAGGTGCAGACAACCCTCGAACGTCACCGCCTCGACCGAATAGCCCTGTGACCCGACGATGGCGCCAAGCTGCTTGATCCCCGCATCGTTACTTCGATAGCCACAGCCCACGAACAGGCGCCGGCCGATCCGCAGCACATCGCCGCCGTCGATCGTGCCCGGCGCGAGAACCGCCGCGACAGGCCGGTAGGTCCGCACCGCCTCCGCCACTGCCGCCGTCTCGACCCGACGCGATTCCGCGCCCGGACGCATGATCACGGCAAGCTCGTCGAGCACGATCGCCGTGTCCTCGATGAACACCGAGTCGGGCATGTCCGGGCCGGCGGGCAGTCGTCTCACCTGGTAGCCGAGCGTGCGGAGGGCGGTCTCGTACTCGTTATGCTCGGCACGAGCGCGCGCGAGGTCGATGGTGGTGCGCTCGAGGTGCGTGAGCTCGCAGTGCTCGATCGCGGGCGAGATGTCGCGCGTGAGCGCGAGGCGTCGCTTCGGCTGACTGGGCATCGCCAAACGGTGCACCCGAATCGGCGTCAGGGCTAGATCCGTCTCGCCGCGCCGACAGTCCGCCTCACCGCACCGTGGCGTGGTTCGCCGTATCGTCGCTGACGACGTGCGATACCCCTGACATCGTTGTCGCACCTGAACCACGAATGGTGCGGCGATGCTTCGGTGGCCTCGTCTCGTTGTGCTCGCGGCACTGACAGCTGCGAGCGTTGCCCGTTCACAGTCGCCTCGGCCTCGGACCGCTGACGTCAGCCTCATGTTCCGGGGCATGCCGGCGCACACGGGCGTCGCAACGGGCCGGCTCTTCGATGGCCAGGGTGGCCTGCGATGGCGATTCCAGACACGGAGCGCCGTTCGGTCCACACCCGCGGTAACCGCAACGCACGTGTTCGTGGGCAGCGGCGACAGCACGCTGTACGCGCTCGATCGCACGAGCGGCACGTTGGTCTGGCGGTTTGCCGCGGGCGGGCCGGTTCACTCATCGCCTGCGGTCGCAAATGGCCTCGTCATCGCCGCCACCCTCGGCGGGCGCATCTTCGCGGTCAGCGAAGCAACGGGCGCGCTCCGGTGGTCGGTGCAGACAGGCCCGACGCTGCCCAAGAACATCGTTCCGGCCGGCGAGTGGGACCTGTACGTGTCGTCTCCCGTGGTCGTCGACCGGACGATCGTCATCGGGGCAGGGGACGGGAACGTTTATGCGCTCGACCTAACGACCGGGAAGGAACGGTGGCGCCTCAAAACCGGCGGGAAAGTGCGCGCGACGCCGTCAGTCAAGGATGGCGTTGCGGTCGTCGGCTCGTGGGACGGTCGCGTCTACGCGATCGACATGGCGACCGGCAAGACACGGTGGGTACATCGCACCGTCGGCGACACGCTCGACCTCAAGCGCGAGGGCTACGATCGGCGCGCGATCCAGAGCACGGCTGCGATCGCCGAAGGCAACGTGTTCCTGGGCTCGCGCGACGATGGCTTCTATGCGATCGACTTCGCGACGGGTGAGCGGAAGTGGCGGTCGAGCCACCACACGTCGTGGGTCGTCGGTTCCCCCGCGGTGCGGGATGGCCGAGCATACGTGGGGAGCTCGGATGGCCACTTCATCCACTCCGTGGAGGTCGTGAGCGGTCGAGAGCTGTGGCGAACCCCAGTGGGCTCGAACGTGATTTCGTCTCCGGTCCTGACAGGCGAGCTGCTCGTGGTGGGAACTGCGAACACGAACTCCGGTCGCGGTGAGCTGCTTGCGCTCGATGCGTCGACGGGCGTGGTGCGGTGGCGTCTCCCGTTTGCGGAGGCGGTATGGTCGTCGCCAGTGGTGGTTGGCAACGAGGTCTACGTCGGGTGCGACGACGGCGGCGTCGTGGCCATCGAGGAAGTGAGCCCCTCGATTCCTCGGCTCGCGGTCTACTATGACTCCACGGCCACCGGACGGCCGTTCGTCGGCGGCAGCCGGCTCGCCTTCGAGTACTTCCGAGGGGCCGGATACCAGCCGCTCGACGCCGATTCGCTCGCCCGCTTTCTCACTGACCGGATCGCGGACGGCGCGCCGAGCGTGGTGGTGTTCGCGACGGATGTGCTGCCTAACGTCGCGGCCCCGACGGCATCCGATACGGTGCTGATCCGGCGCTACCTGAACGCCGGCGGGAAGGTCGTCTGGACCGGAGAGCCGATCGGCGCGCTCGTGCGCGATTCCGCCGGCCGCCCGCTCGGCATGAATCCGCGTCGCACCGAGACCATCATTGGCGTGCCGATGGGCACGGTGGAGTTCGACCACGAGGCCGCCATGCCCACCGAACTCGGTCGACGGTGGGGGATCGATCGCTTCTTCCGCGGCGACTTTCCGATCGCGGTCGCCGATGCCATCCACCCGCTCGCGATCGACGAGCTGGGCAAGACGACGGCGTGGGTGCGCGTGTACCGGCCCGACCGACCGTGGGGCGGGTTCGTACAGCTCTGGGGACTCGGGGCAACCGCTGACCGGTTACCCCTCGTCAGGGCGGCCGCGGAGTATGGCCTCCTGCGACGCGCGTCTACCGGATCGTCGCCTTCTCCAGCTTCGTCGTCATCCCGTCGCGACTCGTCAGGTACACCACGCCGCCCGGCCCGAACGCCGTGATCGAGCGATTCACCGGCACCTGCACGCGATCGACCAGCACACCCTTGCGGTCCACGACGTCGTAGACCGGACCGCCGGCCATCGGCTTCGTCGGGATCGTGCGAATCCACACGTTGCCATCCAGGTCGGCGCGAACGAAGCCGTTCAGGAACACGGGCTTGTAGTCGGGCAGCTCGCTCGGCGCCACGAAGTTCATCTGTGGGGTGACGTTCATGGTGCCCGTGCCGCCAGCGTTAGGCCGGCCTTCACCGCCTGGCGGGCCACGGAAGATCATCACCTGCGGCTGGCCGCCCTCCATGCCCGGGGGTGGGCCGTTGCGCTGATTCCCGGCCCCGGTGGCGATCTGCGGCGCGTTGGCACCCATGCGCTCGCGCGCCGCCTTGACCGAGTCGATGAATGCTACCTTGTCTTCGTCGGACAGCCGCTGCCACTCGAATGGAATCTTGGGTGACGAAGTGCGCGACCCATCGGCGTTCACCCAGTCGATGTGATAGTCCCGGCCGCGCACGATCGCGACGGACCCGTCGGACACGAGCGCCCACTCGTCCACCACCGGCAGCGGGTTGATCTCCGACACCATCCTGATGCCCCCGTTCTCGTCCTGCGTCGTGTTCATCTTGATCTTCTGCGTCTTGATGAACGCGACCGTGTCGAGCTTCCGCGTCGCGAGATCGATGCGGAAGATCGCCGCGGAGTCAGGCATGTCGGGAATCCGTGGCGGGCCGCCTGCGGCCGGCCCCTGGCCTCGGAACTCGAAGCGCGGTGCCGCTCGATAGACGAGCCGTCCCTGCGAGTCCATGACCGAGCCACCTAACGCGCCGGCGAACGACATGGCGTCCTGCGCATTCGGGACTGACATCACGCGTGCAACCTTGCCGGCAGGGTCGAGCACGAGCATGGACAACGACTGCGGGTCGACGAGCAGTGTCGAGTCGCCCTGTGCGGCGATGAGCCCGGCGACGCGGCCATAGGTGTTCCCGTTCGCTCCCAGCGAGTCGGCGACGACCGTGAACGTTCGAAGGCCCGCGTCGAACAGAATGACGCGCCGCCCCATCGGATCGTTCACGTACACGCGCCCATCAGAGAGCGCGCGAATGTTGTTGACGACGCCGAGCTTCTCTGTTGCCGTCGCGGTGACCGCGCCCAGCTGTCGGATGGGGGGAAGCGCGAGGCCCTTGCTCTGCGCGCCGGCGGTGCTCGACGCGAGTGCTGTCCCGAGGGCCACCGACAGGTATCTCACTGGTTTTTCGAGTCTCATTGCAGTTACCCCGAGATGAGGGGACTGGGGACTGGGGACTGGGGACTGGGGACTCGGCGGGGAGGCTATTACACGAGAGCAAGCCTCGTCGGCGCTGATAGCATCCCGGCCGAGTCCCCAGTCCCCAGTCCCTAAGGTCGAATGATCACCTGCTGCATACCGCCACCACCACCAATGAACACGTTGCCACCACCGCCCGGGCCGGGTGCACCTACTACCGGGAACATCCCGCCGACGAACGTTGCCGTACCCGACCGGATCGACGCGAGGTACCGCGGCTCGAGATAGCTCGCGACGAACGCCGGCAGCTTTCGACGCTGCTCGGGCGTCAACAGCCCTTTGACCTCCGGCCCGATCTTGATCAGCAGATCGATCGTCGCGCGCCGCGCTGTGATGTAGCGCTCGTAGGCGGCGCCTTCGTCATAGCGATCGGGCAGCGTGCCAAGGTACTTCGCCACGGGCGCCCAGATCGAGTCGTTGCGGAGCGTGTACCACCGGTTGAGTGACGCGATGCTGTCAGCCTGCTTCGCCGTTAGGCGAAGGCTGTCCTGCTGGCGAAGGATCGTCGCGAGCGGGTTCTGAATGCCTCCCCCCTGGCCGTACACCGCGCGCAGCATCGGCTCCGGCAGCTTCTGTCCCGGCAGCGTACGACCACGGTTCAACTGCGTCGTGAGGAGCTGTCGCTCGCGCGTAGGCCCGACGTCGAAGCGCACCATCGCGGTCAACGTGACCGGCGAGCGAAACGCGCTGTACTGTGGATTCGTCGCACCGAAGCGCTGGTTCACCTCGTACTTGTAGCGATTCGTCGAGGGATCGAATCCGCGCACGTAGAGCAGCGACGGATCCGGTGTCGCGTACTGACCCCAACCCCTCAGGTTGTCGTCATCGTGGAGGAGCATGTCCGCGGCCGCGAGTGGGTTCGAGAGCTGAAACTGTATCGACGCCCGCTGCGGCATGCGGATCTTCGCCGGGTTGAACGAGATCGACAGGGTCGCCGTGGACGTCCACGGTCCCTGGCAGCTGTTTCGCTCGGCCAGCCGGCCGACCTGCCTGGCAAGGCAGTCGCGCGCGGCGGGTGACCCGGACGTGAGCAGCTGCTGCATCCCGGCCGCGACGGCCGCGTCACCGCTCGACAATTTCGGGTCGAAGATGAATGCACGGTCGTTCGAGTACCCGTCGCCATTGACGTCACCGGCGATGACGGGCGTGAACGGCTGACCCGACCGAAACTGGCCGAACCAGCTCACGCGGATCGCGTCCCAGAAGTTGTAGCCAACGCTGTAGACGATCTGGTGGCGCGAGTCGAACGATGCACGACCCCACGCCACATCCAATGGGTTCGCGACCGTGCTGCTGAACCCGCGAAACCGCTCGCGCACGTTCGAGTACACGTACGAGGCGTTCCAGGTGAAGCGCGTGCTGTAGTTCGCCGGCGCGAGACTGAGCGAGATCTGGCGGCTCACCGAGCGGAGGTCGGATCGCTGCTCGGTGACGCGAGAGAAGAGTGGCGACACGCGAGCGTCGCGCGACGCGATCACGCCGGTCGATGGAACGATGCTGCCCGGCTCGACGAACACCGGCCGGCCGCCTTCGTCGCTCAGCGTGAAGCGCTGCTGCGGGTTGAAGTTCAGGTCGACGAAGCCCCCCTGGTCGAGGTTCAGCGAGTAGGTGCCGTCGATGGTCGTGGAGAGCCGGTTGCCGAGGATCGGCCCCGACCACTGCAGGTTCGACCGCATGCTCCTGGGCGCGACGTAGTCATGGGCGAACAGGTTCACGTTAGGCGCCGCGTCCGAGAACACCGTGCCGGTCGTGCCGTCGGCGCATCGGCTGGGTATGCTGCCGGCCGTGGAGCCATAGGCGGTCCAGTCGGGGATCGGCGTGGCGGCGCCGATGCACGTGAGCTGCTGAACGCCGCTGGGCAGGCCGGTGTTGTCCAGCGCCGACGCGATCTGGTTGACGCCGGGCACGTTCTGGAACAGGCCGATGCCGCCGCGCACGACGGCGCGCGGACCGAGCGCCGCGCCCTGGAACGCCCCGATCGCCTGCGCCCGCCCGTAGCTCCACGAGAACCCGACGCGCGGGCTCGCGTACAGCTTGTTAGGCACGTGGTCGTTGCGCACGCCGAACGCCGACTCGACCTCGGGGTTCAGCGTTGGACTGTCCAGGAAGTGATTGCCGTCGAGCCGCACGCCGTACTGGAGCTGGAAGTCGTTGCTCGGGCGCCACGAATCGCCGAGCGAAACGCTCGCCCCGAGCTGTCCGACGTTCCGTTCGAGGCGCGTCAGCTGGCGCGTGAACTGCGCTGGTTGCCCCGCCGCAAGATCGGCCAGCGAGTTGTACGTGAACGTGCCCAGCAGGTTCGATGTCATGTCCTGCGCGACGCCGTCGTACCGCAGCTCGCTCGTGAGCTTGAGGCGGTGCTTGTTGTTCGCGCTGAACCACGACAGCTGGTTCATGGCCTGCGCGCCGACGCTCGTCGTCGCGTTGCTCAGCGATTGGCTTCCGCCGAAGCTGAGCATCTGCACGCCGCTCGTGCCGTCGTCGAACACGGAGCTCACGCGGACGCGGCCACCGGGCATCGAGAGATAGGCGTCGGCATAGTTCCGCGACCAGCTCATGCCTAACGACGTCTCGCTCAGCACGCCGACGCCGAAGTAGGTCGTGTGCCGGCCCTGGAGCCCGCCGCGCCAGCTCGTGCGCTCGCCGTCGCTCGCGGGCACCGACGTCACCGACCCGAACACCGGACGCTGCTTCGACCAGCCGCCGTTGAATGACAGGTTATACGCGCTTCCACGCGTCGAACCCGGCGGCGCGAAGTCGATGCTGCCGAACAGCGAGCCCTGATCGCTCAGCTTGTCGCTCGAGAGCCCGCCCACTGTCGCCGGCACGGCCTGGCTCGCGAGGATATTGAGGAACCGGCCCACCGAGTCCGATGACACGCCAGCGGCCTTGAGCCCCACCGGATCCGTGTCGAGCAGGTTCTGATAGTCGTTCGCTCGGCGCCCGAGCTGCCACGCGATGCTGTAGAACGTCTTGTCGAACGCGAGGGGGCCCGAGGCCGCGCCGCCCAGCGATGCGTTCACGTACTCCTGGCCTAACGCGCGCGCCGCCGGGTCCGTCCATTGCATCTGCGGCGCGTCGAGGTTGACGCTCAGGCCTCGCGTGATGTAGTTCGACCCGGGCCGTGTCCGCAGCGAGAACTGAGCGCCGCTGAAGCCTCCACGCGATACATCGTACGGCGTCGTGGCGAGCGTGCTGGCGACCTGCGCATCCCGTGGCAGCCCCGTGCCGCCGAAGTTCATTCCGTTCAGCGTCGTGTTGTTCTGATCGGCGCCCAGACCGAGAACCGAGAACCCGTTGGGGTCTCCGTTCTCTCCGGGCACCGTCTGCACGCCGGGTAACGTCGCGGCCATCGCCGCCAGGTCGCCCATGAGGTTCGCCGGAACGTCCTGCGTCGGCACCGGACGTTCGCTGCCGCCGATGTCGGGTGTGGGGTCATTCCGTGCGACCTTCTCGCGCGGCGCCGTGATGTTCATCGTGCCCAGCACAGCGTCGACCTTCGTGAGCTTCGCGTCGGCCAGAAGGACCTCCTCGTCCGCCATCCGCTTGACCTCGAAGCGCTTGGCCGCATAGCCGATCGCCGCGAACGCGACCATGTAGTCGCCGTCGCCAGCCGGAAATGTCACCGTGAACCGGCCGTCCTTGTTCGTCCGTGCAGTCCGGCTGACGTTGCCGGAAAACGACGTCACGGTAACGAGCACGTCGGAGACTGGCAGGCTGTCGGGGCCAATGACGCGCCCGCGGATGACGTCCGCCTGCTGCGCCGCAACCGAGCGTGGGGCAAAGGACAGGCTCGCGATCAGGACGGCGAGCAGTATGACAACAAGGCGACAGGGCACGTGAGGTCCCTTCAATCTTCGGGCGCGAGGTATGGCTGGTTCCGGTAGCTGGGTCGGCGAACTGTTGGACTCACGCGACCACGATGGGGTTTACTACAGGCGTCAGAATTCCGCGAGCTGACGATTCAGCCCGGCGCGTCGATCCCTGAGCCACGAAGCATTGGTGCGTTCATGTGCACGTCGCCAATTTGTCCTCTACCGTATTCCAACCTGGTCGTCGCCACTACTCCAACGAAATGCCTCAGCTCCCTGGAACCCCCTATCGGGTCGTTCGATCCGGCGCCCTGACCGTCGTCGCCGCGGTCGGCCTCGCGATGTCGCCGGCACCGACTCGCGCCCAGCTACCGCGCATCGGGATAATCGACGTCTACGGAACGCGCAAAACCACCCCAAAGCAGATTCGCGACGCCCTCGGCATCAACGTCGGCGATACTCTCACCGCGCTGACCATGCTGCAGGTCCCGGCCAAGCTCGCCGACCTTCCGGGCGTGGCCTCCGCCTCGGTGGACCCGGTGTGCTGCGAGGACGGGAAGACCATGCTGTACGTCGGCGTGATCGAGGACGGCGCCCCGACCCTCGAGCTCCGCGCCCCGCCTAACGGCGCGAGCCGGCTGACGCCGGATGTCGTTCAGGCCGGGACGGCCTTCGGCGAAGCGGAGATGCGGGCGGTCATGCGCGGCTTCACGAAAGAGGACGTGTCCCAGGGTCACTCGCTGATGGCCGATTCGGCGTCGCGCATGATCCAGTTGCAGTTCGTCGGGCTTGCCGCCAAGCACCTCGACACGCTGCGCAAGGTGCTTCGCACGTCGAGTGACGCCGACCATCGGGCGTTCGCGGCCCAGGTCCTCGCGTACTACACGAACAAGCAGGCGATCGTGGGCGACCTGGTGTACGCGATGCGGGATGCCAGCGCCGACGTCCGGAACAACGCCACGCGAGCGCTGTGGGTCATTGCGACGTACGCGCAGCAGCACCCCGAGCTCAAGCTCGACGTTCCCTACGAGCCGTTCATCGACCTGCTGAACTCACTCTCGTGGACGGACCGGAACAAGTCGTCGCTCGCGCTCATGCAGTTGACGGAGAGCCGGAACCCGGCGCTGCTCGCGGCGCTCAAGGCGCGGGCGTTCGACTCGCTCGTGGATATCGCGCAGTGGACGAACCCGGGTCACTCGATGGCGGGCATCACGATCCTGGGGCGCATCGCGGGAATTCCGGATCCGGAGATATACGCGATGTTCGAGCGGGGCGAGAGAGACAAGATCATCGAGGCGGCGCGCAAGGCGAAATAGCCGGGAAACGGGAAACGGGAAACGGGAAACGGGAAACGGGAAACGGGAAACGGGAAACGGGAAACGGAGAACCCTCGGGATGCTCTCTCTCCAGAGCGTCACGGGGGTTCTTGTCAGTCGGCGTCAGGCAGCAGCCAGCACGAGCAGCCAGCACGAGCAGCCAGCCACCAGCCGCCGTTTAAGCGTTTCCCGTTTCCCGTTTCCCGTTTCCCGTTTCCCTTATCCCGTTTCCCGTTTCCCTCTTCCCGTCCCGGGCAGTCAGTCGTTACGCAGCGCCATCACCGGAT